>CAXUKB010000048.1:2753-17913 GCA_964251345.1 uncultured Fimbriimonas sp. | reverse complement strand
GCATCCGTCTTGGCGACGACCATCAGTCCCGTCGTTTCCCGGTCGAGGCGATGCACGATTCCGGGACGAAACGCCTCGCCCGATCCGCTCAGCGGCGTCCCGCGCGCCAGAAGCGCGTTCACGAGCGACGGCTCGTGAAGCGAGGAGGCCGGATGGGAGGCGAGTCCGCGCGGCTTGTTCACCACGAGAAGGACGTCGTCTTCGTACACGATGTCGAGCGGGATGTCGGCGGGCGTCAGGTCGTGAGCCGGCTTCTCCTCCGGCTCCTCCAGCGCGACCCGCATTCCCGGCTCCAAACGGAACGACGGCTTCTGCGCCAGTCCGTCGACGGTGACTCCGCCTGCCTCCACCAAACGGGCAAGCTTCGTTCGGCTGTGCTCGGGAAGGCGAAGGGCAAGGAAGCGGTCGAGCCGCTCGGGTCCTTCCGCAAAAAACTCCATAACTTCTATTGTGGAGCCTCGTGACTCCAGATCGTCGTGTTCGAGAGACTCACCAGCCGTTCTGGGTGGGCTCCGCGTGCAACGGCGGATAAACTTTAGCGATGCGCCGCCTGCTTCCGCTCGCCCTGTTCCTCGTCGCCTGCGCAAAGCCGGTCGAAACGTCCAAGGCGGACGCAGCAGGAACGCCCACGCCCGCGAGCCCTGCGGCAAGTGCGGACCTCACCCCCGAGGGCGTGGCAAAGTCGGCGGACGTTCCGCTGTATCCCGGCGCGGAGGCACCCGAGAACATGAGCGCGATGCCGGACCATCGAAGCGACGGGAGCACGCACTACTCGCTTGTGCTGGCGACGCCCGATTCCCTCGAGAAGGTGACGACGTGGTACGTGGGCAAGCTCGCGCTCTCCTCCAAGCCCATGGGCGGCGGTCAGACGATCATTGGGAAGACGCCGAAGGGCAACGACCTTATCGTGACCATCGCTCCCGAAGCCGGACGGACGATGATCCGAATCAAGTCGATCGCGTACGGTCACTAACCGGAACTCCGTCCCCGCTGTCAGGGGTCGTATGCCCATGCGAACCGCTCTCTGCGTCCTCGTCCTCCTCTCGTCCTTTGCCGTGGCCGAAGCCCAGTCGGGCGCGCCGCTTCATCATGCGGGACGGGTGGTGAAGAACCGGTATCACCGGGTGGGCCACCACTACCGCGCCACGAAGCACTATTTCGGCCACAAGTACCGGGGCATGAAGAAAGCGATCAAGAACTAAACCTCTCGATCACCGTCGGGAGACACTCGTCACAGGAGGGCGGTAACCTTTAGCCAAACATGGCAGACCGTTACGACCCGTCCTCCTTTGAAGCCAAGTGGCGACAGAAGTGGGCCGAGGCCGACCTTTTTCGCACGCGCGACCGCGAGGGTGCGCCCAAGTTCTACGGGATGGATTTCTTCCCGTATCCGAGCGGGGCGGGTCTCTCGGTCGGCCACTGTCGCAACTACGTTCCGACGGATGTTCTTTGTCGAATGAAGGCGATGCAGGGCTACAACGTCCTGCATCCGATGGGCTTCGACGCGTTCGGCCTCCCGGCCGAGAACGAGGCGATCAAGACCCACACGCATCCCGCGCCGATGATCGAGCGGTACGCCGCGCGCTATCGAGAGCAGATGGAGTTGATCGGCGTCTCCTACGACTGGTCGCGCTCGTTCTCGTCGTCCGATCCCGAGTACTACAAGTGGACTCAGTGGATCTTCGAGGTTCTCTACAAGCGCGGTCTCGCCTACCAAAGGGACGCGGCGGTGAACTGGGATCCCGTCGACAAAACGGTTCTCGCCGACGAAGAGGTCAAGAACGGCCGGGCGGAGCGATCAGGCGCCCTCGTCGAAAAGAAGTACATTCCGCAATGGTTCTTCCGGATCACGGCCTATGGCGATCGGTTGATCGACGATCTGGACGATCTGCATTGGCCCGAAGGCATCAAGAACCAGCAGCGTAACTGGATCGGGAGGTCCGTGGGCGTCGAGTTCGAGATGAACGTGGCCGACGAGACGAGCGCCTCTTCCGAGCCTTACGACCTCGATTCCGATGCTACCGACGTCGGTCAAGTCGCTCGCGCCACGTTCCGGGTGTTTACCACCCGTATCGACACCGTTTTCGGGATGACGTTCTGCGTCCTGGCACCGGAACATCCGCTCGTCGCCTCCTTGCCGGGATCGGAAACGGAGAAGGCGAACGTCAAGGCGTACCAGGAGAAGGCCCGCACGATCAGCGACATCGATCGGACCTCGACCGAGCGTGAGAAGACGGGCGTCTTCACCGGCGCGTACGCCATCAACCCGGCGAACGGACGACGCGTACCGATTTGGATCGCCGATTACGTGCTGGCGACCTACGGAACCGGCGCGATCATGGCGGTGCCTGCGCACGACGAGCGCGACTACGCGTTCGCCGAGAAGTTCGGTATCGAGATCGTCCCGGTGATCGCGCCGGAAGCGGGAATCGAGCCTTCTTTGCCTTTCGCGGCGAAGGACGGCGTTCTCGTCAACTCCGGCGAGTATGAAGGCATGACGGTCGCCGAAGCGCAGACTTCGCTCGGTCGCTGGATCGAGGGGCTCGGTATCGGTCAGCGCAAGACCCAGTTCAAGCTGCGCGACTGGCTGATCTCGCGCCAGAGGTACTGGGGCTGCCCTATCCCGGTGATCCACGCGGCGGACGGCGAACAGCAACTCGTGCCGGAAGCGGATCTGCCGGTCTACCTACCGACCGTCGATTCGTACGAGCCGAGTGGCGACGGAACTTCCCCGCTCGCCCACATTCCCGAGTTCGTGAACGTCACCGACCAAGACGGGCGGCTGGGCCGCCGCGAGACAGACACGATGGGCGGCTTCGCGTGCTCGTCGTGGTACTTCTTGCGGTTCACCGACCCGCACGACGACGCTCAGGGTTGGAGCCGCGCCGCCGCCGACTACTGGATGCCCGTCGACTGTTACGTGGGCGGCGCGGAGCACGCGGTGATGCACCTGCTCTACGCTCGATTCTGGACGAAGGTGCTGTACGACGCCGGCCTTGTCGGTGTCAAGGAGCCTTTCGCCCGGCTGGAGAATCAGGGACAGGTGCTCGCCTGGACCGCCTTCCGGAAGAACCCCGAAGGCGAGGGCGGCAAGGACGAGGACGGCGTGGTCGTTCCGTTCGACGAGGTCGCGAACTACGCAACCGACGATCTCACCTGGCGTTGGGCCCGGATGAGCAAGTCCCGGAAGAACGTCGTCACGCCCGACGAAATGGTCGCCGCCTCGGGAGCGGACGCGCTGCGGCTCTACCTTCTCTTCAAGGCGCCCTTTAATGCCGATATCGAGTGGGAAAACAAGGGAGTCGACGACCTCGGGAAGTTCCTCTCGCGCGTGTTCCGCGCGAGCGAGGCCCTGCGCACTCACTATGCGCCCGAGTGGCGCGATCTCATCGGATTCGAAGAAGGTGACGACGCTTCCAAGAAGATCCGCCGCGCGACGCACCAGACGATTCAGGCGGTGACCGACGACATCGAACGGTTCGGCTTCAACACGTACGTTTCCTTTTTGATGAAGTACGTGAACGCGCTGAACGAACTGATGCCGAAGGGGGAGGCCACGCGGGCCCAAACGCTTGCTCTGAGCGAGGCGGCGGAAACGCTCGTGCTGCTGCTCTCTCCCGGCGCGCCCCATTCGGCCGACGAACTTTGGTCCGAGCTCGGGAAAGAGGGCTTTACCTACGACGCGACTTGGCCGGTCGCCGATGCGTCTCTGGCCCTGGAGGAAGAATTGACGATCGCGCTGCAGGTGAACGGCAAGCTCAGAGATACGTTCCCCCTCGCGGTGGGCGCCTCCAAGGAGGCGCACGAGACCACGGCGATGGCTCGGCCCAAGCTGGCGCCCTTCCTCGAAGGGGTCACCGTTCGTAAGATCGTCGTCGTGCTCGGAAAGCTGGTGAACGTCGTTGCCAACTAGACGGCTTCCGCGCTGGGTCGGTCCGGCCGCCTTCGTCGGCGTGCTCGCGGTCGCTCTTTTCCTCTCGAATCAGACCGCGCCTTTGCCGCAAGGCTATGGCACGGCAATCAACGACGACGCAGAGTACGAGCGCCTGTTCGTCCAGATGGAAGGACTTTCGCAGTCCCGGATCGCGGCTTACGACGCGAACAAACCCTTAACGACCGATGATAAGGAGAAACTTCGACAAGCGGGCAACCTCGTCGATCGACTGAATACCTACCGCCCGTTGATGGCGTCGCTTTACTTTATCAGCGGCAAGGTTCATCACATTCTGGGCGAGGACGAGGTCGCGGAGCAGATGTTTCGCCAATGCGTGCTTGGGATGGACCGTCAGATGGCCGATGAGCCCGACAAGGCCCCCGTGCTCCGCGTCACCGGCGGCGAAGCCGCCTACCAGCTTTCGCAGTTGCTCTACAACCGGCACGACTTCAAGGCGGCTTTGGACCAGGCGAACTTGGCCGTGCGCGCGGTGCCGCAAGACTCTCGATATCACACCCAACTCGGCTCCGTGCTCAACGAACTTCGGCGCACGCCGGAAGCGAAGCAAGAGCTCATCAAGGCGATTCACCTGGACCCGAACAACGGCCGGGCCGTGAGCCTACTCCGTTTTATCTCGCATTAGTCAAATGGGAGATTGACCGGAGGCGTCGGGCGCTGGGGCTTAACGCTTCGGGCGGCGGCACGGTCGGCCCCGAGCGACCCCACCGCGACGAAGATCGTGAGGGTCGCGATGATCATGGGCGGGAAAATTCCCATACCGAAATTGCCGCGGCCGCCCAGAATCAGCTTGACGAGTTCGCTTACGTCCTTTCGCTGTAGGAACAGCCAAACGAAGCAAGCGATGTAAGTGGCAAGCAAACCAATGCCCATTCCGGTTCGCCCGAGCAGGATATGACCTGAGCCGGGGACGAAGAACGACAGAATCCTTGCCACCCCGAGGTTTGCGACGTGATCGCTACTCGTGAGAAGAAACGAATCGCTGTTCGCCCGAAGCTGCTGCTCGATGGTGCCTGCCGTCCCGACGTTGAACACCAGATTGGCGTGCTTCTTCTCCAGGCCAACGTTCTTCGGGTCCAAGGCCATCGCGCGTTTGTAACACTCAAGCGCCTTTTTGACGCGGCGGCGTTCGGCAAAGTCATCCCCGAGGGCTTCCAGCGTTGCGGGCGCTCCCGGCGCGACGGCGACCGCCTCCTCGAGTAGCTTAGTCACGGCGACTTTGTTGCCCCGCTGCTTCTCAAGCATCGCCTGGCGCACAAGGCGCTCCGCCTGCTCCGACTGCTGTGGAGTGGGCGGGGGAGGCGGGGCTTCCGGCTCCTTCTCTTCCGCCTTCGTGGGCTCCGGCTCGAACACCTGGGCGGCGAGCACGTCGATCCGCTCCTGAATGGCCGCCCGGATGTCGCGGTCCGGGATGGTCGCCAGTTTCGCCTTGAGGCGCGCGATCTCGGCTTTCGGATCGCTGACGTCTTTCGGGGGCATCAAGAATCAGACGCGCCGAGGTCCCGCATAAGTCGCACCTCGAAGCGATGCCGCGACAATCGTCGATCGCAACGGGCACGACATTCGTCGAGTTGGTTGAGAAAACCCTGAAGGATCCGCCCCTCGCGAGACGGAGCGAGCAAGAAGTCGATCGGAATATCGGAGACCGGCGGCAGCGGGAAGTCACCCAACGAGTTGTTCAGCAGGGTTTCGTTGATGACCATCGCACGGCGAAGGTCGAGAAAGCCGATCATCGAGGCGAGATCCTCACCCTCTGCGGCGTCGGCCATGCGGCAGATGCGGCGAATCTCATCGGCAAGACGCCCTAACCACGAGTCGTCGCCGGGAGGACCCGAGAAAGTCGTCGAGATCGGCGGAAAAGTCGGAGGTCGTTCTCCGGAAGGTTTGGTGGGGATTAAGGTCGCGCTCATCGGCTCCTCCACGCGGGTCCCCACAGAAGCGGCGGTCGGGCGGGGCAAAGGTCATTATGCGACACATTCCTTTGGATCGCCAAGACTTTTGTCCCGCTTTCGGCCAGAAACCTCAATGCGGGAGCGTGGGGGCCATCCCCACGCATTCGCTCTACGGCAGGTCGGGATTAGGTTGGAGGCTCGTCCAAAGTTGCTCCAGATCGTAGAACTGCCGCTGCTCTTCCCGCATCACGTGCAGAATGACGTCGCCGTAGTCCTGCAGAACCCAGCCGCTTCGATCGCCCTCGACGCGCACCGGCTTGGCCCGTGCCACCGCCATCTGCTCCGCCACCCTGTCCGCGATCGACTGCACGTGGCGATCGCTCGTGCCGCTGCACACCACGAAGAAGTCGGCCACGCTCGTCTTGGCGCGGACGTCGAGCACCTCGATGCGTTCGGCTTTCATGTCGTCCGCGGCTTCGCGGATCCGTTCGGTCTTTTCTGTTGAGTTCATCTAGCCTTGGTAAAGTCCCTTCTCTTCGATATACGCCTGAATGGCCTGCGGAACGTAAGGCGCGATCGTCTGTCCCCGTGAGATGCGCTGGCGGATCTCCGTGCTGCTCACATCGACGGGCGTCATCCGAATGAGGTCGACCCGCTCTCGATACGGTTCGGAAAACCGCATCACGACGTCCGCGTCGGCCTGGGAGGGCCGCAGAACCACCCCAAGCCGAGCCAGCCGCAGAATCTTCTGTGGGTTCTTCCACTCGCCGAAACCCTTCAGGGCGTCGCCACCGAGAAGAAACCAGTAGTCTGCGGGTTGGGCCATCGTAAGGTCGGTCAAGGTGTCGGCGGTGTAGCTCGTCCCACCCTTCTGAATTTCGAGATCGACCACACCGACTCCGGGCTCGCCCGCCGCGATCAGGCCCAACATCGCGAGGCGATCCTTCGCGCTGGCGCGCGGCCCGTTCGTCTTGAGAGGGTTTTGAGCCGCGGGAACGAAAAGAACCTCGTCCAGGTCCAGGCCCTCGCGGCAGGCACGAGCGAGGGCGATGTGTCCGTTGTGGGGCGGGTCGAAGGTGCCGCCAAAGATTCCGATTCTCATCGTTCGTCGCTAAAGGCGAACTCCACGTCGCCGACGGCGACCGTGTCGCCTTCCTCGGCACCCAGTTCGCGCAGACGATCGATGACGCCGATACGCTGGAGCCGCCGATGAAGGTACCTCACCGCCTCGTCGTTGGCGAGATCGGTCATCGCGACCATGCGCTCGAGTCGACGTCCGAGGACGAGATAGCCGCTCGTCTGCGGCTGAACCTCCCACGAAAGGTCGTCGTTCGCTTTGAGCGTGGGGACGAGAACCTCTTCCGGCTCGTCCGGAGTGTTCTCCTTCAGGGTCGTGAGCATCCCATCCATGAGCGGCTCCAAGCCTTCGCCGGTGACGCCGGAGATCGTGTAGAGCGGCATTCCGAGAGCCTCAAATTGCTCGCGCAACTCGTTGAACCGATCGCCTTGAATAAGGTCCATCTTGTTCAGGGCGATCAGACGGGGCCGCGACCATATTTCTTCGGAGTAGCCCTTGAGCTCGCCTTCGATGAGCTCGTAGTTCGCGAAGGGGTCGCTTTCGTCGACGGGCGCGACGTCGACGACGTGCACAAGGACGCGGCACCGTTCGACGTGCTTTAAGAACTGGTGGCCGAGGCCGATTCCCGTGCTCGCGCCTTCGATAAGACCTGGCATGTCGGCCACGACGAAGCTGTCGTTGCGGAAATGCACCACGCCAAGATTGGGCACGATCGTCGTGAACGGATAGTCGGCGATCTTCGGCTTCGCGGCGGAAATGCGGGAGATCAGCGTCGACTTGCCGGCGTTAGGCAGGCCAACGAGGCCGACGTCGGCGAGCAACTTGAGCTCCATTCGAACGCGCTTGCGCTCGGACGGCGCACCCTTCTGCGCGAAGTTCGGCACTTGGCGGACGCTCGACACGTAATGGGCGTTGCCGAAGCCGCCTTTGCCGCCTTGGCAGAGGGTGTATTTCGTGCCATGGACGGTCATGTCGACGAGAAGGTTGCCGGTCTCGTCGTCGGTGACGATCGTGCCGACGGGAACCTTAACGACGATCCCTTTGCCATCCTTGCCACGCTTGTTGCCATGGGCGTGACCGCCATCGACGGCCTCATAGTGGTCGAGCAACTTGAAGTCGTAAAGGGTGCGCCGATTTCGATCGGCAATGAGCGTCACGTCTCCGCCACGCCCGCCGTCGGAACCGTTTGGGCCGCCTCGCGGAACGTGCTTCTCTTTATGGAACGCAACCGCGCCCGAGCCTCCTCGTCCCGAGGCAAGCGTAACGATAGCCTCATCGAGGAACATTCCTTCAGGATACCGGGAACCGTGTGCCGGGAACAAGAAAAGAGAGGTTTTCCGCCTCTTACTTCCCTATTGCTCGTTCTCGTTACCCTCAGACGGCGGTTTCGAGGGCGATCCGCGTCGCGTTCCAAAGCGGCTCCGCGAGAGCCCGGGCCGACTCATCGGTGGCGCTCATCCAGCCGGTCGTCTCGATAAGCGCGAACACCCGCGCGCCCGAAGCGAACAGCGCCCGCGCGCAAGGCAAGAGGTCCGCCGCGACCGGGGCCAGGTCGCCTGCCATGTCGGGACTCTCGATTTCGTGAAGACCAAGGAACTTGCCCACTGCAGTTGCGGCAAGGGTCTGGCCGCCGGTCTCGAGATGGGCCTTGGCCGCGACGAGCGCGTCGAACAGTCCGACGCTTGCCTCTTCGACGGTAATCGGCGCTTTCATCGACCACCGGTCGAATCGACTGGACGTCATCGTCACTCGGTAGGGCTGAAGATCGTCGTGGCCCTGGAATCGCCGGCCGACGTTGGGCGACCAGAGTTCGAGCCCGCGATCGCCCTCCGTAATGAGTCCCCAAGGCGCGTCCGCTCCCTTGTCCAGGCGCATGCCCGAGAGCGTCGGCAGAACGCGCGCGACACCCTCGTTCCGGAGCCGCCGAAACCAGGGCACGCTCCCCTCGGCGACGAGATCGCCGCCAAGGCCGGTTTGCCGAACGAACGCGAGATCGTGGAACCGAGCAAAAGCGGCGTGTCCGGCGAGCACCTCCATGCGCCCCGTCGCGCCGCGGAAGAAGGCGTTCGCACGAGCGCTGAGCGCAAGCGCAAGGGGCAGGTCCATCCGCATCGAAGGGTTTATCGGACGACTCGACGCGGATTCATTAGGGATGTCCCCCTAAATCGCAACAACTGTGCCTTTCTCAACCGCCATCACAAAGGCGTCGGACATCGCCGATAACGGCAACGCCACAAAATCGCCACGGGCGAGAACCAGCACCAGAAATCCGCGCCGACGCTCGACCCGCCTTACGGCGGGAAGATTGAGCTTGAGGCCGCCGCCATCCGCTCCGTGGAGGAACAGCGTGCCGTCTTCGAGTGAGGCCCAAGCGCCTTGCTCCAACAGCTTTCCGGCCTTGGAGGTCGCGAAGATCGCCCGGGCGGGCAAACTGAGCGGCCAGAGGAGCGCCATCAGTCCCATCGCCTTCATCACGCCCGGTCCGAAGACGAGCAGAAGGAGTCCAAAAACGGGAACGATGGCGGCAAACCACCAGTACGTGCGCAGGTACTGAGAGACGCCGAGGTAAGCCAGCGCGAGACGTGGCACCCGAAACGGTTCGGTTCTCACGACATTCCCAAACTGGACGAGCGATCTCGGCCCAGAGCCAGTCCGATCAGGCCTCTCCTCTTCAGAAGCGCCACGAGTGCGATGTCAAGCATCGCTTGACGGCTTCCTGGTGGCACGGAAAGCCCCTTAGCCCGAGGCCTCAACCTCGTCGGGAGCCTCGGGTGGAGGCAAACGCCACCGGCTACAACTCGGCGAAGGAGAGCGGACGACTGATTCACTCTGCGCCGAGCTTCGATCCCGAAACGAGCCGTAGGCGTCGGATGCTCTCGTGCCGACGCTCCTACCCTCGCATGGGGCAGCTTCGCACAGGGGGGCACGAACCATCCCGCGGCTACGAGAAAATCGCCGAACGAAGGTTGACGATCCACTAATGGATGAACACTCCGAGTTGGCGGGCGGTTCGGTACTCGAGATCCTGTTCGTTCACCCGCTTGAGGGTGCCGACGGCCTCAAGGATGGGGCACGTCATCATCGTCAGGTTCTTGTAGTAGACCATCTTGCCGAACTCTCCTTCGTGGTAGGCGTTGATCGCCGCGACGCCGTACGCCTTCGAGAGCATCCGGTCGGCCGAGTTGGGCGTGCCGCCGCGTTGGATGTGGCCGAGAACGACGCCCCGCATTTCGAATTCGTCGCGATCCGACATGTCCTCCAGCGCCGCCATCACCATGTTTGCGGCGCCGCCGAGGTGGATCTCCTGACCTTGGCGGTGACGGCCGGAGGCACCGCCTCGGATCTTCACGCCTTCCGCGACCACGATCACGCTGGACCCGGAGCTTCGATGACGCTCGCGAAGAAAGGCGAGGAGGTTTCGCATGTCGAACGGAAACTCGGGCAGGAGGATCACGTTCGCGCCGCCCGCCAGACCAGAACGCAAGGCGATCCAACCGGCGTGTCGTCCCATCGTCTCGACGAAGATCACACGCCCGTGCGAACTCGCGGTGGTGTGAATTCGGTCGAGCGCGTCGACGACGATTTGGCAGGAGGTCGAGAAACCGAACGTTCGATCGGTCACGCTAAGGTCGTTATCGATCGTCTTCGGGACGCCGACAAGCCGAACGCCCGTGTCGGCGAGCTGCATCGCGCCGCTGAGCGTGCCGTCGCCGCCGATGACGATGAGGCCGTCGCATCCGGTCTGCTCCACGTTCGCCTTCGCCTCCAAGAGGATCTCGCGTGGGATCTTGCGTGGATCGCCCTGACCCTGCTTCGCCCCGAAGCGGCCGCGGTTCACCGTGCCGAGGATGGTGCCCCCCAGGTTGGAGATGTGCGCGACTTCCGAGAGACCGAGGGGCCTCGACTTGATGGGTGAGAGCAAACCCTCCCAGCCGCGCTCGAAGCCGACGAACTCGTAGCCCATCCGCACTCCCGCGCGCACGATCGATGCGATGACCGCGTTGAGTCCCGCGCAATCTCCTCCGCTGTTAACGATCCCGATCCGTTTGCCCATGCCCGGGACTATTGTGACCGGTGAGGGGTGAAATGGTGGGACGGCACGGGCTCGTCGCGAACCCGTGCCGTCCCCGCCCTTCGGTCACCCTCCCCATCCTTCTAGGGCCCGCGATATCGGGGTAAGGTCCCTCGTACCTAAAGACCTGGGGCCTCGGCCCCAACAAGGAAAAGAATGGGAATCCCTTACGTGATCGAAAAAGTCCCGGGTGGCGAGCGGACCTACGACCTCTGGTCGCGTCTGCTGAAGGACAGGATCGTGTTCCTGGGAACCCCGGTCGATGACCATGTCGCGAACCTCATCGTGGCGCAGCTTCTGTTCCTCGAAAAGGAAGACCCGGACAAGGACATCGAGTTCTACATCAACTCGCCCGGCGGCAGCGTGAGCGACGGCCTGGCGATCTACGACACGATGCAGATCATCAAGCCCGACGTGGCGACCTACTGCATCGGGCAGGCCGCCTCGATGGGCGCGGTGCTCCTCGCAGGGGGTGCGTCGGGAAAGCGGTACTGCCTAAAAAACAGTCGTGTGATGATTCACCAAGTTTCGGGTGGGTTTCGCGGCACGACTGCCGATATAAACATTCAGGCCAAGGAGATGAACCGCTACATGGATACCCTGATGGAGATCCTCGCCAAGCACACCGGCAAGCCTGCCGACGAAGTGCGGAAGGATTGCGATCGGGACTACTTCATGTCGGCGGAGGAAGCGAACGCCTACGGGATCGTCGACCGCGTCGTCGAGAACGGACAGCGATAGGCCTCCGGAAAAGCTAAAGGAAACAGATGGCGAGAACGTTCGAGCGTCGGGATCAATGCTGCTTATGCGGCAAGACCAAGGAGCAGGTGCGAAAGCTCATCGTGGGCCTGCACGGGGCGGTCTGCTGCGACTGCATCGACCTGTGCAACGAAATCCTGACGAACGAGCCGGATCGCCCCCAGGTGGGCGGCCTCGGACCGGTGGGCGCGGCGTTGGGCGCCACCATTCCGGCCGTCCGGCCGACACCGTCGTTGACCACGGGACGGCCCGGCTTTGTCGGCGGCGCGCTCAAGCCGCGCGAGATCGTGGCCTATCTCGACCAGTACGTGGTCGGACAGGTCCAAGCCAAACGCGCGATCTCGGTCGCCGTCTATAACCATTATAAGCGCGTTCAAGAGGCCGAGATCGACGGCGTGGAGATCCAAAAGAGCAACGTGCTCCTCGTCGGTCCGACCGGCTCGGGCAAGACGCTCATCGCGCAGACCCTCGCGCGGATGCTCAACGTCCCTCTCGCCATCGCGGACGCGACGGCCCTGACCGAGGCCGGCTACGTGGGCGAGGACGTCGAGAACATCCTTCTTAAGCTGTGGCAAGAGGCGGAGCGAATCGACCCGCGCAACCCCAAGCAGGCCGCCGAACGCGGCATCATCTACGTCGACGAGATCGACAAAATCGCCCGTAAGGGAGAGAACATGTCGATCACCCGCGACGTAAGCGGCGAGGGCGTCCAGCAAGCGCTGCTGAAGATTCTTGAAGGCACGGTCGCCAACATTCCGCCGCAGGGTGGCCGGAAGCACCCGAACCAGGAATACATTCAGATCGACACGAAGGACGTGCTGTTTATCGTGGGCGGCGCGTTCGAGGGCATCGAAGATCACATCCGACGCCGCATGAAGGAGAACGTGATGGGCTTTAAGGCGGACCCGAACAGCGGGCCGAAGAAGGACGAGAGCGTTCTGAGCGAAGTGCGGCACGACGATATCCAGAAGTTCGGCCTAATTCCCGAGATGATCGGCCGGCTTCCCGTCATCGCCCCGCTCATGCCAATGGACGAGGACACGCTCGTGATGATCATGACTGAGCCGCGGAACGCGATACTCAAGCAGTACGCCCGCCTCTTTGAGATGGAGGGCATCGAGCTCGAGGTCGAACCGGGAGCCGTTCGCGAGATCGCCCGGGAGGCGCTCAAGCGCAAGACCGGCGCCCGTGCCCTGCGATCAGTCGTCGAGAAGGTCATGCTCGACGCCATGTACGAAGTGCCGAGCCTGCCCGACGTGCGCCGGGTCCTCGTTCAGGAAGGGGTCGTGAATGAGAACAAGGCGCCGCTCATGATCACCGAAGCCGAGCTTCGCCAAGCCGGCTAGCCTTGAGGGAAGAGGACCTCTTCCCTCTTCCCTCAAAGGATATTCACCGCGCGCGCGGCGACGACGACGAGCAGGCTAAGGCTAATGAGAGTCTGGAGCATCGTCATCGCCTTGGCCCACCCTCCAATGACGGCTGTGTCGGTGGGCGAAAAGGCGGTCGACGTGTTGAAGGCGACGAACAGGTAGTCGAGGAACATTGGTCGCCAGTGCGCTTGACAGAGGTGGTTTCGGAGTTCCTCGTCCATCGTCATCTGGGGGAAAACGAAGCCGTGGGCGATCGCGTGGCTTCTTTCCCGAACGTGAGGGCCGCCCGCGTCGAGCCGCCAATACCAGAGGCCGAACACGACCACGTTCGCAAGCCAGAGCGGCACCGCCGCGCGGAGAATCAGCGTGGCTTCGTGATGACTCGACGGCTGGGTGAGCAGCCGGACGATCAGCGCGCCCAACGCGCCGACGAGGAAAAGGGTCAATGCGCAGAGGGACACCGTTCCGAGACGGCGGGCGAGCCGCGAGTTGCCGCAGACTCGGAGCACGATCTGCGGGAGCACCAGCGGGACGATAATCGCGACCGGAACCCAGACGGGCACCGCGACGACCTCTTTGGGTAGCGCGAAGTGCAGAAGGGCTGCCGACATCGAGGCCGCGTAAACGGGAACCCGCGATTCCGGGAGAATGACTTTGGGAGCGTGGATCATGGGGCAGTCACGTAGACGAAGTCGGCCAGTCCCTTTGAGACGGTCAACGGACCGTCGGCCTGAAGCATCACTACCGACAGGCCCTTGCCGGCCCCGCGTCGCTCGACGCGGGCGTTGATGCCTTGGTCGTACATCACGTGGCCAGCTCCCGCAATGACGACGAAGACCGTCTTTCCTCCGGTTGGACGACGCTCGAGGAACTTGACCGCCGTGTCGGCCATGCCCTGATCCCAGAGCACCTGGGCGTCGTAGATGTGTCCCGTCATCGGATGCCCCCCCATCAAAGCGTCGAAAACCCGTCGATGACTGGGCAAAGGCGCTCCAAGATCGGCGGGGAGTTGAAGCTTTTGCTCGGTCGTGAGTGCGTCGTAGCCTTCCTTTCCGGCCGCCCGCACCCAGTCCCGCGGAACGTTCAGCGCGACAAGGGGAAGGTGGTTCTTTCGGACGGCCTCAAAGAGGGGACGGTAGAAGCCGAAATCGAATCCCCACTGCCCCTTCCAATCGCTCTTGATGAGGAAGTCGCCTTCCTCGATTCCGCCGTTCGACCACAGATCGAGCCAGTCTTGCTTGGGCCGGGTGTACATTTCGAGGCCGACGATGACGTCGCGTCCGTCGTCCACCAACGCTTGAATGACTTCCGCCTCAAGTTTTTGGTGCGGCGTAGTCGCGTGGTTCTCGCCCAAAAAGACGAACCGCTTGCCTCTTGCCGCTTGCGCCAAATCTCCGGCCGTTGCGATCCGTCCGCTGGAGAGGTTCGTGATCGCCCCCGGCGCGACGACTCGCTCCCCTGTCCGACCGATCGGCAGCCGGTTCGGATCGGGTGGTCCCTGACCGAGAAGACAGGCGAGCAACAGGCCCATAGGTTCTCAGTTTAACGGTTCCCCCAACGAATTGAAGGTCAATGGGCTTTTGGATACCCGCTCACCTTCGTGCCTGAGAGAAGTTTTAGCGAGTGGATGGGCAGAGAACGTCAAGGAATGCCGTGCGCTTAAGACTACTTAACGGAGAATTCTCCTCCTTAAGGATGCAAGTTCCGATAAGGCATTGCATCTTTACAAGATGCAATCTGTCATGGGGCATAACTTTCAGAACAGACCTGAAAGCGCATGTGATATCAACGTTGATCGATGGTCCCAAGCACGGCTTCGCCGTGGCCAAGGCGGTGAGAGAGGCCTCGGGAGGCGCGCTCAAGATTGGGGAGGGGCAGCTCTATCCCGCGCTTTCCGCGCTTGAGGCGGAAGGTTGGGCGACGGGCGAGTGGGACGAGGAAGTGCCCGACCGACGCGTCTACCGCCTCACCGACGAGGGCCACGCGGAGCTTGCTCGCCGCGCGTCCAAGTGGCGGGAGTTCGTGGACGCCGTGGCC
>CAXUKB010000048.1:0-2743 GCA_964251345.1 uncultured Fimbriimonas sp. | reverse complement strand
GTGATGCCGAACACGGAGGTCGCACGGTGAGCATCATCGAAGACTATCTTTTGGAACTTCGCGTCGCCCTCGGCGACCGCATGCCGCCCGAGGTGTATACGGAGCGAATCCGAGAAATGCGGGCGCATCTTCTAGAGTCCGCCGCAGAGGTGGGCGAGTCCGAGGCGCTACGGGCGCGCAAGGGCTATGGCGAACGCGCTCGTGCGGGCGCATCGGGGTTACGGCACGAGAAGCGCGTGGAGCTTCACGCTCCCTTGGCAGCAGGCCTGCTCGTGACAGGCGCTGGATCGATCCTGATGCGCGTCCTTCCTGCAATGCGCCTCGAAGATCTCGGTGCGAAAATTATGTTCCTTTTCGTGCTCGCCTTCACTTTGCGGGCGGCTTAGACGAGGCGCTGGATTGCGGGGCCGATGGCCGCCGCCCATGGTGCAGGCGGCCTTTTCATCCTGCTCCTCAACCATGCGGCAAGACGCTCGGGAGGATGGTCCGTGAACGAGGCGCTCCCGTACCTCTTCGGTATCGCATGGTATGTCGTCAATGCGGCGGCGCTCGGCGTGGGGAGTCTGCTGGACCTGCGGCGGGTACGGCGGGCGCGATGATTCAGACTGACGCCTGCCTGGCCTAACTCTCCAAAAAGATCGAGGGCAAGTTGCCGAAGGATTTAGCCGAAGCTCGGTTCCACGAGACGCGCCCATCTAGACGCGGCCGGTAAGGACGTCGCTCGGCATGAACCGCCGTGAAATCTCCACCGTCTCACCTCACCGCTCCGCAATCCAGGCGGTCGTGAACGTCGCGACGGCCACGGCGAACAAGGGATAGCAGACGAGGTCACCGTGCGTGAGCACAACGACCGGCTAGTTCCGACAGGCTATTTGGTACGTCTGCACCATGAGCGCGGCGCACGCAAGCATCAGCGCACCGCAAAGGATCTTCCACGTCCGAACGTGGCCGACGCTCACTCGCCGCCTAACCGCTCAAGGGGTAGACGGACGAGGAAATACCGCGAGACATCGAGCCGACGACGGGGCCGATCATGAGCAGCATTGCGAGGAGCGGCATAGAAAGCATACGGCTGCTCTGCAACAAGCCACGAGACGGCGGGACATTCCACATTGCCTTAAATCGGTCTCCCTCCCGCCGAGATCGCCTTGCCGAAGACGTTCTCGAACCCGATCCAACCGTTGATGCCACCCTTGTTATTACCGATCTGGAAGCGCCACACGTCGCCTTCCAGCCGCTTCGCCTTTACGAGGTGCGTGAAGTGGTTGCCCTTCACCTTGCACCACACCACGTCGCCTTCCCGCACATCTTCAGTGCTTGTCACGGGTTCATACTCGATCTCTTCGCGGGAGAAGATCTTCGGGACCATGCTGTTGCCTGTCTCACGCCTCGTCACGTTCTCGCCCGCCGCGAGTCTCGCTTTGTACGCCTCGTGGCCCCGCAGGACCTCGGCCTTCTGTTCTGCCACTCGTGTTACCTCTGGTGAAGAATAGCGGAAAAGCAGCCCTGAATTGGGAATGCGACGAGCGATGGTCTCGGGTCGCCCATGAATCGAGTAAACCAAGGTGGATGAAGCCCTGCCGTTCCGGTTGGTTTATCGCCCTCGCGCTTCTTGGCCTCGCCACTACGGCGACCGCCGCAGGCGAGCAAAAAGTGGTCTCCGTCGGCGATCTTCCTCTTTCGGGAGGCGGTGTCCTTCTCGACTGCCGCGTGGGCTACCGCACGTTCGGAACGATGAACGCGGACGGGAGCAACGTCGTGCTGATCCCGACGTGGTTTCTTGGCAAATCGGGCGACTGGACGGACATGATCGTCAATGGGCACTTGGTTGACCCCAGACGCTACTTCGTCGTAGTCGCGGATGCGCTCGGGAACGGTGTATCGAGCTCGCCCTCGAACAGCGAGAAGCAGAGTGGAGCCGCCTTCCCGAGAATCTCCACACGCGACATGGTGGAGTCGCAGTACCGCCTGCTCACCAAAGTCCTCGGCGTCCGCCGCCTGCGGGCCGTCTTGGGCATCTCGATGGGAGGAATGCAGACCTTCGAGTGGGTGGGCAACCGCCCCGAGTTCGTCCAGAAGGCTGTACCGATCGTGGGCACGCCGCGCGTCTCCGCCGCCGACCTAGTCCTCTGGCGGGGCGGGCTGACGTTGGCGGAGAATGCCGCGGCGCACCCCGATGAGCGAGTGGCGTGGATGGGTCAGCTTGGCTACCTGTTCGGCGTCGTCCTCACCACCACGCACCGCATCGACGCCACCGTACCGAGGGAAGGAGCGGTGAAGGCTGCGGAAGGCGGGGCGGCAGGCACGGCGGGTCTCGATCCCTTCGATGTAGCGACTCAGCTCCGCGCCATCATGAGCCACGACGTTTACGCGGCCTCTGGCGGCGTAAAGGCGCTCGCGTCGAGGCTTCGTTCGAAGATGCTGGTGGTGCCCTCGCTCCAGGACCGCTGCGTCGATCCCGCGCCCGCCCTCGCGTGGGCGAAAACGTTCCACACCAAGTCGTTCGTCCTGAGTGGCGACGGCGGGCACAACGCTCCAGGTGCCGAGATCAAGCGACTGTCGGCGGCAGTAAACCGGTTCTTGGACGAGCGCTAGGGAAAGGCGAGGGGTCGCTCAAGGAGTGGAAAATCGAACGGCATAGGGATGGCCGTTCGATTTAGAATGTACGTGGTGGCCAAGCGGCTCCAAGCACAATTCGGCTGGTCGCGCCTAATCGCCTCTTATTGCTGAGTGTACGAACTTT
>CAXUKB010000047.1:0-18019 GCA_964251345.1 uncultured Fimbriimonas sp. | reverse complement strand
CTCGCTCATATTTTCAGTTTGAAGACGGCGTACTCGACGAACTTCATCGTGTAGGTCAGCGCGAGAAGCATCACCATAAAGAGGAGGCCTTCCAAGAAGATCGCCGGAATCTCGGTCTTGCCGCCCGTAATCGTGATGCGGTGCATCGACTTGTCGATCGCGGTCACGAGTCCTTCGATAATGGCGATCAGCGGCCCATGCGCGGCAAGGTAAACCACACCGAACCCAAGCAACACCGCGGGAACGACCGCCTTGTACTTGTGGCGCTGGTGTTCGTTGTAGATGATGCAGTTGCGGCACCGTTCCGCCTTCTGCTTCTCGTTAAGCCGATGGTTCCGCGGGATGTTCGAGCCGTCGAGGACTTGATCCTTGGAGATGGGCTTGTTCTCCATCGCCTTGCGGATCACCTCCTCCTCGCACATGCAACCGACGCGCTCCTTCCAGCACGTCCGCCGCGCATGGTAGATCGGACAACGCTCGCGCACGAACTTCCGGCAGTAGGGGAGTTGCCAGCACTTGCCCAGAAAGACGTTGTTCTTGTCCTTCTCTTCCTGAACGCCCTTCCCGTACTTGAGTTGGTCGGCCTTCACGCCGACCTTGAACCGTTGGCGGGACTTGCCGGCCACGTCGATCACGAGGACCACGGCCGCGACCGCGCCCATGATCGTGCCCGACGTCTGAATGGACGAGAGCGCGATGTTAACCGCATCGTTGTTCCCCTCGCCCACGATCATCGGGACCCACGCCGGCGCGAAAAATAATAGCGCCGACACGCCCAGGAGAATCGCGGGGCCGATTTCCTCGCCCCAGAATACGTACGACGAACCCACCGCCACGCCGACCGCCCCGTAGGTCAGGACGTGCCGAAGCATGTCGACGTTCTTGAGCGCCTGGGCGGTGGTCGAGGGGTCGCCCTTCACCCTCAAGCAAATCATGATGAGGAGCCCGACCGAGACCAGAGTCACGATCGAGCCAAGGCCGAGCAGCCCCTGAGCTACCTTCGCCAAACCTTCTTGGAACGCCTCGGAAAGGCCGTCCCGGGAATCGCCCGACTTCGCCATCGTTTACACGTTACTACTTCTTGACGCGCTCGAGGTAGGTCCCGGTGCGCGTATCGATTTTCAGGACGTCGCCTGGGTTGATGTGGAACGGAACGTTGACGCTCGCGCCGGTCTCGAGTTTCGCCGGCTTCGTCGCGCCGCCGCTCACGGTGTCGCCCTTCACGCCCGGATCGGTCTCGGTGACCTCCAGTTCCACGAAAGACGGAAGTTCGTAGCCGAGCGTTTCGTCCTTCGCCACAAGGGCGACGATCTTCGATTCGTCCTTGAGGAACTCGCCCTGTTCGCCTAACGAGGCCATGGGGACCTCGATTTGCTCATAGGTGTCGAGGTACATAAGGATGGCCGTCTTCTGTTGCTTGTAAAGATACTGCATCTCAACCTTCTCGACGAAGGCGGGCTCGACGCGCTCGCCGCTTCGGAAGGTCTTCTCAACCTGCTGCCCGGTGCGCACCTTTCTGAGCTTCGTGCGCACGAACGCGCCACCCTTACCGGGCTTGACGTGCTGGAACTCGACGATCGTCCACACGTCGCCGTCCATGAAGAAATGCATTCCGTTCTTAAAGTCGCTGGTATCGATGGCCAAAGCTGTCTCTTCCTCGCTCGCCCCGTCCCTTAGCAAGGGCAAGGCGTACTGCCGGACATTGTGACATGAGCCCCTACGCGCAGGCGGCATCCAAGGTTCCGACTTTTTCCTGCGTTCGTAACATCGACCTATTGAGCCGTTGAATGTCCCCTTTGTCCGAACAGCCTATCTCCGCGTCCCGCCGATCTCCCGTCGGGATCCCGGCTCTTTTGCTTTGGCCCGAGGTACGACGTCCCGCGTATCCTATCAATCCGCAAGAAAGAGCGCCGATTCGAAGTGGAGACGCCTCCCAAAGAAGGCCTCGCAGAGAATCGGCGAACCGGACGCCCGCCCATGACCCCACGCCTCAACCGACTCTTCGCCGCCGACGGGCGCTGCTTCGATGTCGCGATCGACCACGGATTTTTCAACGAGCGTTCGTTTCTGAACGGGATCGAATCGCTCGAAAAAGCCGTCGCCACTGTCGTCGAGGCCGCGCCGGACGCCATTCAGCTTCCACCCGGCGGTGCCCGGCTCCTTCAGGCCCTTCCTGGCCCGCGTAAGCCCGCGCTGGTGATGCGGACGGACATCGCGAACGTCTATCCGCCCGTCCTTCCGCCGCATCTCTTTTCGGAGGTGACGGAGGATGCCGTCGAGCAGGCCCTTCGCCTCGATGCCGCCTGCGTCGTCGTCAACCTTCTCCTCCTGCCCGATCAACCGGTCCTTCATCGCGACTGCCTTCGAAACGTCGCGAAGTTGCGGCCGCGTGGCGAGCGCTTCGGGATGCCTCTTATGGTCGAGCCGCTCGTCATGAAAGGCGGAGGGGGCGGCTACCTTGTGGATGGCGACCTCGACAAGATTCTTCCCCTCGTCCGCCAGGCCGCCGAAATGGGCGCCGACGTGATCAAGGCGGATCCGACCGACGACATCCTCGAGTATCACCGCGTCGTCGAGATCGCGAACGGCCTTCCGGTCCTGGTTCGGGGCGGAGGACGCGCCGACGACGAGACGATCCTCGCCCGCACCCGCGCGGTCATGGCTCAGGGGGCGAAGGGCATCGTCTACGGCCGCAACGTGATCCAGCACCCCGATCCGTCTGGCATGGTCCGCCGATTGATGGCGATCGTACACGACGCAGGCGGTTAAGGGGCGACGGGCCGTCATAAGCCGTCGTGCCATCCCCAAGGGACGTACCGCTCCGTGAACGTACCGTCGTCGTGCAGATCCAGGATGCGGTAGCCCGGCGGAAACGGCCCGTACACGCCCTTCCACCAATTGCCGCATACCGCGCCCCCACAGAGGTAAGAGACTCCTGCGTAATCGACGCGGTCGAGCAGATGCGTGTGGCCGCTGAGGGCGATCTTAACGTGCGGATTCGCGGCGAAAACGTCGCGAATCGCGTCGACGTTCTTCGTCATCACGTTGCCGCCGATCGTCCAGTCGCCCGTCTTTGGGTCGTAGCCCATGGCGACTGGGGTGATCGAAAACAGGGGAATGTGCGACATCACTAGCGTGTTCTTCCGGGTTCCGGCGAGGTCCGCCTTAAGCCACGCCATCTGCTCCTCGTCGAGAAAGCCGTTATAGCCGTCCGAAGTTTGGAGAAGCGTATCGAGGATGACGAAGTGCCACGCGCCTTGGTCGAACGATCGGTAGGTCCGTTCTTGGCCGAACTCCGTCAGAAACCACCGCTTGCCCCAACGCGGCTCGTCGCCGGTGGTGCCGCTGGCCGCCTTGTTCCAGCCCCAGACGTCGTGGTTACCCAGGGCGTGAGCAATAGGGACGTTGAGGATCGATCGCTCCCGTTCGCGGTAGAGCCCCCATTGCAAAGCCGTACGCGCCTCGGTCTGAGAGAAGCCGTCCATGACGAGATCGCCACCGACGAGCACGAGATCGGGCATCTGTCCCATGGCGTGCCGCATCGCCATTTCGGTTCCTCTGGCCGCACCCAGTTCCGGTTGACAGTGGAAATCGGTCAGGTGCGCCACGCGAAGGGTCTTCTTCCCCGCCGCCGCGGCGAAGCGGGGAAGCATGAGGGACGCCGCGCCCGCGGCAAGGGCGTCCCGTCGAGAGATCGTAGCCACGCCCGCCAGTCTACAGCGGGGGGGGGGGGTGCCTCCTTCCAGGAGGCACCCTTAGGGTCGTACCGGCTTCTAGCCGGTGCAAGCAAGCGCAGCTTCGTTTGCCTCGACGGCTGCCGCAAGCCGAGTGGCCTGCGTCACAATGGCGGAGTGGCGAAGGCGGTGCGGTTCGGCATCATCGGCGGAGGTCTCATGGGGCGTGAGTTCGCCTCGGCGGTGGGACGGTGGATGGCGCTCGTCGACCATCCCGCAAAGCCGGAGATCGTCCACGTCGCCGATCCCGTTCTTGCGAGCCGCGAGTGGTTCGCGAAGAACTTGGGCTGCGTGATTTCGGCCGACTATCGGGCGCTCCTCAACGACCCGCGTGTGGAAGCGGTGTACGTGGCGGTGCCCCACGATCTTCACGAGCGAATCTACATCGACGTTTTGCGCGCAGGCAAGCATCTGTTCGCCGAAAAGCCGTTCGGCATCGATCTGCCCGCCGCCGAGCGGGTCGCCTCGGAGGCGAGACGACGGACGGGCCAGCTCGTGCGCGTGAGCAGCGAATTTCCGTTCTTCCCCGCCGCCCAGCGGATCGCCAAGATTTCGTTTGGCCGCATCCTGGAGGTTCACGCCGCGTTTCTGCACTCAAGCGACCTCGACCCCACCAAACCCATCAACTGGAAGCGTCGGAACGCGACGAACGGGCTCTATGGCTGCATGGGCGACCTCGGTCTGCACGTGCTTCACCTGCCCCTTCGCCTTGGGTGGGCGCCACGAGACGTGCGGGCGCTTCTGACCAAGGCGGTTGAGTGGCGGCCCGACGGCAAAGGGGGTCGTGCGCCGTGCGAGACGTGGGACAACGCGACGCTCGCTTGCCGTTCGGCGAAAGGCAACTTCCCTCTCCTTTTCGAAACCAAGCGCATCTCGCCGGGCGACACCAACACCTGGACGATTCGCGTCCTCGGCACGGAAAACTCCGCCGAGTTCACGACGAAGCGGCCGAAGACCCTCCGTACCTTGCCCTACAAACACGGAGAGCCGCAAGCGTGGCGCGAGGAAGACCTGGGATACGCCGGCGCCTGGCCCACGATCACCGGCGGCATCTTCGAGTTCGGATTTCCCGATGCGATTCTCCAGATGTGGGCCAGCTTCTGCGCCGAGCTCGTGGGCGTCGAGCCGGCGTTCCGCTGCGCGACGCCGGACGAGGCCTTGGCGAGCCACCGCCTCTTTACCGCCGCCCTCGAAAGCGAGCGCACCGGCGGGACGGTTTCGGTATAACGGGCCGATGGCTCCCGTCCTTGTCGCCGGGCACCTCTGCCTGGACATCATCCCCGCCCTCGCGGGGGTCGCGGAGCTCACGCCGGGCCGTTTGATCGAAGCGGGTCCGGTGACCCTCAGCACCGGAGGGGCAGTCAGCAATGTGGGAAGGGCGCTCCACACGCTCGGCCTCCCGGTGCGGCTCGTCGGCATGATTGGCGACGACCCTTTTGGGACGATCGTGCGCGACCTCTTGGGCGATCTCGGACGCGACCTTACGGTGTGCCCCGAGGCGGGGACGAGCTACACCGTCGTGGTGCAGATGGAGCGGACCGACCGGACCTTCCTTCATGCGCCGGGGTGCAACGACTTCTTCGATTCCGACGACATCCCAGATGCCGCGTTTGAAGGCGTCGACCTCATGCACTTCGGCTACCCGCCCCTCATGGCAAAACTCTACGCCGACGACGGCGAGGAGTTGGAGCGTTTGCTACGGCGGGCCAAGGAACGGGTGCCCGTGGTGGCGCTCGATCTCAGCTTGCCCGATCCCGAGGCCGCGAGCGGACGGGCCGATTGGACCGCGATCCTCGAGCGCTGCCTGCCTTATGTCGACGTGTTCCTGCCAAGTGTGGACGAGCTCATGTTCTGCTTAGATCGTCCCACGTTCGATGCCCTGCAAGGCGCCTCGCTGGGGCACCTGCCTGCGGCAATGGTCGAGCGGCTGGCGGACCAGGCTCTGGCGCTGGGACCGAAGGCGGTCGGCATCAAGGTGGGAGAGCGAGGCTTCCTCCTCAAAACCGCGCTCGGCGCCGAGGGCCTAGGGCGCGGGTGGGGGGGCGCGTGTCTTTGGCACCCCTGCTACCAGGTGCGGGTCGCGGGCACGACCGGCTCGGGCGACGCGACGGTCGCGGGCTTTCTCTTCGCGCTCGCGCAGGGAATGGGTCCGCTCGAGGCATGTCAGGCGGCGGTGGCGGTCGGCGCGTGCGGAGTCGAGGCGATGGACGCGGTGAGCGGCATCCGACCATGGGAAGAAACGCTCGCCCGCATCGACGCGGGTTGGCCGTCGTTAGGCGTCTCGCTCCCGCCCGAATGGCGGCCGCAGGGAACGGGCTTCGCGAAGACGACGCTCTAAGGCTGCCGTATAATTTTAGAGACCATGACTTCCGGCACCGCGTTTCGGATCGTTTTCATGGCCGCCCTCGGAGGTTCGATCTTTGGAGCCGCGCTCGGCGGCCTGCTTGCGGTCATGCTTCCCAATTACTATGCGAGCGTGTTTTCGGGTCCGGTCGATCCTCTCCAGACGGGCCTCGGGCTCGGAATATCCCAGGGCCTCGTCGCGGGCGGCGCCGTCGGATTGGGCATCGTCGGAGTCTTGACCTGGCGCGAAGTCAAGCTGAAGGAAATCGAGTCGCGTCGGACGATGGATTATCCTCGGCCCATTCCGTAGTCGGGCGGCTAAGGGGCGGTATCCTCTCCCGCCGTATGAGGAAGCTGTGGGGCGGGGCGTTCGGATCGGAGTCGGAGGCGCTCGTCGACGCCTTCGGAGGCTCGATCGACTCCGACCTCACCTTCTGGCAGGAGGATCTCGCCGGGTCGATGGCCCACGCGCGCATGCTCGGCGCGACCGGCATTCTCACGAAAGAAGAGGCCGATTCGATCCTTAAGGGCCTAATGGCGATCCACGATGAGGGTCCGGCTCCCCTCCGGATGGACGTCGAGGACGTCCATACCGCCGTCGAGACCCGGCTGGGCGAGAAGATCGGGCCGCTCGCGGGCAAGCTCCATACCGCTCGCAGCCGCAACGACCAAGTGGCGACCGACGCGCGGCTCTACCTCCAGAACGAGCTGCTCGTTTTGGAGCGGCTCGTCAAGCGGTTCCAGGGCCTCCTTCTCGATCTTGCCGCGCGGCACACGGAGACGATCATGCCGGGCTACACCCATCAGCAACGGGCGCAGCCGATTACGCTCGCGACGTGGCTGACCGCCTGGTTCTGGGCCTTTCAACGGCATGGCTGGCGCGCGGAACGAATCGCCGAAATTGCCAACTACTCGCCCCTCGGTGCGGGCGCGCACTCGGGCACCGGCTTCCCGATCGATCGCGACATGACGGCGGCGGAGCTCGGATTCACCGCCCCGATTCCCAATGCGCTCGACGCGACGAGCGATCGGAGCTACCTGATGGATGCCCTTCATCTGCTAGCGCTCGTCATGGTGGAACTCTCGCGAATTTCGCAGGACCTCATCCTCTTCTCGACCCAGGAATTCGGTTTCGTGCGTTTGGACGACTCGATGACGACCGGCTCGTCGATCATGCCCCAGAAACGGAACCCCGACATGGCCGAGCTCATTCGTGGCCGCACCGCGCGGGCCCTGTCGAACTATCAGACCCTTGGGGTGGTCATGAAGGCGATGCCGTTGGGCTACAACCGCGACACCCAGGAGGACAAGCCGCCCCTCTTCGATTCGCTCCGGCTCGCCATGGACTCGCTGCGGCTCGTTCACCGCATGATCGAGACCGCCGAATGGCGAACCGCGCGCATGGCCGACTCGGTACACGGCGACTTCTCCACCGCGACCGACCTCGCGAACTTCCTTGCGGAAGGCGGAATGCCGTTCCGCGAGGCGCACGAGGTGGTCGGCCGCGTCGTGCGCGCCTGCCAAGCCCGCGATCTGGTGTTGGAAGACCTCACCCCCGAGTCGCTTCGGGAGATCGCGCCGGAGGTTCCCGTCGGCGCTCTGGACGTGCTTTCGCCCGAGGGTTCGGTGCGGCGGCGAGAGTCGCTCGGCGGTCCCGGTCCGAAGGCGATGGCCGCCCAGCTCGCCCATGCGCGCCGGCTTCTCGATGAGCCGGGTTTCACAAGCGTTGCGTAGCTTACAATAGACGCCATGTTCGTCTCTCGGTGGACGGTCGACTACGGCGACGGCCCGCATCCGGTTTTCGTGCCCCACGCTTGGGGCCAGGAGGTCTCGGTCGAATGGGAAGGTCCGGCCGTCTACCGAGCGGAGATCGACGTGCCGAGAGCCGGGGGCACCCTCCGTTTCTGGGGCGTCTCGTACGCCGCCGAGGTCTACGCGAACGGCGACCCCGTCGCACGTCATCAAGGCATCTGGGACGCCTTCGACGTCCCGCTTCCCGGCGGAAAGGTCGACTTAGAGGTCCGGGTGACGAAAAACGGCGGCGCGACCTACCCCGTCGAAACCGTCGCCAGTGGCGGCCTGCCGCATCTCTTCCACACCTTCGGCGGTATCTATCGTGAGGTCGAGTTGCTTGAAACGGACTACCCCTTGGTTCTTCCACCGCCCGAGCGGCGCGCGGAGCTGCCCTACGTGCGGGGCATCGTGCATCGCGGTTGGTACCCCGACCTTGGATACCCCAACCCCGACGAACACGTCGTTCGTCGGGAGATTCGCGAGATCAAGGCGCTCGGCTTCAACACGATAAAGTTCTGCGGCTGGGTGCCGCCCCACCGGTATCTGGACGTGCTCGAAGCCGAGGGGATGCTGGGATGGCTCGAGCTCCCGCAGGGCGGAAGCGACTTCGATCCGAGCCATACCGAAGCGATCTTCGCTGAAGTCGAGCGCGTCGTCCTTCAGTACCGTCGCCATGCTTGCCTCGCGATCTGGACCTTGGGCGAGCTTTTCTGGATTGGGGTGCCCGACGCCCTTCGGAACGACTTGACGGAGACGGTGCGTGCCTTGACGGGCGCCCCGTGGATCGCCGATGCGCCATCTGGACAACTCGGCACCTTCGATCCGATCGTCGAAGATCCCGAGCTCGCGACCGTGGACGCGTTTCTCGACTCTCTGAACCCCGGGCCGCGCGACCGCCGTCCCCTCCTTCTCGATGGGTTCGCCAAGTCCCACGTTCACCGGGACCTCGCACGTCTGGGCGACGAGCTTCCCTTTTGGGCCAGCTCGCTTCCCGAACTGAATGCTCATGGCAATCGCCTGGGAATGGACCTCTGGCGCAAGTTGGAGCGGAGCCGCTTTGCGAACGAACCCACGAAGAACGGACACAAAACATTGATGACGTCGAGCCGGCGCAAAGAGGCGTTCGTGCGCAAAACGATGGTCGAAGCGGCGCGTGCCCGAGCCGCGTGGGTTGACGGCTACGCCCTTGCCGAACTTCGCGACACGCCCGTTTCTGCGGCAGGGCTGTTCGACGACTGGGGCGCCTCTCGGCTTGCTCCGAAGGAGAGCGCCGAGTGGAACGGCGTCGCCTGCCTCTTTCCCATTCCTCGCCGGCAGATCTTGATTCGCGAAGGCGCGGTGTCGCTCGATCCATTCAACCACTTTGCGGGAGACGTTCGTCTCTCTTTGGGCCTTCACACCGAAAATGAAAGGAGCGGAACTCTCCATTGGCGAATCGTCGACGAGGCGGGCCGCGTCGTCGTTCGGGGCGCCGGATCGGAGCGGCGCGTGGTCGGTGCGCGCGAAGTAGGTGACGTGGCGTGGCCCGGAGCCACGCCCGGCGCCTACCGCCTCGAAGCCGGCTTTGGCGCAACGGAAAACGCCTGGGACCTGTGGGTCGTCGAGAATGCCAACTGGGACGCGTACGAAGGTTGGCGTACCGAGGATTCGACGGATGAGGGTCGGCAACCCCTCCTTCCGGGCGGAGATCTCGCGGTGGCCTTTCACCGGCCAGTCGAAGCGGAGGGCGGCGTGCTGTTCCTCATCGACGGTGACGAGGGCACGAGGTTCACGACGCTTTGGTCCGAAAGCGCTTTGGAGTTCCAGAACGATTCCTTCTGGGAAACGGTGCCTTTTCGGGACTGCTGGTCGCGTCTCTTACCCGTCTCCCCAAACGCTGATCTCGACGAACGCTGGCTCAAGGCAACGTTCGGCGATTTCGAAGTGCTCTTGAATCGTATCGACACGTCACCTCACGGTCTCGCTTGGGAGCACCCCCTTCTCGTCCGATCGGGCCGTTGGATCGTCACGACGTTGCGGCCTGAAACGAGGATTCCTTTCGAGGACAATCCCGCCGGATGCGCTTTGGTGGAAGCCTTGATGCGGAGCCTTTAGCGCAGGAAGTCGTCCATGCGGGGGGCGCGCTCCATGAGCATCGCGACCGCCTGTTGCGGTGCGATGCGGCCCTGAACGACCCCCGCTACGGCGGCAAGAACGGGCGTCTCGACTCCGTAGCGCCGCGCCAGAATCGCCGCCGCTTCGCTCGTGGGCACGCCCTCCGCGGTTTGTCCCGCCTCCGCGAGCGCCTCTTCGAGGCGGGCGCCGCGTCCGAGGGCCGCGCCGACGCGGTAGTTCCGCGAAAGGCGGCTGTTCGCGGTCGCAAAAAGATCGCCCACTCCCGCCGGCCCGAGGAACGTGTCGCCGCGCGCTCCCATCGCCGCGCCGAGGCGTGCCATCTCCATCAGCCCCCTCGCGAGGAACGCGCCCTTCGTGTTGTCGCCGTAGCCGAGGCCGTCGCTCATGCCTCCCCCAATCGCAAGTACGTTCTTGAGCGCGCCCGCGAGTTCGACGCCGATCACGTCGTCCGTGAGCGAAACGCGGAAGGCGGCGTTCGTGAACGCCGCCTGCACCTTGGCGGCGTCCTCCCGGTCGCCAAAAGCGGAAAGCGCGACGGTGGGCACCTGACGCGCGATTTCGATCGCGAGGTTCGGCCCGCTCAGCACCCCGATCCGGGCTCCGGGTCGGACCTCGGCGAGAAGATCGGCCATGAAGAGGCCGGTACTCGCCTCGAGCCCCTTGCTCGCGACGACGAGGAGCGGGTCGCCGGAGGGCAGGTGGAGGGCGATCTCGCGCACCGCGCCACTGGGCACCGCGACGATGGCGAGGTCCGCTTCCGACGCCTCCCCGACGAGCCCTGCGCCCACGCTCGACGGAATCGCGAAGCCCGGCAGGTACCGGAGGTTTTCCCGCCGACGTTCGATGGAGAGCACCTCTTCGGGATCGCGCCCGAGGAGCCGCACCTCGTGGCCATTTCGGCCTAAGAGGATGGCAAGGGCGGTGCCCCAGCTTCCCGACCCCAAAACCGCGACGCGCATCGGAAGGAGAAGTTACCCCCGGTCGAGCGCGGAAGACGGTTCGACGCGGCGGAACCAATTGCATAAACCTCGCCCTATTGCGGGGACAAGATCTTCCGAAAACCCTTTTGAGAGTCCTGAATGAAGTCTGTCACCTTCCTCACCGCCGCCGTCCTCGTCAGCCTCGCCGCCGTCGCACAGGCGGGCCAGAAGTTCTCGTTCCAAGACCCGATCTCGGCCGGATCTTACACCAACGCCATGTTGGAGTCGAACAGCCTTTACTCCGGCAACACCTACCCCGCCGCTTCGCTGAAGAACATCTATACCGGCAATGTGCTGCTTACCGTCGATAATTTCACCTCGACGGGCGGCTACAGCGGATCGAGTTCCGTCCTTGCGAAGTACTACCTGAGCAAGTCGGGAGGCAACGTAAACGACAACCTTGTCGGCACCCTCACCGCCGGACTCTATGCCACCGGCGCGGGACAGGTCACGTTCGTGAACCCGGCTAACGAGAGCCAGACGTATCTGCAGGTCGCTTTCTCCAAGTCGGGACTCGCCTACGGAAGCTTTGCCGCCGCGGAGACGCTCACCTTCTCCGGCAGCCTCTTCAACACGGGCGAGACGGGCAACGAGAACGCGAGCTTCGGGTTCCTCGACGACTTCACCTCCGGCGGTGCGATCGACCACCACACCACCAGCTTCACCGCCTCGATCGGAACGATCGGAACAATTCAAGCCACTCCGGAACCGGCGCCCCTCGCCGCCTTTGGGGTCGGAGCCTTGGCTCTACTGCGCCGTCGCCGCGCCTGATCGAATCTATCGGAACGCAAAGGAGGCGTCCGTTCCCGCGGGAACGGACGCCTCCTTTGCGTTCCGACTGATAGCATTTTTAAGGCGCTTGATCGGTACGTGCCCCGCCGCAACACACATCGACATACGAAATATAAGACAAAAAGCCAATCCTCGTCTTTTTTACAGCCCGTTTTCACTTCCTGAGCTAATACGATAAAGCCGGGCGAGAAGCCTGTCAGCCTGCGACGGCTAAAGGAAAAGGGAAACCTTTCCTTGTCGACAAGAAGGCAGACTAGAACAGTTAATCTAATCTTTTTATATTGATCGAGACGCATTCGGAAGAAAAGTAGGAGACCCGCGAAGGACCCGGGCGGCAAAGCCGCCTCGGTCATGCGAACAAACATCCGCCAAGGTTCGATGTCGATGACCCAGCACACAACCCTTTCCATGCCGATTGCCCGTCGGGCTTTCACCCTGATCGAACTTCTCGTCGTCATCGCGATCATCGCGATTCTTGCGGCCATCCTTTTTCCCGTCTTCGCCTCCGCGAAGGTCGCCGCGAAGACGACGTCGACCCTTTCGAGCCTGCACCAGGTCGGCCTGTCCGCAATCATCTACACCAACGACTATGACGACGGGATTATCCTGCCGACTCAGGGCGATCATGACGACGTCAACCATTGGGCGAAGATCCTCGTAACCTACACCAAGTCGCGCACGATCTTCTTCGATCCGAGCCGCCCTTCGCACGACAGCGACCTGGTGCCGTTGAGCAATGGGTTCTCCCTAAACTGGTTCGACGTCGTGAGCCTCTCGATCAACAGCGGCGGTTACTCTGGCTGGTATCAGAATTCGACAGGCGCTTGCGTGTGTACGCGGACTCGGGACGACGTTCCCGGCTACATTTACGGCCGCTCCATGTCGGGGATGAACGAACCGGAGCGGCGCGTGGCCTTCGCGCCTACCGTATTCCCGGGCAACGACGTCGGCTGGCACTTTTTCCGTAACCTCGCGGCCAGTTGGCCGGATCCGAGCCAAGCGGCCACCTTCGACTTCAACAATCTGGTGTTCGACACCCGGAAGATCTATTCGGGAAGCAACGTCCCCGTCGTTCACGCGGATGGGAGCGCGGGCAAGCTGAGGCGCAGCGACTTCAAAGACACGAACGAAGCGCCGACGCTCGCTTCGTATTGCGACTGGATGCAAGGCGAGGGGCAGCGCACCTGGGGACCCTACTGGAGCCCAAGCTAGTCCACCCGTTTGGGGTGTAGAGTCATGAGGCTCCGGATTAGACGGAGCCCCGACGATCCATCGCTATGCGAACCCTTGCTTCCGTCGCCTTCGCCCTTCTCGGTTGCGCCGCCTTCGGCCAGACGTCTTCGCCCGACGATCCGATCTCGACGACGCGCCCCAGCTTTAGCGACTCGCCGACGATCGTGCCGGTGCGGCACCTGCAGATCGAATCCGGCCTGACCTATTACAGCCGCTCGGCTGGGAGCCCGGAGGTGACCGACTTCGGCGAAGCCCTGCTCCGCTACGGTCTCGTGCCCCGTCTTGAACTTCGCCTTCAATTGCCGACCTACTTTCTCGGCGCTAGCGGAGGGCCAAGTGGGTTCGACAACACCACGGTCGGCGTCTCCTACTATCTAGGCAAGGTCCTCGGCTTCGATCTTGGCATCGTCCCCACGGTCGCGTTCCCGACCGGAGCGCAGGGAATTCGCGACGAGATGATCACGCCCTCGGTCCTTCTCAACGGGCAGCACGATCTCGGCGGCGGGAGCAATATCGGCGGCACCATCGGGCAGACCTACGAGAAATCGGGATCGCACCGGTTTGACCAAACAGAGGCGACGCTCGTTTACGTCCACCCCTGCAACAAGCTTCTCTCGGCGTTCGTCGAGTACGCGGGATACTTCGACCAAGAGGACCGTCCGACGCACTACGCGCACGTCGGGCTTCAGTTGCTCACGACGAAGACATCGCAGATCGACCTTCACGGCGGAGTCGGCTTGAATGCCTCGACGCCCCACGCTTTTGTCGGTGCGGGTTACTCCGTCCGGTTTTAGAAGGTAGAGAGTAGGCCAACGGCCCTACTCCTAAAGGCTAGTGGTCAAGGAATAGATCTTTCCTTGTCGCGCCGGGACTTGCCCCGTCGCGAGGTTCCCGCAGGGCAAGTTCTAATGCCCTCTCGTTTTTGCCGCCCAAGGAGCTTTTGAACCGCGGATAGGGTTGGAGGTCGGGAGTAGGGTGACTGCCCACCCTACTCCCTAGGGGCACGACGCAAAAGCGACTCGTCGTTACGTCTGGCGCCGTGCCCCAGGTGGAGGGGATCAAGAGCCAATCCAGTTCGGAGTTTTGGGTAGTGGGTCAGTTTGAAGTTTCTTGACACTTCTCAAGCGGTAAACAACCAGTATTTCCTTGATGCATAACGGGGCATTCCGATCTGCACCGAAGGCTCGCCCGGTCTCTTGCTTGTGCCCTCACCAATGGCAGTAGCGGCGGCTTGGCCGTTCCATGTGTAGTCCACGTCCTACGTTGAGCGATCCAACCTCGATATGCGGATGTCCATGCGACGGTTCACCCGCCTTACGAATGCCTTCTCCAAGAAGGTCGAGAACCACATGGCCGCCGTGCCCCTGCACTTCATGTATATCAACTTCGCCCGCAAGCACGGGAGCCTCGAGACCTCCTCCCGCCGTCGCGGCGGGGATCGCGGACCACGTTTGGACCGTGGAAGAGATCGTCGCCCTGCTGGACAAGTAGGGCGGTCTGCCTACGGCGACGTCGCCAACGCTCTGCGAGGGTCGCGAACAGCGTTATGGCCGCCGCGTACGCAAGGGCGTCGGGCAGGATGAAGAGCCAACTGCTGGTGATCGGTCGCCCCTCCCTCATCCGCCATAATCGCTCAAAGACGTCCCAGACGAGGGCGATCAACAAGTAAGAGAACGGCGGGTTTCACCGTAGCCATCGGTTGACCCTCCCCATCTAAGCGATTATAACGCGCGAAGTCCCGAACGCCAACAAGGCCTTTCGCCCACGATTTTAACGCAACTATTTGCGCTCCGATTCAAACTGACCACTACCGAGTTTTGAGTGCGGAGTGAAGCCCCTTCCGGAAACACCCCGCTCCCCGTTCTCAATTCTCCACTCTCCCAGACTCTCTATCCCCGGCCCCTTACCTGTCCCGGCGAAAGGAAGGAGTGACGTCCCACCCGCTCGGCGATGAAGCTGGCTTTCACGAAGACTGAGTGGCGCCGGGGCAAGCCCTACCACTAGAACAGTTTTGTTACTGACATCCGCTCAGCGAAGAGGCGCGTGCGCCTCTTCGCTTCCCCGCCTTAGCCTCTCGGGTGCCCCGGCATCGATTTGTCCGGATACGGAGGATGGACGAACTTCGGCGGCGTGTAGGCCGCGAGCCGCTTGTTCAGTTCTTCGATCGCCCGCATGAGCTGAGCGTCCTTGCCCTGCCGCCAGAGGTAGGGATCGAGGTCGACCTCGATATCGGGATCGACGCCGTGCCCCTCGACGTCCCAAGTACCGTTGAGGTTGAAGAAGGCGTCGTTCGGCGAGTTGATCCGCCCACCGTCCACAAGACCGAAACTGAAGGCGGCGATGAGGCCGCCCCAGGTTCGCTTGCCGACCACCGGACCGACCTCTTCGTGCTTAAAGAGCCACGGGAACATGTCGCCGCCCGAGCCGGACATCTCGTTGGCAAGCATCACCTTAGGACCGTAGATCGCCGCGCCGGGGGTAGGCCAGGCGAGGCCGTCGCGTCCGACGAACGCCGCGTCCGGCGTCTTCTTCATCTCGCGGACCATAAAGTCGTTGATGAGGCCGCCGTGGTTAAACCGCTCGTCCACCACGAGGCCGTCCTTGCCGACCTGCGCATAGTAGTAGCGGGTGAAGGCGTCCCAACCGCCGGAATTGGTGTCCGGAACATGGACGTAGCCGCCCCGGCCGTTGGTGAGCTTCTCGACGAGCCGCCGGTTGTCCTCTTCCCAAGCCTGTTGGCGAAGCGCAAACTCGTTCGCGACCGGAACGACGACCACCTCGCGGGCGAGCTTCTCGTCGGCGGTCGGGCCGATCTTGATCTTGACCTGACGTCCCGCCTTTCCTTCTAAAGCCTCGTACACGTCGTTCGAGTCCAGCAGGGGCTTGCCGTCGATGGCGAGAATGTACTCGCCCGCCTTCGCGTTCACGCCTGGTTGGGCGAGGGGAGCGTACAAGCCGGGGTTCCAGCGCTCGCCGTCATAGACGCGTACGAGTCGGTAGCGGCCGTTCTCGAACGAGTAATCCGCTCCGAGAAGACCGCCGGGCACGCCCCGCACGCCGGGAATATCGCCGCCGCGTGCCCACATATGACCCACCGAGATCTCGCCGAGCATGTCGGTGAAAAGGTAGTTCAGGTCGTCGCGCGAAGCGATGCCCGCTAAGAAGGGCGTGTAGCGGCGGTCCATCGCGTCGGCGTCGATCCCGTGAAGACCGGGATCGTAGAACAGCGTCCTCTCGTTGTGCCAGATCTCGTGGAGCATGTGCGCCCACTCCTGCTTCGGATCGATTTTTACTCGGAGACCCGAAAGGTCGATGGGGGAGCCCGGCGTCGCCATCGGCGCGGCGGCAGGCACGGTCCGAATGCCCCCTGCCTGCGAGAGCAAGGCTTTGGTTCCGTCCGCCGTCAGCGAGATTCCGCTCGCGCCGGGCGCGAACGGCACCGCCGTCCGCTCGGCCATCGTGAACTTCCACACGTTGACTCCCGAAGGAGGCGCGGTCGCCGACGCCTTGGGACCGAGCGCGACCGCAAAGAACGAGCCCGCCGGTCCCGGCTCAAGGCCCGCGTAGTCTTGGGTCGGCATCGGGAGCGCGATGATGCGGCTCTCGATCGCGTCGAGGTCGACGTTGAACGCGTTCGGCGGAGTCGGCCCCTGCGGCTTGGCCGGCGCGGGGTTCTCCTCGTCGCTCTGCGGTTGGAGGGGATTGGGAAGATCCTTACGCAGCACGATGGCGTAGACCGTGCTCGTGCTGTTGGGTGCGTTGTAGGAGCTCAGGTCGAGCCAACTCGCACCCTGGCCCGTGTTCGTGCTCGCGTAGAAGTAGAGGTGCTTGCCGTCCCGGTCGAAGATCGGGCTCTTCGCGTTCGCGAGGCCATCGGTGACCTGGGTCGATTTACCGGACTCCGCGTTGTAGAGAAAGACCGCTTCGAGGTGGTTCGGCAGGTCGCGCGCATACGCGAGCCACTTCGAATCGGGCGACCATCTCGGCGCCATCGCGAGCTGAGGGTCGGTGTAGATCGCCTGGTCGACCTTCGTACTCTTGCCCGTCGCCAAGTCCACCATCCACAGCTTGAAGTGGTTGTCGGTATAGGCGATTCGCTTCGAATCGGGTGAAAATTCGCCGAGCGTATCGTTGGCAAGAGGGTCGGGAAGGGCGATTCGCTTCTCGCCTCCCGTCGCGGGGTCGTAGAGGGCGAGTTCATCGTGGCCAGCGGCGTCCGTGACGTAGGCTATCGTCTTGGCGTCAGGCGACCAGAGCGGCGAGCGACGGTGCAGCCCCTGGGTCTCGCCCAGAAAGTGGACGTCGCCCTTGCTCGCGGGCACCGTCGCCACGAAGCCGCGGGCGACGACGACGATCCTCTGGCCGCTCGGTGAGATCGCGGCACCCTCCAAGTACGGCCTCAAATCCTTGAACGCGGGCCGTACTTCAGGGAAGTCGCCGGCGACGGTAATGGGAACCTTCGTCGCGGCCTTCTTCTCGAGATCGTAGAGCCAGATCGAGCCCAGCTTTTCGACCACGATCGCGCCGGGCCCCGCGCAGGCCGACTTCAGGTCGAGCCCCTCGCCCTTGATCGCCACGCTGGTCTTACCGTCCTTCACCCCATAGCGCATGAGCCCCACGGGACCATCCGCGTCCGAAAGATAGAAAATCGCGTTGCCGACCCACATCGGGCACGACAGGTTCTCGTCCTTGCGAGGGAGAGGCTTCACCTTCGAGTCCTGCATCGACGCCAGCCAGATCGGCGTCGCCTGGCCGCCTCGGTACCGCTTCCAAGCGAGTTCCCACTTGTCGTTGGGCACGTAGGCGAGTTGCGAACCGTCAGGCGAGAATGCGGCTTCGTTCCCCGCGGGGAAGGGCAGCGGCTTCGGCACGCCCCCGTTCGCGGAGACGGTGAAGAGGCGTGGATAGTCCGTGTTCGAGAGCTCGGGAGAGCTAAAGATCACCGACTTGCCGTCGGCCGACCAGCCCCGAACCTCCTCGGGGGCCGGGTGATAGGTAAGCCGCTTCGGAATGCCCCCACCCGCGGGC
>CAXUKB010000046.1:13916-18293 GCA_964251345.1 uncultured Fimbriimonas sp. | reverse complement strand
TGCCGAGGTGATCCTCCACCCGCGCGAGGATCCGCTTCGTGAGAAGGCGGCACTCCTCGACCGTCATCGCGAAGGTGCCCGCCGCCGCGGTGACGTCGCGCCTCACGAGATCAGCCCCGGAATGACGCCCATCTGAAGAAGAGCGGAGCCAAGATCCGACGCACTCAGATCGGCGGCGATCTGAGCCCAGTCGGGTTCCGTGGAGGGAAAGGCCTTCGCGACGAGCGCGGCGCTGAGGGCCTGGATGCGGTCGGAATCGTTCCATTCCATCGTCCCGCGGCAAGCCGTCTCGGGAAGGAGGTTCACGCTCGCCCCTCATTCCGAAGGACGTAGCCCCGTACGGCCAGTGGCGCGAGTCGTGCCGCGTTCCGAATATGCCAGCAGCACCGCTTGACCTGGCCGCTCAGCACCGCCTTGCGGCTGACGGTCAGGCGGCCATTCAGCGCGTCAGGATGGAAGGTGCAGGCGGCGCAGTCGCAGGAGACGCGCGCGCCGTCGCGAGAGATCAGCACGTCGTGACGAAGACCTGGCTGGGTCTTCGACTCGGCATGGAGGCGGATCTGCCCGTAGGCCGTGCGACCGATCACAGCGTGGCTCAAGTTGCCCCTCGCTGCTCGCGCACGTTCAGTATCCAGATGGCGACATCCGTTCGCGAGACGACGGGCTGGTGTTCCTCGCCGATCCGAAGGGAGGTAGCCCCGTCATGGCAGGCAGCGAGGTCCTGATCGCCAACCTCCTCGCGCTTGATCCGCTTCCGATTCGGTTCTGGGGCGCTGTCTGGGGCAAAGAGATCCAGCGCGAAGAACGCACCCAGAGCGAAGGAGCACGGCGTCGCCTTGACCGCTTCTTCACGTTCCAACTTGCGAACGGGTGCGAGCACCGTGTCCCATTCGATCCTGAGCCCACATTTCGTCGCGCGGAGGAGCGATTCGCCTGGACCCTGAACGAGCGAAATCGGGCCTTCGGGTTCTCCGATCGGTGCTCTTTCAGCGGTCGCCTAATCGCGCCGACGCAAGAGTCCCTACAACTCTCCTTGCCGCTTCAAAGTGAGGCTGTCGTCGAAGCGCCGGGCGACAACGCCGTTAGCCTAAAAGGGCGCCGTGGAAGGCCACCAAAGAGCAGGACCGATTCGACCTTCATTCCCCGAGCGATCGTCAAGGTTGGCACCTCCCCCGAGATGCAGACGATCCACCGCATGAACTTCGGCCCGCTCGATGAGAGGTCGATCACGGCGCAAGGACTCAGCATCAAAGATGGGGTCACGGGGAGGACCGCGACCGTCGTCCCTCCCTCTGACGAGATCCCTCGCCGTGATGGGCGTCGTCATGGCCGTCGCGCCGAGCGCCCTATACGCCCGATAATGAAAGCGGTTCGTCCACCGTCTCGTCGCCGCCGCGCACCTTTGGGCTTTTCTAATGCTCCTCCTCCTCATCGAGTACGCGAGCGTTCCTCTCGCCGTGGACGGCCTTCTGGTCCTCGGCCTGCTGCATGGCACCATCCGCGAGGGGCTGTTCGTCACCGACAGCGCCGAGGCGGCTATGGTCGTCTACAGCGCCATCGCGCTTCGCCGCGTCTACGGGGTCGGATGGTTGTGGGGGATCGTTCAGACCCTCGCCATCCTGGTGGGCTACAGCCTCCTGGCCCAACTGCTCGTGGGCGCGGCGGGTATCGCCTGAGTGACGCTCTCTCGTTGTCAGAGAGTGACCGAGCGGCCCGCGAGTGTTTGCCGCGCCGTTCCGTGGCAAGCGCACCGAGACCGAGGACGACGAGGGTCGAGCGTCAGGGGGAATCGGAGAGCGTCGGGACTTGGCGTTCGCTCGGCATCCGGGCGTTGCTTTCCGTGTTCGGCTTCTGCTCGAAGTCCAGCCCGAGTCCGAGTTCTGCAGGCGAAACTCCGCCTCGGAGTCGGTCTGACCGACGAGTCCTTTGACCTTGTGGCTGGACTTCCAGCCATCGGAAGAGAGGGGTTCGAGAACGACGAGGTCGACCATGGTTCGGGCTTAAAAAAGGCGACCGCTCTTTCGAGGAGTGGCCTTGTGACGCAGGTTGTTACCTTACGCCGGGCTTAAGGGATGCAGGTGTTGGATTGCGGCGTCCTTGCAAAGAGGTTGGTTCAGTTCGGAACGTTGACCTTGACGAACCATTCCGGGAGGACGCCAACGCTCGTGTGCATTCCGGCCGTAGCGCCTTCCGATCTCGCGGACGCCGCCCACAGGGCGACTTCGCTCACGTCGAGCGGGTCAAGCGCAAAGTGTGTTTACTCCATCGGTCGAAGTACGTAGAAAAGGATGTTATGGCGATCTACGGAGCGACATCGACGGCCGATGAGGTGCTTGCCGACCGAGACCTGCGCGGCAAGCGCGTCTTGGTGACGGGCGTCTCCTCGGGTGTCGGCACGGAGATCTCCCGCGAACTCGCCGCGCACGGTGCGGAGGTGGTCGGGACGGCGCGCGACCGAGCCAAGGGGGCCGCCGTGACGAAGGGCGAGGTCGAGATGGTGGATTTGGATCTCGCATCCTTGTCGAGCGTTCGCGCTTGCGCCGATGCGCTGCTGGGGATCGGGAAGCCCTTCGACGCCTTGATCGCGAACGCGGGCGTCATGGCCGTACCGTTCGGACTGACCGCCGACGGCTACGAGACGCATTTCGCGACCAACCACCTAGGCCACTTCCTGCTGGTGAACTGTCTTTCGAGTCTGCTCAGAGCAGGGAGCCGCGTGGTGATGGTGTCCTCGGCGGGCCACCGGGGGGCCGATATCGACTTGAACGACCCGTCGTTCGCCTATTCGCCCTATGACCCCCTGGTGGCCTACCGGCGGTCCAAGACAGCGATGGTCCTCTTCGCGCTCGCCTTCGACCGCCGCCACAAGGAGCGGGGAGTGCGGGCGACGGCGGTGCATCCGGGCGCCGTCCTGACGGAGACCACCCGGAAGATGATCGAGGAGCAGCCGTCCGCCGCGTCGGCGTTCACCTGGAAGACCGTGGCCCAGGGAGCGGCGACGCCCACGTGGGCGGGCTTCGTCGCGCCCGCGGAGGAGATCGGCGGTCATTACTGCGAGGACTGCCACGTCGCTGCGGTGGACGACGACCCGGCGTCGAGGTCCGGCGTCCGCAGCTACGCGCTTGACCCAGGAAGAGCCGAAGCTCTCTGGTCTCTAAGCGAGAGTATGGTTGGGGAGCGATTTTGATCGGCGACTCGCGCTAGGACCTTGGCTCTCCCTCGCCTCTAAGGGCAAGCACCTTTCCGTTCCGATCACAGCGATGGGTTGTTCCTGAGGGCGCTTAGGCCCGCGGGGGGACCGACGACCCTGCCAAGACGCCAGCCAACTAGCCGCAGCGAGCCAGAGCCCAGTCGCTTCCTCGCGCGGTCGTGGCCCCTCGCTGGCGTCGGCACCTCCGTCGCTGCATGTAGGCTAGCCTCGGCGCGACGCCAACGCCCTGAGCCGTTCGCCACGCTCTCGGCCTCCTCGTGCGGCCAAGAGGTTTTGGAGGTCGAGCCGCCGCCCTTCCCGCAGTCGCCGGTCGATCCTCCCGTGGACCGATCGCTTACTAGCACCGTGCTAGTCCGGGGTAGCCTCCGCACGATGCCCCTCCGACATTTGCGCGAGTTCTGCCGCACGTAACCCGCTTCAGAAGAGCGAAATGCCGCTTCTGAAGCCGAATCAACCTGGGTTGGTCCTTCCATCCGCGTAATGGCTCGTACTCCCAACCAGGCTCGATCACACGACAATCGTGGGCTATGAGCGGCCGATAAGATAAGGGCGTGAGAGCCGGGTTCGCTGCTCCGGCTCTCGCTTTGTGCGTTAGTGATTCGAATGCGCGGCCAGCACGTCGCGTATGGGAGTCGTGGGCGTCCCAAGCAGGCGCTCCAGTGTCGGGTCCTCGGCGGCGAGATCGCCGCCGCGCATCGCGGAGAAGATTCGGGGCAACATTCCCGCCATCGGTGCGGGGAGGCCGCGCGCGACCATGCCCGCCTCATAGTCCGCGTCGGGCACAGTGACGCAGACTACATCATGCCCGGTGACGTCCGAGGCGATTGCGGCGATCTCGCCGAAGTCAACCGCCTTTGAGGCGACCAAGGCGGGAGTGGGCCCCTCGAACATCCCCTCCTGGGCGAGGATGACCGCCGCCGCGAGCGACCTGCTCTCAACGGGGGGCGCGACGCCCTGACGACCCGCGCGGTCTCGGCGGCGGCGGGCGTCCAGGCACCCACGATCTACCGTCTCTTCGGCGACAAGGATGGCCTGCTCGACGCGGTGGCGGAGCGCGGCTTCCGCGCGTACTTGGGAGAGAAAACGGTCCGGGAGCACGGACCGGACCCTGTGGAGGACCTACGGCGCGGCTGGGACCTGCACGTCGGCTTCGGGCTCGCCAATCC
>CAXUKB010000046.1:0-13906 GCA_964251345.1 uncultured Fimbriimonas sp. | reverse complement strand
GCCGAACAGCTTGAACGCGATGTTCTGGCGCGCGTGGCGCGCGCGATTACGGAGCACCACGGACTCGACGACATCGAAGCCGGTGTAGGCGATGTCGGTCCAGTCGATCTGCCTGGAAAACTGCCAGTCGCCGCAGCCGAGATCGGTGACGCTTTTCACGCCGTTGGCTTCGATGAAGCGTTCGAGGAAGGCGCGATACTCGATGGTGTTGAAGGTCCGCGAGCCCGGCCCGGACCCTGTCGAGGACCTACGGCGCCGCTGGGGCCTGCACGTCGGCTTCGGGCTCGCCAATCCGGAGGCCTACGCGCTCATGTACGGCGACCCGCGCCCCGGCGTGAGATCGTCCGCCGTCGAGGCGGGGTACCGCATCCTGCAGGCGCACATCCGGCGCGTCGCCCTGGCCGGTCGGCTGCGGGTGGACGAGGCGAGAGCCGCCCGCCTCGTCCACGCCTCGGGAAGCGGCACGGTCCTGACCCTCCTGGCGATGCCGGAGGACGAGCGGGACCCTGGGCTTTCCGATCCGTCCGCGAGGCGGTACTCGCGGCGATCGTCACGAACGCCCCGCTCGCCGGTCCCTGCGGCCTGGTGGGGGCGGCGGTCGCCATGCGCGCGGCACTGCCCGATGCCGCGCTCACCGAGGGCGAACGAGGTCTGCTGGGAGAGTGGCTCGACCGACTCGCGGCAACTGAGGCCGGTACGTGAAATCGCCGTTTCCAGACGTAGTTGCGAGATGAGGCGAGAGTCGGCACGTTCAAGGCTTCCTCTACGAGAAAGGACGGCGTCTGCTCCACGCGGACGCTCGGCTCGCTAAGGGACAAGGCACGAGACCGTCTTCTGCGTACCTCCGTGTGGGATGCCCGTTGACGATCCAGGCCGTAGGTGGCGCTTCGGGGTACTCCGAGGGCGCGCGAGGCTCGCCGAGTCTTTAGGGAGTGTTCTCTTCCATTTGCTTGCGCCGGTTCACGTCAGGCGCCAAACTCCCGGACGGAACGGTCGACGTCAGGGCCGAGAACGAAAGGCGTGAGCGCGAGGTTTTACAAGCACAAGAGCGCGCCGAACGCGACTCGTCACCGACTCGGAGCGGCAACGATGGCGCGACCGCCGAATGTGTGGACGGCTCCCTCAGCTATTCGGCCAGTCGTCGGGGAACCTGCTCCCATCACGGAGGTGTGGCGCGATGGCTTTGAGACTTGGTGGCGAGCAGGGACCTACGTTCCCGCTACGAGACAGCGACGTTAGGACCGGGAGGTCGAAGAAGGGATGACCTTCTTCACTGAAGGTTAAGCGTGAACTTTTGTCCTGGTTTGTCGTAGGTCTTGCAGGCTCGCCAAGCTTCCGAGGCTCCAATCGCGAGCGCGGTGGCTTCGAGTCCCCAAGTGAACAACATTCGAGAAAGGACCAACGCGGAAGTCTCGAAGCGTCTACCGGTAGGATCGGTCACCTCGTGCATGGCGCGAAAGCTCTCTTCGAATTGGAGTGCCACGGCGCTCCCATGCGTCTCCTGACTGGCGTACTTGTAGCCAAAGAAAAATCCGCGGTCCCATAATCTCGGCGTCGCACCAATCGCGGACGCAGGGAACATGGGCGTTTCGCCATCCGGCCAAAGGTGATAACGAGCGTGATGCACGCCGCCGAACGGGTGCCAATACAGGGTGTGCTCGGGATTGAAACGAAAGCGTTGCTCGGCGGACAACGCTCGCTGCTTAGCTAAATCCAGAGCTTCTTGGTTGTCGATGACCATTGTCACGGTATCTTGCTCGTTCGGGTTCGCCTCTAGGGAAGCGAAGCACTCTCTAAAGTAAGCCAGGCTCTTCCAGTGCCCAAAGCCGATGAACCGCTCCGCCATCTCCTCTCGTGAGATGACGCCAGCACCGGGTACGTCACGAAGGTTGCGGTGAAGCATCCTTCTCGGTATCTCTCCCCGTTGAAAACCGATCAGTAGGATATTGATCAGACCCTCGTACAAAGACCGCGTCAGGATGTTCGCGGCTGGGGTGCGGCCACTAAGCGCGCAAAGCCTGCTCGCGTCCAAGTTCTCCGCCATCCGGGCTAGATTCGTCATCGTCGCCTCGAATACAGGCTCGTTTGGGGTTCCGATCTTTGAACGAGAAAGCCGCTCGACAAAAGCCCCGTAGTCGCTCAAGATGGCCGCTACGGCGAGGTTCTCGGTAAGCAATTCCACTCTCTGCGGAATGGCCGCGCCGCTGGTGAGCGCTAGTGCTGTCTGGTCAGGATAATCCATCGCTCCTATTACTCCGTATCGGAACGCTTTTCGCGGACCGCGCTAAACGGCCCCCATCCGCCCCCAACCTTCACCCCTCCCCGACTCGCGCGGGCCGAAAGGGGCGATTTCGTCCAAAGCTTCTCTTTCGCAAAACCGGCGGAAGAGGCCGTCGGAACTCAAATGGTCCACCTCGCCGCTTAGGCGGTTGACGGACGCGGCCGCCGAAAGAACCTCACCCCGGTGTCGACAGCCGCCAGCTCCCAGCCCTGCTCCGAGGCGGCCATGAGGATCGCTTGCGTGAGGTCCGGATCCCCTCGGTGCCCGAACGACACGATCTCTCCGGTCGAGGACTTCCACTCGACGTTGTCCTTAAGAAGGTTGATGAACGCATGGTCAAAGAACACGCATCGAGTGTACGTCTCGACTCAGCCCGTACGCTTCGGTCGATCACGCTGATTGCGCCGTTGAAGCAACCCGAGTGCTGACACCAAAGGCGGATGCGCGAGGGTTCCGTGAACGGTACAACCGGCAGTAACGCGGTCCTTGCGCTTACCGCCCGTTCATGCCCAACCGCACCCCATCTGCCACAGCTCCGCGGATGGTGAGGTCACTTCGCCGATCGACCGGGCCTGAGACATGACTTTCCATGGCGACAAGGCCATCTTGGGGCCGTTTCGAGCGATCGCCATTTCGATTGCTCGACGCTGAGCCGATCAATCGGGCGCACTGGGCGAGCGAAGCTCGGCCAGCCGTAAGCCTCAAAGAGAAAAACGGCACATTCTACGGCAAAGAAGGCCCAAGCGTTCAAATCGGTGTTACACTGTCGGTATTCTCGCGCGCGCGCGCGAGGCCTTGGGCGGGGAGTTGCTCCGCTCGGCACGAAGGACCCATGGCCGGCATCATCATCAGCGAGCTCACCGTCCGCCTCAGCGGAGACGACAAGTCAGCCCGAGACGCGATCAAGCGAACGAAGGCCGGTCTGGCCTCCCTCACCACGGACGCGAAGGTAACCGTCGCCGCGCTCGGAGAGATCGACGCCATGCTCGACCGCACGAGCGGGGCGGCGGCGAAGGCGACCGCGAGCTTCGATCTCTTCGCCTTAGGAACCGAGGCCGCGGCAAAGGGCTCGTCCGCCCTCAACCGCTCCCTCGCGGCAAACTCCGTTTCGACCTACGCGGTGCGTGTCGAGGCGGGCGGGAAGGCGCTGGGGGTTCTCGGAACCGAAGCTGATGCCACAAAGGCCAAGCTGGGCGCGCTGAACGCGGAATACGGCCGTCTGCGTTCGATGAAGGCTCCGACGATCGGCGGCGGTTCGGCTGGCGGCGGAAATGGGGCGGCGGGGACCGGGCCGAACCTCGGCAAGCTTGCGAGCTCCACCTCGCAGATCGGCGGCGCCCTGACGCGCGACGTCACCCTTCCCCTGCTCGCGATCGATGCCGCGTCGATCAAGATGAACACGGACTTCGAAGCCGCGATGGGCAAGGTCCGCGCGCTGGGCGGCGTCTCGAAAGAGCAGGCGGACGCCTGGTCCGCGTCCGTCCTCAAGATGGGTCCGGCGATCGGCCAGTCGCCCAAGGCTCTGGCCGACGCCCTTCTCTACGTCAGCAGCGAAGGCTATAGAAGCGCGGAAGCCATGTCGATTTTGGATCGTGCGGGCCGCATGAGTTCGGTCGGAATGGGGTCGGTCGCCACGAATGCCCGCGCCGTGGTGTTCGCGATGCACGACTTTGCGTATCAGCACCTCACGGCGGCCCAGGCCTCCGACGCCTTGACCGCCGCGACGCGCACCGGTAACTTTCAAATCGACCAACTTTCGGGGTCTCTATCGAGGGTCTTGCCCATCGCGGCGAACCTGGGGATTACGTTCCCTCAGACCGTCGCCGCGATCGCCGGGATCACGAAAGCCGGGGCACCCGCCGGCCAAGCGGTTACGGACCTCGCTCGAATCCTCATGACGTTCGAGCACCCGACGACGCAGACGTCGAAGGCCCTCGGGAAGCTCGGCCTCGACGTCGGCGAAGTGACAGAACACATGAGGAAGGACTTCCTCGGAGCCCTGGTCGAGATCGAGGGCGCGGCGAAAGGCAACGAAGCGCAATTTACGAAGGTGTTCGGGTCGGTCAAGGCGTTCGGGGGCGTGCTCGCGCTGACGGGCGGCAACCTGAAGGAAGCCCGCGCCGGCTTCGATTCCGTCGTTCACTCGGCAGGGACGCTCGGAAGGGCGTTCGACGCGGGCAAGGACCAGGCGTCCCGTTCCATGGCGCAGTTCAAGGCGCAGATGGAGGCCGACGGCATCGCGATCGCGTCCGCCCTCGTCCCGTCGCTGAAAGCCGCCGAGGGAGACGTAATGGCGGTCGGCCGCGCGTTCACCGATCTGTCGCCCGATGCCCAACGTGCGATCGTCGACCTTGGTTTGGTCGCCGCCGTAACAGGCCCCCTCGTTGCGGGAGTTGGAAAGGTTGCCGGTGGAATCACGGCCCTGCGCACGGCCACGGCCGCGCTATCCCTGACCCAAGGCACCGCCGCTGCGGCAACGGTGACGGAGACGAGCGTGCTGGGTTACCTTTCCGTGGCCGAAGGTACGGCGGCCGTCGCCGCTGGCGCCCTCGACGTCGCGCTCTTGCCCTTGGTGGTCACGATCGGCGCGGTCGGCCTGGCTGGCTACGGTCTCTACAAAGCTCTCGAGTATCTGAACACGACGTCCAAGCGGTCCACAGACTCGGCGATCGAAGACGCGCGGGCGCGTGCCATCTCTGCGGTGTCGCTCGCGCGCCATTCGGCAGCGGTGGCGACGAACCGGGGCCACATCGCGAACCTGTACCGTGAGTACGAAGTCCTGCGGGACAAGACCGGCCGGACGGCGGACGAGGAGCACCGTTTCAATGTGGTGATGGGGCAGATCGGTGAGGCGAACCCGGGCCTCATCACCGCTTTTAACGACCAGGGGCGCACGGTTGGGCTCCTCGGAGGCCAGTACGCGAATCTTGCGGCCGAGGCAGATCGCGCCGCGTCCGCATCGCGAAGAGCCGCGAATGAAGCCCGCATCGCCCAGGTTCAAGCCGCCCAGACGCCGATCATGCTCCGGGCGATGAGCACCGCCACCGACACGCAGACGAACTTGGACGCGGCCAAAGAGCGGCTTGCCGGTATTCGGGCGGGCACGGCTAAGATCAAGATCTACGACGATCCGAACGCGGCGCGGATCGCGAAGACGCTCGGCAACCCGGAGCCTCGCTACCATTTTGCCGTCAACGGGCGAGACCAGCAGACCGAGCTCGCGAAGCAATCTCAGATCGTTGCTAACCTTCAGGCGCAACGAAACGCACAAATCGCGCAAAGCAAACTCTTGCACGAAGAAGAAGTGAAGGCGTTCAAGGCAAGCCAGCAGCCGCTCCCGCCTACAGAGAAGTCCAAGAAGGATAACGGGAGTAATCACCACAACGGCAATGGTGGCGGAGGTGGAGGTGGAGGCAACGGTCGCTCCAAAGAGTCGGACGCCACCCGGGAGGCGAATCAGGCCCATCAGGCTCTTCTCGACACGCTGAACCGCGAAGGCACCGCTTACCTGCTCCTCGGTAACTCTTCCGACGCGGCGGCGACGAAGCTGGAGATCCAGACCGGGCAGTACGCGAACCAGCGGGCGCAGCTCGACCAACTGAACGGCCTGGTGAAGACCATGGCGAACGCCGGGGTGCTCGACAAGGCCGCGCAATCGCTCGGCCTCAAGGACTTCGCCTCCACGAAGGGCGACACCCGGCTCAAGGTCGAGGTCCTCGCGCTGGCGAACATGACCGAAGCCCGCAAGCGCGACATGGCGGTCGCGGCCGACGCGAGAAAGGCCGAGGCGGAGAACACAAAGGACGCCATCAAGCAAATTCAAGATGCGCGCCACGCGGCAAACGAAGCGCGCCTCGAGTTCCTGAAGACCGCGAATCCAAGTCCGAAGGATCAGGCGGCGTTCGCGTCGTTCGGGGTGCCATTCCGCGACCTCAAGGATCCAAAAGCAATCGCCGCGGTGACGCAGACGGCCGGCTACGACCAGGCGACGGAGAGCCTCAAGGCGTACGCCGAGGCTTGGAAGAAGATCGGCGAGGCGGCGACCGAAGGCACGAAGAAGGAACGGGAAGCCATCGCCGCCGGCATCGCGGCGCGCGCCTCGCTCATGGCCGATCTCCAGTCGAGGAACGCGGCGCTCCGGGCCAAGACTCCGGAGGACTCCACCGCGGCGCACGTCGGGAGCTACTTCAATGACCACCGCGACGCGTTCTCCGCGCCGGGCCAGTCCTGGCAGGGGGCGGTCGGCAACATCGCGGGCGTAACGGCGATCATCGCCCAGAACGACGCGCTCGCCAAAGGTGCGGCCTATGCGTCCGCTTACGACCAAGCCATGCGCTCGCTTCGACGCGAGTACATCGGCCTGACCGACGCCTCCATCGCGGCCCGGATCGCGACGGTGGAGTTCACCGAATCAGGGAGCCGCGCGATGGATCACTGGCAGGCGGCGAACGCCGTCGCGCTTCAGAAGGAGATCGACCATCTGAAGCTCGCCCGGGAGCAGTCGCGAGAGGCGGGCGACGCCGCGGGGCGAGGGTTTACGGACGGGATGAACGCCGCGCTCGAGCACGGCGTCGGATCGGGGCTGAAGGCGTTCGTCCTGAGCCTCGACAAGCAGATCCAGGAGGCGGTCGTCGCCGCCGGCGCAAAGGGCATCGGGAGTTGGGTCACGCGGTCGATCGACGCGCGCGATCCACGCCAGCATCAGGACCCCACGAAGTCGAACGGCACGATGTGGGACGCCATGGGCGGCGTGTTAGGCAAAGCGATGGGCCGGGGCAAGGACGCCGCGCTCATCGACAACACGAAGGCGATCGTCGCACTGACGGTCAAGCTCGCGACGAAGGACCTCGGCGCCGGGACGGGCGGTCTCGTGGGGGGCATTTTCGGCGGGGGCACGGGATCTCGATGGCCTTCGCTCCTCTCGACCGGTGCGGGCCGCGACACCGTCGGCGACGCGCTCGCCCAGGGAGTCGGCGCGATGCACTTCGCGACCGGCGGTCACGTTCAGAAGGGGCAAAAGGGCATCTGGCAGGAGAACCGCGACGGAAGCGGCGGCGAGGGGTTCTTAGCCGATAAGGATGGATCGATCCTTCCTCGTGCGGTGATGGAGGCAGCGGAGCGCGGCGGGGCTCAGGGCAACATCCTTCCTCGCGATCTGATGGATCGGGCGAACCGGTCGCCTTCCGGAGGAAGCGGTGCCGGAGGGCAAGGCGGTTCGAGCGACACGCCGACCGAGGTCCACCACCACACGCACAATGTCAGCGTCTCACCCGTCATCCACATCTCCGGACCCATCGACCGCAGGAGCGAAAGCCAGATCCACGCGGCGGTCGGAAACGCCGTCCGAGACGCGATGAACCGACACTCATGAACACTTCCAGTCCGGAGCAACCCATGGACCGCCGCGACGGCCCATCCATCGTCGTTCAGGTCTTCGTCGGCGCGTCCCCCGACCGTCGCACTCTCGACCAAATTCAGCGCGCGGCGGGCGGAGTCCTGCCCCGAGGCTCGGCTTCCGTTTTCGGTGCCCACGATCCGGAGGAGGGGTTCACGCCAAGCGACGAGCAGAGGCTCACCGTCATCAACGTCTCGGGGCCGATCGATCGCAGGAGCCAAGAGCAGATCGCGAAAGCCTCGTACGACCGCCCGCTAAAGGAGCAGGCACGCCATGCGTAGATCGACGCCGGGCCAGATCTCTCAGGCGGGGTGTCGGGGATGAAGATGGAGGTCAACCTGAAGGACATGGGCCTCGACTCCCTCGGCAGTCGGATCGCCCGCCACGCCCAGGAGGTCTGCGACGTCGGCGCTGAGGCGACGGTCGCCGCCGGGCGCGAAGCGGTTTCGGAAACCCACGGCGCCGGGGTCAAGTACTCCTCGCTCCCGAACCAATCGTCGGCGCCGGGCCAGGCGCCGCAGGGGCAGTTCGGCGACCTCGCGGAGACGTTTCGCACGAGCCGGGAGGAAGTCTCCGGCATCGGGACGGACGCGCTCGCCGGCGACGGGTCGGGCAAGGCGACGGCGCTCGAGGCCGGAACGTCGCGAATCGCCCCCCGTCCCTTCTGGGAGCCTGCCTCGCACGTCGGGATTGAGGCCGCGCAGGCGAAGCTCGTCGAGGTTGCGGCCGACCTGCGGAAGGAGCAATCCTAACGTGAGCGGAAAGCCGCTGCTTGACCGGGACGAGGTCCCGGAGACGATGACGGTCGCGAACGACCGTCAGAAGTCGCAAAGGTGGCTGGCATGAAGCGAGACATCCGCCAGGAACCGCCCCAGTACCGGCTCGACCTCTACGACGACCGCTACGACAAGGACGACATCCTCCTCAAGGAGACGCTTGGCCAGCACGGCGATCACGCGCTCGCGACCCTCGTTCCCGCCGGCCAAGAGGTTCGACTCGGAGAGGATCGCATGCGGGTTACCTTCCACTTCCCCCAGAATCTTCTCCGGCGCGAACTGGTCGAGCTGTTCCGATGGATCGGCAGCCTTGCCGATTTTGAGGCCAACCGTATTTTCGACCAGTGGGAGATCGGCCGGCTGCATCGGGCCGGTGTTCGACTCGAACGGCTTCCGGGCACCTCGCACGCCTACCCCCTGGACTCGCTCGCTCTCGTGGGTCCGTTGCCCAAAAAGTCGGATGCGACCGTTCCTCCGGCGATCTCGCCCGAGCCTGAGGCGATGTCGAGCGAAGACGTTGGGACATCTCCGGACGCGGACCCTTCGGCAACCGACGTCCCCATTCGAGAGCCTGGGGTCGACGCCGATTCCGCCCTCTCGGCGGAATCCCACGTTCCGGTCCTCAAGCGCCCACGTCGGCGCACCGCCGCCGGTCGTCGACCTCGTTACTCCATCGTCCGGAAGAAGCACCATGCCCAGCTCGTCGTCCGCGGCGGCCACGGCAAAGGAGAGGTCCGCGCGGTCGCGAAGATCGATCTCGCCGACGTCGAGCGCGTTCTCAAGCACTCCTGGCATCTTCACGGCTCGGGCGATCGCTTGGAGATCGAGACCGATTCGAAGGCCAACGACGGCCTCCGCCTCCGCATTGGGCTTCATCGATTCGTCTCCGACGCCGGACCTGGCGAGACGGTGACGTTCCTCAACGACGATCGCTTCGACTTCCGCCGCGAGAACCTGAGCGTCGGCCCGGGTGCGAGGCGAACGTACAAGAACAACTCGACCGGCTTCCGAAACGTGAGCCTGAACAAGAAGACCGGCAAGTACGAAGCGGAGGTCGGAAAGACCCGGCTCGGCTCGTATGCCACTCCCGAAGAAGCGTTCGCCGTCGCCCAGGCCGAACGCGAGCGCCGCGGCTGGCAGACCGGCGAGGCCGCCCGCTGACGATCTTTCTCATCCCCTCCCGCTCCCTTCCCTAATCCCCACCATGGAAACTCTCCCCACCATCGCCCTCTCTTCCTTCACCGACTACGGCTCCCAGGACACGCAGATCGAGGTCTGCGGCGCCAGGCTCTCCGTTCGCCTTCGGCCGGAACCTCGGCCCGGACCGCACATCGCCGCCATGAAGCGAGTTCAGGCGGCCATCGAGCGCCTGAAGGCACCTGCGGCCGAGGAGCCCGGGACCGAGGGCGAGACGCAAACCCGAATGCTCCTGGACTTCTTCGAGGGCCGGGAGGCGTCCGACGAGCGCCGGCACACCGTCGAGATGATCGTCGCTTGGCTCGTCTCGTGGAACGCGACCGACGCCGAGGGCAATCCGCTCCCGATGACGGTCGAGGCGCTTTACGAAGATGCCACGCGGACCGACGTCTACAAGATCATCCTCGGGGCGATCGAGGCGAAGGCGGCGGAGCTCGCGAACCCGCCTGAGGCTGGCGAGCTGCCGAAAACGGCGGAGGCTGCCACCGCAGATCGGCCGCCGGTTGAGAAGCCGAAGCGAACGCCCCGTGGGGGGCGCAAGCCGGCGGAGGCGGTCGCTTGACCCGGGCTCGGGCCTTTGCCGAGTACTTCCGCCTTCTCGCGCTGGAGGAGGGTGGAGTCGTCTTTCCCGATGCCTCCATTCCCGTGGTCGCCGAGACGATCGCGGGAATGCAGGAATGCGTCGAGGGGTACCTCAAGCGCTTCGAACTCCAAGACGTGTGGGCGAACGGGGCCCGGGCGCTGATCGAGGACGGCAAGACTCCGGCGGTGGAAGGTCCCTCTTCCGAAGAGATCCGCGCCGCGCTCTTCCAGGGCTACTACTTTCGGCTCATGCACGACGAGCACGGAATCGACCTCGGCGACTTTCACGAGACGCCTTCGGTCGCCGAGGCCGTGCAGAACTTCCGTCTCGGCCTCGAGGAGATGACGCGCGAGCCCATGGCCCAGACGGCGGAGACGATCCGCTCGCTCATGGGGGAGTCGGCGAAGTATCTATGACAACCACCCCGAATCGCAAGGTGACCCTCATCGACGCCGATGGGTTGCGGAACAAGAGCACGCGCACGTCGAAGTGAAGTACCGCGACGTCATCCTTCGGGTGACCCTGCGGAACGGCCTGGATCCCGAGATCGAAACGGAGATCCTCTTCGCGCAGATGCGGGTCCGCGAGGACTCGCTCGCCTCGCAGAAGCTCGAGGCGAAACTCGCCGCGCTCCCGGAAGGCGACTCGACCGAGCGTGAGGCGATCACGGCGGAGTTCTCGAAACTCCAATCCCGACTCGACCCGCTTGAGAACGCGATCGTGTTCAACCCCCGCAGGGTGATCTGCCGGCGCATCGTCGCGCAGTTCGTCGAGTGGAACGTGGCGCTGCCGCTCGACTTCGACGCGATCTTCGATTCGCCGCTCTCCGACAAGGAGCTGCAGACGATCTACGAGACCGTCGTGAACGAACCGACCCGGACGTTGCTCTAGGCTTCTGAGACGCATCGGAGGCTGCTTTGGGACACAATCGACAATGGGTCGCGGAGTATCGTCCGGGGGTTCGGCGGAGCGGCTTACGTGCGGCGGCTCTGGGAGTTTGACCACCGTGGCGTATTCGTCCACAACGATGAACAATTCAGTCTTCGGCAGAGTGGGCAACCGTACCTGCCACCTGTGGGCGTTTCCTGGGTCGATGCGGTCGCTCTGCCGCCCGGAGCCGAGCCGAGCGAGATCGATGGAACGCAGGTTGATTGGCAGGACCTAACGCCGCTTGACCGTGTGTTGCCTCGCAATCCTTTGATGCGTCTGGCAGCATAGAGCGAGGCGCGACGACAGGGCGCATACTGCATTGTAAGGAGCTACATGGACAAACAACCCATCGTCATCCCGCCCGACCTCTTAGAGAAGTACGGCACCCCGGAAGACCCCATCGACTTCGGCCAGATGGTCGGCAGGGTCATGTCCGTTCCCGCCGACGCGATCCCACTCGAACCGGAGATGCCGAAGAACCCCAAGGGAAGACCCAGGAAGGGCGCGGACTACGGGCAACAGGCCATCGGCTAGGACCCGAGTCAGCTTTGCGAGGAGAAAGGATGCGCCAACGCCTGTCGAGGTCCGCCCCCTATCTCGCGCTGGCGTTCTTTCTCGTCTGGTTCTCGGTCAGCACCGATCTTGTTGCCGCCGGGGGTGGTCCGTACGGAAGGGTGGAACGCTACTTCATGGGTCCCGTCGGCACTACGCTGTGCGCTGTGGCCGCGTGTTGCGCCCTACGTGGCCTTTGGATTCTTACGGAACGCCCTAACTCTCAGTAAGTGACCCGCGTCGTATATTATTATCCTACTTTGGCTTCCATTCGTTGTGGCCGTCGAGGTATGCAACCGCGGCGCCCGCCTGACCGGTCAGGCGGCCTAGTTCAGTCGCCTCCGGGGCAGGCACGGCGAGCTCACTGCCGCCTTTGAATTTCCACTCGAAGGCACTGAGTCGATCGGGTTTCGTCTTGTCCATGTAGGGGCGGACCTTTTCGGCGAATCCGATCGGCCCCGGCATCGTCCCGCCATGGTCCCCGGCGCATTGAAATGCCGCCACGGAGATGGTCATCGTATCCGCCATGAGCTTGGTCTTTTCCTGAAGAGGCGTCGAGGCCCCGGTCTCCGGGCTGACCAGATCGAGAGTTCGGTTCGCGCGTGAGTAAAACCGATCCGCCTCCGATCCAGTTCCGAGCCTTCCACCGACAAGCACGCCCACAAGAAGGGCGCATAAGACTCCGAGGGCGACGGCGATTTGTGCGGAGCGGGACACGGGCGAAGTATAGCCAGACCGAAACCGCAAAGCCAAACCCGATAGACGACCACTTCCGGAAGTCGCCTTGACAGCCGAAAACGTAGCGCCGTCAGACCGCCCTTCGACGAGACCATTTTTGGTGTACTTTCGACTATGTCTGTCAGTCGGCTGACAAGCACGAAATCCCGGAGGGTATCCCGACGGCGAGGCGGCCAAAAATGGGGGTGTTTTGGGCCCACAAAAGGGCGGGTGTCATCGTCCAGGTTTTACGGCCGTCAGGCGACGATTAGAAGAGTTTTTTCTCGGAGAAATCTCGGAGGCGGCAAAGAAGGCGACCACCTACTGCAATCAAGGATCCTCGAACGGGTCCTTCTCTTCGACTTGGAACAGCCCGACTTGAGCGACGTCGCCCTCGGATGCTTCATTCCGGACGAAAGGCGCGATCGTGTCTCTAACCGCCATCCCGAGCCGATCGGCTCCGTAGCGCTGAATCGCTTCGTTCCAGTCTTTGCAGCCTGATGGAGGTCGAAGGCGCACGGGACGACCTCCGAGGGCCCGGAGGTCGGGCGCGATCCGATCGGCCGCCCTCTCTCCCGCCTCATCCGCGTCGTGCGCCAGGAACACCGTCCGGAAGGCGAGGCGCTCGACAAGCCAGGGCGGGCAGTTCGTCCCGACCGTCGCCGCCGCCGGAAGGCCACAGAGGTGGAGGCTGACCGCATCGATCGGCGCTTCGACCACGGCAAGCGAAGGGCGGTTGTAGGCATCGACGGGGGCGGCGAACACGCCAGCCTCGGCATCCGGATCCGCCTTGAAGGTGCGTTTATTCGGACCGTCTTTCCAGAATCCGCCCGGGCCGGGCACCCGCCCTTGGATTCCGGCAATTCGGCCGTCCTCGCCGCGCAAGGGGAACACGACCGCGGGGGCTCCGCTCATCGTCCTTCGCTCGCCGTCCTTCCCCAGCACCCACACGGACGCGCCCAGCTCGGGGCTGAACCGAACGCCGGACGCGTGCGCCACGGCGGGAGGGATGCCACGAGACGCGAGGTACTCCGCGCCGACCGTCAAATCGAGCTTCGCGATCGACCGGAGCTCCGCCGGGAAGTCGTATCCGCTCGTCTCGTCCTCGGGATCGCGCCGGGCGCGGTCGGGGGTGTGTCGTGACGGCGAGTCGCCGGACATGCTGGAGAAGCTCGATCGCTGACGCCTACGTCGCCCCGGCGAGGGATCCGGGGCGGGCCGATTCTCCCACGCGTCCACGAGCTTGCCCTTCGCTCCGCAGCGGGCGCACACCCAGCCGCCCTCCGGGTAGACGGTCAACGTCCGGTGCGCCGCGTCGACCTTCTTGCCTTGACACTCGGGCAACGGGCAGCAGTACCGAGCCGTGCGGCCATCCGACCACGGCCGAGCGTTTGGATCGTGGCCCGTGAGGTCGGCGAGCGAGAGGTGGCCGCTCTCGATCAGTCGGCCTCCTCGTATCGCTGGAGCGCGCCGTG
>CAXUKB010000045.1:10902-18456 GCA_964251345.1 uncultured Fimbriimonas sp. | reverse complement strand
CGGTCACCGAAGGACTGACCGGCTATTTAGGTTGGACAACCGGAGCCCTCTTGGTCGTCGGCTTCGTGATCTGGCGGGTGCGACACAAAAAAGCCTCTCCAACCGATGGAGAGGCTGGCCCGTAACTTAGGCCGCGTAGCCGAAGTTTTGAACATTCGAACCGCCGTACTTCTGCAGGACATCCTCGACCTTCGCGCGGTCGATGCCTTCTCCAAGCGAGACGCTTAAGATCGCGCCGCCATCCTCATAGGCCTTTTGGTAGTGGGGAATCTGATCGGCGGGAACGCCTTGATCGACGAGATACCCCACCACGCCGCCCGCCACCGCACCGGCTCCGGCGGTCGCGGCGATCCCCGCCACCGCAGCGGCAAGCGCGCCTCCACCAAGAATCAGGCCGAAGCCCGGAATGGCGATGCTCGCGACCGCCGCAAGCGCACCAAGCCCTAATCCAATTCCCACGCCCTTCGCCGCACCCTTGGCTGCGTCTTGGATTGTCGTGGTGGTCACGCCACCTTTCGCGGCGCGTTCCGCATCGTATCCGGCGTCCCGAACGTCGGCGACGTGACCGGCCGCATGGCGCAAGTCGGGGTCAATGTTCGCTCCCGTGTCGGCCGCGATTCCTTCGTCGTTCTCCTTCGTGAAAGAGGCCGGATCGACTCTCGCGCGATCACGGTCACCCTCGAGCCGAATCTCGTCGTCACCCGCCTCGGAGTCTCGCCGCTCGTAGTCGGCGTCGTACGACTTCTTGTCCAAATCTGGATTCCAGTCGTACTTGCTGTTTGGGGGTCGCGACGAGAGCTCCGTCGGAGAACCGGATCCGGTACGCGGGTAATCGTTCTGTGCGGGATTGAGGTCGGCGTTCACCTCCGCCGTCTCCCCCACCGGAAACATGTTGCCCCCGGGGATGGGAGGCAAGGCACCGCGAAGATCGTTTCCGAGCGGATCGAAGGTGCCTGTCGCCCCGGCCGCGCCGCTGACGATGGTCGGCTGGCTTCCCAAGGTGGCGGCGTCTTCATAGCCTTGCACCCGCTTCTTAGCCTCCTCGTTTAATACGAGGCTAATGTCTTTGGCGGATACGCCGTGGTCGAGGAGAGCGCCCGCGGCACTCTCTGCGTGCGTGGCGTCGGCGAAGGCGGCGTAAACGGTCTCTGGCATGGCTTTACCTTCTGCATGGGACCGCTTAAACGGGGCGCTTGTTTCCGGGCCAAGTAAACTGGGAAGGTGAGCGAACCCAGCGACGAGCGGCAGGTAACGTACGACCCCCTCCTCGCTTTAATGGCGCGCTTCGAGAACGTTACAATTTCGGACGTCGGAGCGAACGCCTTCGAGAGCCTCAGCATCGAGGAGGCACTCCAGAAGCACATCGTCGACGGAGTGAAGAAAGGCCTCGAAGGACGCCTTGAGGCCGCGTTGGAGCGTTACGAGCCGCTCGCCGTCGTTAACGAGATTTTGCTGGGCGGCATGAAGACCGTCGGCGAGCTTTTCGGCGCGGGCAAGATGCAACTTCCGTTCGTGCTCCAAAGCGCGGAGGTCATGAAGGCGGCGGTTCGCTACCTCGAGCCGCGTATGGAGCGGACGGAAGGATCGGAAAAAGGATCGATCCTGCTCGCCACGGTTTCGGGCGATGTGCATGACATCGGCAAGAACCTCGTCGACATCATCCTCTCGAACAACGGCTACCGCGTCGTCAACATCGGAATCAAGCAACCGATCAACGCGATTCTCGATGCCTGGCACCAGCACCGGACCGATGCGATCGGCCTGAGCGGGTTGCTCGTTAAAAGCACCCTCATCATGAAGGAGAACCTGCTGGAGATGAATGCTCGCGGCTTGGCGAACATCCCGGTGCTTCTCGGCGGCGCGGCGCTCACGCGGGCCTACGTGGAAGAAGATCTCCGCGCGCTCTACAAAGGGCGAGTGTTCTATGCGCAAGACGCCTTCGAGGGTCTCCACATCATGGAGGGTCTAGCCGACGTCGACGACGAGGCGCCGGAGGAGGCGGTCGAAGCGGCAGAGAGCGAGCGGCATCGCACCCATCGCACCGATGCGCTCGACCCCGTGCTCTACCGATTCGACGGCACGTCTTCGGACGTCGAGCCAACGGCCGAGCCTCCGGCGCTTCCCTTCTACGGCGCTCGCAAGCACACGAAGTTCGACCTCTTCGAGCTTTACAAATACGTTAATCCCGTCGCCCTCTTCCGAGGCCAGTGGCAGTTCAAACGACCCGACGGAATGTCGAACCCGGACTTCAATGCCTGGCTGAAAGCAGAAGCGGAACCGATCTTCCGGCGACTGGGGCGTGACCTCGCGAACGTTCTCAGGCCCGCCGTAAAGTGGGGCTGGTTTCCCTGCGCGGGGGAGGGAAACGACCTGGTCGTCTATCAGGAGGATGCCCGAACGGAGCGGCTACGATTCACCTTCCCGCGTCAACGCGAGGGACGCCGCCTTTGTTTGGCCGACTTCTTTAGAAGACCCGACAAAGGGGCCACCGATGTCGTCGGTTTCCAGATCGTCACCGTCGGCTCGGCAGTGAGCGAACGAGAGCGGGCGCTCTTCGCCTCCGGCGACTACCAGGAATATCTCTTTACCCACGGCATGGGCGTCGAAACCGCGGAGGCGCTCGCCGAGTATTGGCATCTCCAGATGCGCCGGGAACTTGGCATCGACGACCAGGAGCCGGACGACATGCGGCTCCTGTTTTCGGCTCGATACCATGGTGCCCGATACTCTTTTGGTTATCCCGCCTGTCCCAATCTTGAGGACCAGACGAAGCTCTTCGAACTGCTACGTCCGGAGGAAGTCGGGCTTGAACTCACCGAAGAGTTCATGCTCTCACCGGAGCAGTCGACGAGCGCTATCCTCGTCCATCACCCCGGTGCGAAGTACTTCAACGTGCGTTAGCCGCCGCGAAGGTTACTTGGCCGCCTCCGTCTCCCTGCTGAGCGACATGCGGAGCAGAGAGTCGCCGGGCTTTATCGACACTGTTCCGGACATCCCCACCAAGCGTCTTGGATTCGAGCGGGGCTCCTTGAGCGGAGAGTTGCGAAGGCGGTTCGTTCGACGCGATGGGAGCTCCGTCTGGAATGTTCTGGATCACTCCTCCCTCTGCCCCCGATTGATGGGGGACGAAGGAAGCACCCGAACTCCCTCCAGCATTCGTCGACGCCGAGACAGTCCCCTGGGCGGTGTGACGACCGACCAAGCTCGTCGTTCCGAAGCCGAGCAGAAAGGCCACGACCAGAGCGGCGATGCCCGCCACGATCTTGAAATCTCTTAAGGGCGAACGTCCTTGGCGAGCTTGGTCGAGCAGCAACTCGACTTCCGTCGGCGGCAAACCTAGCGCGTCCGCGACGCTGTGAACGGTAGGTCCGGCACCCCGAACCTTGGCGCCGCTATCCGCCGCGAGACGCGCAACCTCCTGAACTTCACGAAGACTCAATCGAGACATGACGGATTATTCTCCCCTTGTTTTTCTGCGATGCCAACGATAATTTCGACTTTCGCTTTGCAAAGGCTTCTTTCGCCTATCTAAGGATGGAGCTTGCTCCTTCAGCCCACCGGCGGTGAGCCGGTGAGACGACCCAAGTTTCGCGTTGCGACCAGACGAACGATCTCCTGGGCTTTTTGAAGATCGATGTGGCGTTGCATGAGACTTTATCCTTATAGACGGCGAGGATGGAGAAAGGGCAAACGGTCCGTCCGACTAACCAAGTAGGACGCGCCAGGCTTCGCCAAGCGCGGATCGTAAACGTTCACTAAACACCGCATGGCGGACAAACGTGACGGGTAAAGGCGCGGGAGTCTTGTGACGGGCAATAAGAACGAGAGAAATGAGGGTGACCATGGTTGGGCTTCGGACTTGGAGGTCGTCGGCCCAATGGGATCAAGGGCCTACAGTGTTTTTCCGTCGGGCGGCGCGAGCTGAATCTGCTCGTCCGATGGATAAGTCCAGATCGCGTTCGGGCGAGGATCGCCGTCGAAGTCTAAGTTGTGGAGTCTGGCCGAGCCGTCCGGATCGATCTCGACTTGAGTTATCGTCAAGTTCTGATCGAGGGGAGCCTGCTCTGGACGGAGCGCGACGAGCGGATTCCTACCGAAGAAGGGGGGGCTGGCTAGGGAGGGCACCAGGGCGACCGCGGCGGAGGTGAGAACGGCGCTTAGCGCTCCCGAGCGGTCGACGAAACGTCGCTTCAGACCAGCCAGTCGTCGCACTTCCGTTGGACTCGTGCCCAACGTTTTCGCCAGCGTGGCGATATCCACGTTCGACGACATTCTGTGCTCCGCGCGGTACGCCCGCACGACAGCCTCTGCCTCGCTCCAACTTAATCGCTCGTTCATCGCCACCTCCTTTCGCTGCGTACTTTACCGCACCTACACCTAGACGAGCAGGACCTTTGGCCCATTACGCCGGATCTTCGCGCGAAGGGTAAAACTCAGCGATGCGCAGGAAGCTCGTCGTTGGCAACTGGAAGATGAACCTCACTCGGGACGCCGCGGCGTCGCTGGTGGGAGCGCTGCAAGAAGCGTTCGTCGACTCCGAGGCCGAGATCGCCGTATGCCCTTCGTATCTGCATATCGGCCTTGTGCGCCGCCTTCTGGAAGGGACTCCCGTTGGTTTGGGGGCTCAAGACTGTTTTTGGATCGACAAGGGCGCGTTTACCGGACGAGTTTCCGCGATGATGCTCGCCGACGCGAGCGTGCGCATGTGCCTCATCGGACACAGTGAGACGCGCGGAAGGTTTGGCGCGTTAGAGACTCCTGAGTCTACCGTTCCCTTTTTCGCGGAGACGGACGAGACCGTTAACCTGAAAATCAAAGCCCTTCAAAAGCACGGCGTTACACCCGTTCTCTGCGTCGGTGAGACTCTTGAGGAGCGTGATTCGGACCGGACCGACGTCGTGATCGAAGGACAGTTGCGGGGCGCTCTTGCGGGGATCTCCGACTTTGCAAGCGGCGTCGTCGCTTACGAGCCGGTGTGGGCGATCGGAACCGGCAAGACGTGCGACGCCGCCGAGGCTTCGCGAGTCTGCGGCGTGATCCGTTCCGGCTTGCGAACGCTTTTGGGAACCCAGGCCGACGGGATCCGCGTTCTGTACGGCGGAAGCGTCAAGGCAGCCAACGCCAAAGAATTGTTCTCCCAGCCCGACATCGACGGCGGCCTCGTTGGCGGCGCTTCGCTCCAAGCGGATGAGTTCGCCCGGATCGTCGCCGCCGCGTAGCTTTTCGACGTCCTTGATCGTCCAGCGTATGTTGAGTTTCGAAGACCTCCGGGGACGTCACTTTCGCTGGAGCGAGACGGACGAGGTTCCGTCTCGCGTGCTCCTCGTCGAGGATCCCATCGAGGTCGGCCAAATCGTTCGAGTGCCCGATTTTCGCCCCACCTTCTTCGCGGACTTTGCAGGCCTCAGGCTCCGCATCGACCATTCGATAAGCGTCCTTGGTCCAACCTTCGAAGTGCGCGATACCGAGACGGCGGAGCCCATCGTCAAATCGCACTACAGTCGCGACACCGAACTAAGCGCCCACATCGATAAGCGAATCTATCGTCTACGCCGCTCGGGTAGCGTGGCGGTTTGGAACGACGGGACGGACGACGCGGTGTCCCTGCGCACGAATGAGGGGTTTGTGCTTACGGGCGCCGACGCTCGCGATGCCGCGCCCCTCCTCCTCCTCGGCATCGTCATGGCGCTCGAAAACACCCTCTTCCCTGCCCGGTGAAACGGACGGAGCGTTAACGGGGCTACGAAACGGTGAGGAGGGCAGATCTCTTACGAAAAAGCGCGCGGGCCGGAAATTTTTAGATTTCCGGCCCGCGCGTCTCAAGGCAAGGAGATTAGAACCGATAGTGGGCGAACGCCTTGTTCGCCTCGGCCATGCGGTGCGTATCTTCCCGCTTCTTGATCGTGCTGCCCGCGCCATTGTAGGCGTCGAGGAACTCGGATGAGAGACGATCGATCATCGTCTTGCCACTGCGCTTGCGGGCAGCGGCGATCATCCAGCGAAGCGCCAGGGTTCGGCGGCGGTCCGGGCGGACTTCCATCGGAACCTGGTACGTCTGACCACCGACACGGCGGGGGCGAACCTCGACCGTCGGCATGGAGTTCTGGATGGCCTTGTCAAAGACCTCGATGGCAGGCACGCCCGCCTTCTCTTCGCAGATCGCCATGGCGCCGTAGAAAATCTTCTCGGCGGTGACCTTCTTGCCGTCGACCATCATGCGGTTGATGAACCGCGTGACCATCTCCGAGCCGTAGATCGGATCGGCGAGCGTGATGCGCTTGGTGACGGGCCCCTTGCGCGGCATTAGCGCTTACCTCCCTTCGCTGGCGCGCCCTTTGCGGGAGCCGCACCCGGCTTCGGTCGCTTGGTGCCGTACTTCGAGCGACCCTGCATCCGCTTGGCGGTGCCGGCCGTCTGCTGCGTGCCACGCACAATGTGGTAGCGAACGCCCGGAAGATCCTTGACGCGGCCACCGCGGACGAGAACGACCGAGTGCTCCTGAAGGTTGTGACCTTCGCCAGGAATGTAAGCGGTAATTTCAACGCCGTTCGTGAGGCGAACGCGCGCGGTCTTGCGTAGCGCGGAGTTCGGCTTCTTCGGCGTCATGGTGCGCACGATGGTGCACACGCCGCGTTTGAACGGGTTGCTCCGCAGCGCGGGCGACTTCGACTTGACCTTGGGGGCCGAGCGGCCCTTTCGGACCAGCTGGTTAACGGTCGGCATTCGTACCTCGGTTGGGCTTCATTTATCTTGCTGTTTCTCTCTACGGGTTCTGCGGCCAAGCGAGGCAACAAAAAAACCCGCGCATCCCTCGACGGGGAACGCGGGTCTCGGTGATTGACGATGCCTTCCTCGGAAAACCTTCTTCGTACCGTTCGGGACCCTTGCTCCCTCGCAAAATGATCGGCCCGATGCGCCGCGCGCAAAGGACCAACGAACAAGTATAGCGCGCGAGGGCCATGTTCGTCAACCATCGTTCCCGGCGACGTTTTTGATCGCGTGCCGTAGACCCTTTTAGGGTCTACGGACCAAGAGCATGAAAATGAAGATCGGACTCACGTTTCTCGTCGCCGTGGCGGGACTCAGCGCCACCTCGTTTGCCCGCGCGCCTCAGGGCACGGACATCGTTGACACCGCCACGGCCGCAGGAAACTTTAAGACTCTCACCAGCCTCGTTGTGAAGGCAGGCCTTGTCGGTACCCTAAAGGGAACGGGTCCCTTCACCGTGCTGGCACCCACCGACGCCGCCTTCGCAAAGGTGCCCAAAGGCACGATGGCGAAGCTCGCCGCGAACTCAGACCTTCTCAAAAAGGTCCTCACCTACCACGTCATTCCGGGCAGCATTATGGCCGCCGACCTCAAGAACGGCGCCAAGGTGAAGACCGTGGAGGGCGAGACCGTGAAGGTCCACATCACGGGCAAGGTTGTCAAGTTCAACGGCTCGACCGTAACGATGGCGGACGTCAAAGCCTCAAACGGCGTGATTCATGCCATCGACAAGGTTCTCATTCCGCCGAGCGGCCTGAAGAAGTAACTTCCGCCGTCCGACGGGGG
>CAXUKB010000045.1:9739-10892 GCA_964251345.1 uncultured Fimbriimonas sp. | reverse complement strand
ACGGGGGTCTGTCTCCAAACCCCCGATCGGGCACCCTCGTCCTCGCTCGGGCGTCGAGTTCAGACCCTCGGAACCCTGCATCCGCAGGGAAAAGGGGTCTGAGGGTCCTAAGACATGCCCTAGCCGCTGGTTCGGTGCCTTAAAGGCACGACCGGCGCGCCGAGCCCTTCGGGGCTCGAAGAAGTGATCCGGAGCAGACGGTCGAGGATCACCTTGACGGAGCCGGCAAGCGGAAAGGCGATGAGCATCCCCGGGAGGCCGAAAAGGGCACCACCGCAAAAGATCACGAACATGCTGACCACGGGACTCAGTCCCACGCTGTTTCCAACCATCTGCGGATAGATCAAGTGGTCGAAAGCGAAGCCGATCGCAAGGTAGATACCGGTGACGATCCCACCGTAAACCCAGGCATTCGCGACCGGATGGACGAGCCAACCCGTTGTTCCCGTCGCTCCTACCACCGTCAGCACAGTCACGGCCGAGATGATGTTCCCAATGTAGGGAATGAGATACAAAAGACCGAACAGCGGTCCCAGAATGACCCAGCTCGGAACGCCCGCAAGCCAGAGAAAGAGGGTCATGGTCGCCGAATAGAGCAGGACCACCGTGGCCACGCCGCGAAGGTAACGCACGAAGACTTGGCCGATCTCACTCAGCATATGGATCGTGCTGTCACGGATCGCCGGTGGAATGTAGCGAGGGCCACGTCGACGGATCGATTCGAACTCACCCAGAAAAAGCGGAACGAGAATTGGGACGAGAACGACGAACAGCAACTGGCCAAGTAGGTTCGTTAGAAAGCCGAACGCGGAGTTGCTGAAGCCCTGCACCGTTTTTGCGATCTGCGGGCGGTTCTTGTCGACGTACTGCTCCATGATTTCGCGTCGAGAGGTCGGCAATCCAACTCGTTCTAGGGTCGGTGCGTACTCGGCCAGCAGGCGATCGATAGGGCTAGGCGCCGCCGAACGCGCCTTAACTTCCGGGTTCCAACGTAAAAAGAACGAGTCGGCATCGTCCGTGCGCGCGATATCGCCCGCGAGTCGGGTTGCCCGGTCGGTAAGCGACTGAGTTTCGCGGACGAGACTGGGAACCACCAGCGCTCCGGTCAGTCCGAGGACCCCATAGAACGCCACAACCACGGCCATCACGGCCC
>CAXUKB010000045.1:0-9729 GCA_964251345.1 uncultured Fimbriimonas sp. | reverse complement strand
AAACGCACGGCAGGCTCAAGCAACGCCGCGAGAACGAACGAAACGATGAATGGAAGGAGGACGCCCCGGACGAGGTAGAGAAACAGAACGGCCACCAAAACGAGGGCGGCCCACAAGGCGATTCTCCAGCCGGGCATCGCACAGTATAGGTCCAGAAGAACCTATACTGTGAGGAATTAGACGCCGAGTTCGTCGGCGGCGTCGTTCACCGCGCGCTTGGCTCGCTGCTCCGAGACCCACTCTTCGGTTTTGCCCTTGAGTTCCTTATACTTATCGTTCAGGTCGTCTCGCGTGTCCTGACCGCTCTTGGGCGCGAAAAGGAGGCCTGCGGCGGCGCCGATGATCGCTCCGAGGCCGACGCCCGCGAGCATGTAGATCAAGGCGTTGCTGTCGTCGTGGTGGCTAAAGCCGAGTTTGCTCCTGAGGTCGTCCATTTTTTATTCTCCCGAACCGTCAGTGATCTGACGACCCGTTTTCGGGCTATCCGACGACGATAAGCGCCGGATTGTTTCGTCCGATAGAACCTAGACGGGTCAGGAGCACCATAAGCCTCAGCGACAAATGGTTCCACCTGCCGCCACCGTCTGCCCCACGTAGGCCACCGCGATCTGCCCCGGGGTAACGGCGCGCACCGGATCGTCGAAGCGGAGCGATGGCCGTTCGCCGCCGAAAAGCGTCGCGGACTTGGGAACCATTTGCGATCGAATCTTTGCGAATACTCGTCGCTCGGAAGCTTGGGGCAGCCCCCAATGAACATCGGTCAGAGCGCCCTCGCGTGCCATGAGATCTTCCGCCTCTCCTACCACCACGCGGTTGCGCGTGGGCTCAAGACCAAGCACGTAGAGCGGCTTGCCACGACCGCCGCCCAGCCCCTTCCTCTGACCTACGGTAAAGCCTGCCACGCCTTCATGGGTCCCGATCTCCTTTCCATCCGGCGTCACCAAAGCGCCGGGCGCGAACATTTCCGGCCGTCGCTTCTGAAGAAACTCCACGTAGCCACCTGCCTCGCTCACAAAGCAGATCTCTTGAGAGTCCGGCTTGTCGGCAAGATGCAATCCAAGCTCACGGGCAAGATCTCGGGCATGGGCCTTGCTGGGCATTTCGCCCATCGGGAAGAGGGTTCGGGCAAGCTGCGCCTGTCCGAGCATGTACAGCACGTAGGACTGGTCTTTGTCCGCGGCTCTTGCCCGAAGGAGTCGATAGGCGTCCTCTCGGCGACGAATGCGCGCGTAGTGCCCCGTGGCTAACAAACCGATTCCCATCTCACGCGCCTTCTCGGCCAGAACCTCGAACTTCACTCGTCGATTGCATTGAACGCAGGGATTGGGCGTTTGCCCCGAGGCGTAAGACTCGACGAAGTCGTCGATGACCGCATCTCGGAACTGATCCCGGAGATTGAGGACGTAATGGGGAATATCGAGTGTCCGTGCAACTCGGCGCGCGTCCTCGACCGCACCGAGCGAGCAGCACCCGGCGTGACGAGGGTCGGTCTGACTCTCTTCCCAGATCTGCATCGTCAGACCGACCACGTCGTAGCCGCGGCGCTTGAGGAGTGCCGCGGCGACGCTGCTATCGACGCCGCCGCTCATTGCGACGAGCACGGGAGTCCTAGGAGCCATCGATGATCTTCTTGTAGCGGCCCGACCGAAGCTCGTCCATGAGGGTGTTGAAGCTGTAGGCCTCGGTTGTCATGCCCGGCACCTGCACGAGAAAAGTCGGCGTCATGGTAAGGCCAAGGGCGTTACCCGCGTTCACGTCTCTCGTCAGACGCTGCATTTCGGGGCCGTTGTCGTTCTTAAGTTCGGCTTTGATCTTATCGGGATCGAGACCCACCGACTTCGCGACTTCGAACACGCGGTCGGGAGTCTGCATGTTCTCCCCTGTCGCCATGATGGCGGTTGCGAACTCCCAGAACTTGCCTTCGTCGTCGGCCGCTTCCGACGTCGCCGCCGCGACCGCACCCATCGGGTGCATCGAAAGCGGGAAATGCCGATATACGAGCCTCACCTTGCCCGGGTGAGCGGCAACGAACTCTTTCACCTTCGGCGAAGATTGCTGGCACATCGGGCACATCAGGTCCGCGAACTCCACGATCGTCACCGGAGACGCCTTGTCCCCGTAGATGTGCGCTCCATCCGGCACGAGCGGCGCCTTCGCGAGTTGGGCGTCGCTGACCGGAGTCGCCATATACGACGCTTTATTCAGGGTCGTCTTGAATCCGACGAGTGCGACGGCGGCCACTACCGCGAGCGCCGACGCCAACTTAAACTCACCGTGGCCCGCCGGTACCTCTTCCGAGACTCGATCGCCGTACTCGAGGGCGTGAACCACGAGGAGGGCGATCATGAGGGCGGCCGAGGTGAGGCACCAGCGACAGGTCGCCTGAATCACCGTGATGGAATAGATCTGCAGAGCCACGCTCGTCAGCGCACCGAAGGCGGCTACAAGGTAGCCCAGCAGCGCGAGCGGACGCGCACGCTCTGCCGTCATGCCCGCCCGAACGATTGCCAATGCGGCAAGGATCAAATAGCCGCCAAAACCGATGTAAGCCACCGGTACGCCGAACCACCGCGAACTTGGGTGGTTGTTGACGATGTCGCAACCATGGGCCGCGCCGCAAGGCAGTCCCAAGCCGAAGTACTTGCTGACGCTGAGCGCGCCGGCGACGACAATCCCTGCGAAAGACAGGGCGATGATCGCACGCAAGAGGTTACGAACTCGGTTCGAGGGCGCGATTTCAGCCTCTGCGGGCCGGGGAAACGGAGAGGTGGTGTCCACGATCGATGGCTCCAAGGATGGCGGCTTGCCACAAGGACAAGCACAGCTCTATTTTAGACCGTCCGATGACGGTTAGAACCGACCAACGCCGGAGGTACGCTCTAAGTTCCCCATGCCGACCCTGCACCGACCGTCCGACCTGCTGGGTTCCGCCCCTTCGCAAGGGACCGTCCGCGGCACCTACTTCGTTCAGACCTGGGGCTGCCAGATGAACGAAGAGGATTCCGAGCAGATGGGGCTCTACCTCCAGTCGATCGGCCTCCAGCCCGCATCCTCGCTCCGCGAGGCTTCCGTGGTCGTTCTGAACACCTGCTCCGTGCGACAGAAGCCGGAAGATAAGGCGTTCAGTTCCTTGGGCGAGATCGCGGAGATGAAGCGGGATCGTCCTGAGATGATCGTCGGGGTGGCCGGTTGCATGGCGCAGGCGCGGGCGGAAGAGATTCGACGCCGTGCTCCTCACGTCGACTTCGTTATGGGAACGGGGGACCTTGCGGCCTTGCCAAGCCTTGTGGAGGAAGCCGCCCAAAGGCGGCGCTTCCGGATGCGAATCGAGCTGCCGGAACGCAAGGGTTCCACCGTCGTCGACATCCCACAACGTCATCTCGGCCGAGCCGCCAAGCTCAAAGCGTTTGTGCCGATCCAGTACGGATGCGATAAGTTCTGCACCTACTGCATCGTGCCCACCACGCGCGGTCGCGAGCGCTCGCGGCCCTCGGAGCATGTGATCGAAGAGGTCGAAAGCCTCGCCGGGCGCGGCACGAAAGAGATTACTCTCCTCGGCCAGACGGTCAACTCTTACGGGAAGAATCTTCTGGAGGGGCGTGTTCCCTTCGCGAAGCTCCTTTGGCGGCTCGCGGAGATCGATGGCCTCGAACGCATTCGGTACACGTCGCCGTATCCGCGCGACTTCAAGACCGATCTCATTGCGGCGATCCGCGACTGTCCTAAAGTGATGGAGCACTGTCACCTGCCGATGCAGGCGGGCGACGACGACCTCCTGCGCGAGATGAAGCGGGTCTACACCGTCGACTCTTTCACGGAGATCGTTCGCAGCCTTCGCGAAGCGTTACCCGACATCGGGCTGACCACCGATATTATCGTCGGTTTTCCCGGCGAGACCAACGCGATGTTCGAGAACACCCTTCGCACGATGGAAGCGATTCGCTTCGATGGGGCCTACATGTTCGCCTACTCGATCCGTCCCGGCACGGTGGCAGGAGACCGCGAAGACCAAGTTCCGTCGGCGGTCAAGAAGGACCGCCTGAACCGACTCATTGATCTCCAGAATCGGATTACCGTTGAGAACAACCTAGAGTGGATCGGACGCGAAGTCGAGGTCCTCGTCGAGGGGCCTTCCCCAAAGAACCCCGAGGTGCTTCAGGGCTACTCGAGAGAGTTTCGCATGGTTCACTTCGCCGGACCGCCTTCCCGCGCGGGGCGCTTGGCCCGGGTCCGCGTGACCGGTAGCGCGCGCTGGGGCCTCCGCGGCGAGCTTCTCTAGCGCCCTTCGCCGCGCTTCGCCGGCTCGCGCTCGGCCAAGAGCGACCTCGGCGCTTGGGCCGCGACGGGATTCTGCAATTCGCCGAGGTCTCGGACCATCTCCTGCGGCGTGGCGAACGAGAACCCACGCTCCTTAGCCTCGTGGATCAGTTCTCGAAGAACGGCCATCGTGTTCGGTGAACCATCGTGAAGAAGGATTACCCCTCCGTTCGATAGGCGCTTGAGGGTTCGGTCGAGCACAATACCGTCGCCCGGATTAGCGAAGTCACCCGGATCGTCCGTCCATAGAACGGTGGTGAGCCCTTCGTCTTGGCCCGCGCGGATCGTCGCGCTCGTCAGATCTCCTCCGGGCGGCCGGCAGAACCGCATTTGCACGCCGGTCAGCTTCTTCACGTAATCGTTATTCGCCCGGTACTCGATCCGCTGGTCCTCGGGCGAGAGCTTAGAGAGCGTGACGTGACTGAACGAGTGATTGGCGAGGGTTTGGCCCGCCTGATGAATCGCCTGGATCAGGTCCGGCCGCTTCACCGCCATCTTTCCGATCACGAAAAACGTCGCCGGTACTTTCTCCTCGTGCAAAATCCGGAGCAGGACGGGTGTGGACTTCGAATGGGGCCCATCGTCGAACGTTAAGAGTAGCTTCTTCTTCAGGTGCGAGCCTCGTACGAGGCGACCAAGGGGTTGAGACGTGTCCGACGTCGTTCTCGCCAGAATGTCCTCCGGTTCCCGAGCGACCTCGGCGGCCGCCTCCTGCCACCGCGGATCGTTCTTCTCCTCTTTCGCCAGGTTCAGCGTACGCCGATGCGCGGCTCGCACCTTCTTCTCGCTTGCTGTTCGCTCCTCAACCGGTCGCGCACAGCCTGCGGCCGCCAAGGATGAACAAATCACGAACGTCCCAAACAAGTTCAAGCCCGGTGTCGTCCCAGACTTGCCGAGATTGAGAATGGTGGCGAGTACACGTCCAGAAGATAATAGTTTAGAGCAGCCCATTGAGCAAAGGGATGTAGCGGATCAAGTCGAGGAGCCTCAAGCAAAGAAATCGCTTCGGCTCACGTCTCTCGACGCTTTTCGAGGGGCTACAGTTGCGCTGATGCTCCTCGTCAACAATCTCGCGCTCGACGAGGCTACCCCGAAGCAACTCGTCCATGCGCCCTTCGGTCAATGGGCGCGCCTTGCCGATTTAGTCTTTCCATGGTTCCTCCTTTGCGCGGGCCTGTCACTGCCGTTCTCCTACCGCTCGGCAACCCGTCGAGGAGTGTCTTACGGCGTTTGGGTTCGTAAGGCGCTCGTTCGCGCCGTCGGTCTCCTCGCCCTTGGCATGGCGCTCGACTCGGCGATCAACCATGAGGTCGTGCTGGGGCTCGGCGTCCTTCAGCTCATTGGACTTGCGTCGTTTGTGGCCGCACTGCTCATTCCTTTGAAGCCGATCACTCGAGGCGCGATCGCGGCCGGATTGCTCGCCGCTTATGGCGCGGCGCTGGCTCTCATTCCCATTCCCACCGTGGGCCGCCAAGTCCTTACCGAGCACGTCAACCTGGTTAACTACCTGAACGACGTCTACTTTAGGCCATTAGGGGTACGCGGGCTTCCTTCGGTCGTACCGACGGCGGCCCTCGTCGTAATGGGAAGCCTCGTCGGCGGTGCCTTGGCAAAGGCCCATCACCGCTGGAAGGTCGTGGTCGGCGGGTTGGGAATTGCTTCGATCGGAGCGGTCTGGTTTATGATGGGCCATCCGATGTCGAAAGAGATCTGGACCGCGCCCTACATCCTCTTTGCCGGTGGCCTTGGCACGGCGATCGTCGGCATTCTCGCGTTCCTACTCGATGGCCGGCCCTGGGCGAAAATCGCCGAACCCCTTAATGTATTTGGAGCGAATCCCCTCGTCGCTTACGCCGGTCCGATCCTCGTCAAAACGCTCTTGCTTCAGGTGATCGTTTTAAACGACGGAAACACGATGCAGCAGGATTGGCTCACGGCAATGCAGACGCGATTCGGCCACAATGCCGGGGGGTGGGCTTACACGATCGCCTACATGGGACTAACCTGGGCAATCCTCGCGTGGATGCGCCAGCGAAACGTCACCCTCAAGATGTGAGCATGGAGAAGCGAAAGGACAAAGGGCCCGCGAGAAGATTTTCTCGCGGCCCTTTGTCCTTTGCCTAACGCCTTAGCGCATTGCGACGGCGTTCTTCACGTCGTTCGGCGTCCAACCGTCTGCCGCGTAGAGCTTCAGCGCCGCCTGGCGCACCGCTTCCGCTTGGGAAGGCTTGCCTTCGGCCACAAGCGTGCGGGCGAGCATCGCCTGCGTGAGGGGATTCTCCGGGCACTCGGCGAGGCTTCGGCGATAGAACTTCTCGCTGGCGGCCAGACCGGCGGGCGTCTTCACCTTCGCGATGACGCCTCCGATAGCCCGTTCGCCTCGGTAGTAGTCGAACTGAGAGTTCATGAACGGAAGGTCGAGAAGAGTCAGTTTTTCGGGCGCGACGGTCTCGCCGGTGCCGACGAGCCGATAGCCCGTGATCCACTCGTCCGCGTCGTAAACCGGCTCGACGTACTTATAACCTTCGCCCATTCGCATAAACAGGCCTTTGTGAACCTCGAAAGGCTTAGGCTCGGAGCAGTCCACGACGATGTCCTTGGCGCCCGTACGGACCACGGCCACGGCATGGCCGTTGTTCGAAGTCTGTCCTTTTGGATTGCTCCAGACCATCGCGATGCCCGCGTTGTAGCCGGCCTTCTGCATCTCGCCCGCGACGATGATCGACTGCAGATAGCACTGCCTTTCGTTCGTCACCACCGCGTTGGTGAACTCGAAGCCCCGGTCGAGGCTGAACTTAGTGATCGTCTTCTTGATTCGCTTCCAAACGGCCGCTCCGGCTTCACGCGCGTTGTCAGCGGTGCCGGTCGGCTTGTTCTGAACTGCCCACTGTCCCCAAGTCGGCAGTCCCGCCTTCACCGCGCGGGCGTCCATCACCTGGAAAAACTCTTCGGGGTTCTTCCGACCGGCGACCCGGTAACTCTCCTTGACGAAGGAGTTGAAGACCGGGCCGTGATAGGGGAACTTGGCGGCCGCAGTAGGCGCAAGCGCAAGAAGGCTTAGGGGCAACATAGTCAACTCTATCTAACCCCTCCGCTACGTCAAGAGTTCGTTAGAATTCTCTAAGATAATGGCTCATCCCTTGGGAAGATTCGGAATGGAAACCGAGTCGCCAGGCTTAAGGCCGTACTTTGTCGCCGTACCTCCCTTGAGTTCGATCACGTTTTTGTAATCGGCCCCCGCCGGGAGATTCGTGTCGTCTTGAACTTTTCCGTTCGCGATCCGAATGACCTTGTCGTTCGGCGATAGATAGACGATGTCGAGCGGAATGAGCGTGTTGTGCATCCAAAAACCGCTGGGTTGCCCTTCAGGCCTGGTCTTCGGCTGGACCTGATCGAACGCGAACAGCATGCCTTCGTCCGCCTTTACGTCCTTGTCTTCGAGAAACATCATGCCTTCTTGCTGCTTGCTCTCGTCGTCCATGATCCACGCGTGGACCGTGTGCCCCTTGAGGTTCAGGTCGACTTTCTTCAAGGTGTCCAGCTGATAGACCCGGTTGGGGTTTCCAATGGGCTTCGTCGGCGGAGCGGTGGAAGACGTACTCTGCGCCTGCGCGGTCTGCCCCGCTTGCATCGCTCCGCTATCGGCTTGGTGGTCGGACTCGGTGGCGCCTGGCGCACACCCCACGAGAACCAGACCTAAGAGGAGCAGCCTCTTCACGCCGCCCTCCGCGCTTCGTAAGCGCTGATCGCACCCTCGTGCCGAAGGGTCGAGCCGATCAGGTCCAGCCCCGCCACGACCGAGGCTTTCGTCGCCGGGTTGATGTCGAAGTCGATCATCCCCCCTTTGGCGACGATCGTCTGCGCGGGCAAGTCGACGGTCGCCGTGGCGCCCGATCCCATTTCCACCATTACCTTGTGCTCGCAAGGCGAAAGCTCGATGAGCAGCAGGCCGCAGTTCTCGGCGTTTTGCCGAAAGATGTCGCTGAAGCCGGGCGAGTTCGATTCGACCCGCGCGATCACGCAACGAAAACCCGCTTGCTGAATCGCCCACACCGCATGTTCGCGCGAGGAGCCGCACCCGAAGTTCGTCCCCACGACCATGATCGTCGCGCCCTGCGCCTCCGGCTGGTCGAGCGCGAACTCCGGGCCGCGCACGTCTTTAAAGAGGAGCTCGCCGTAGCCCGCGCGCTCGATGCGCGAAAGGAAGCGCGCCGGAATGATCCGATCGGTGTCGAGGTTGTCGCCCGGCACGACGGCGATCGTCCCGGTATGCGTGGTGAAGCCGGCCACAGCCTAGTATGCCATTTGGTGTCGCGTACGAAAGGCCAAGGAGAATCCTTCCGCAGAGGTGATCCGGGGCCATAATTCGGGGATGCTCACCCCAACGCGCGAGGAGTTCCTGCGCGGGGATCGCGGCACGGCTCCGAGGGCCGTCGTTCGCGAAGTCCTCGCCGACGTCGAAACCCCCCTCAGCGCGTACTGGAAGCTCGCGAACGACGAGACGTACAGCTTCCTTCTCGAAAGCGTCACCGGCGGCGAGCAGGTCTCCCGCTACTCCGTTCTCGGCGTTCACCCCCGCGCCGTGCTTCGCACCAAGAACGGCAAGGTCCGTCGTCTCTCCCCCGAGGGCGAAACGGACGGCGAGCTCGCGCCCGGCGAAGACCCTCTCGATCTGCTCAAGCGCGAACTGGGCGACACGATCCCCATGGACATTCCCGGGCTTCCCGCCTTTGCGGGCGGCGCGGTCGGAATGCTCGCCTACGACATCGTCCGCTACTTCGAGCAGTTGCCCGACACGACGACGGACGATCTTCAGCTCCCCGACATGGCGATGATGATGGTCGACGTGGTCGTCGTCTTCGACCACGCCAAAAACCTGATCAAGATCGTCGCGATGACCGACGGTACGGAGCGGGGTTACGACCGGGCCGCGCGCGAGATCGACGGCATCGTCGACCGGCTCGCCCAGCCGCTTCCCCCGCTTCCCCGCGACCGTTACGAACCCCACGAAGTCACCGCCAACGTGACGCAGGCCGAGTTCGAAGGCATGGTGACACGCATGAAGGCGTACATCACGCAAGGCGACGGCGTCCAGATGGTGCCCGCCCAGCGCTTTGAGACTCCGGTCGAGGCCCATCCGGTGACCGTTTACCGTGCGCTCCGGTCGATCAATCCGTCGCCGTACATGTTCATTCTGCGGTTCGGCGACTTCGACATGGTGGGCGCGTCGCCCGAGTTGCTCGTCTCTCTGCACGGCGACCGGGCAAGGGTGAGGCCCATCGCCGGAACCCGCTGGAGAGGCAAGGACGAAGCGGAAGACGATGCCTTGGCCGAGGAGCTGATCCACGACGAGAAGGAGCGTGCCGAGCACATCATGCTCGTCGACCTGGGGCGGAACGACCTTGGCCGCGT
>CAXUKB010000044.1:0-18816 GCA_964251345.1 uncultured Fimbriimonas sp. | reverse complement strand
CCCCAAGTACCTGATAGGTCCGTCCGTTGATCGTGACCCTCTTTCCCAAGGCCGACGTCCCGGGGAAGAGGGCGTCCGCAGCCACAGAGCCGAGCACCACGACGTCGGTGCGCGCCTCCGCGTCACCGAACACGTGGCCCTCGCGCATCCGGGTCAGGTGCATCGCGAACCAACCCGGCGTACAGGCGGCGAGGAATGGCGTGGCAACGTGGGCGCCGGCGTGAATGCCGCCGCCCACGAAGGTGAACGGTTCGGCGCGGACGACGCCCGGCACCCGCCGGAGCCTTGCCGCGTCTTCCTCCTTGAGGTAGCTGGTACCGCCCAGATTCGGGTTAAAGGTGCCGCTCTCGATCCGGCCGGGGATCACCACGAGCACGTTCACGCCAAGGTCGCGCACCTGCGATTCCACATCGTCACGGACCCCCAACGCGATGGAGACAAGGAGCGCGATCGCCGCTGCGCCGACGGTGATGCCGAGGGCCGACAGGAGCGCTCGGGTCCAGCCGTCACGCAGGCTCCGCAGGGCGAAGACGAGATTGACGGGCGTGCGCACGTAGGTTCTACGACCGTATAGTCACCGGCGGCGCGGGGGCGGGATTGCGATTCCGACCGCTAGGACAACAACGAGACGGTGCGTACCTACTTATAGCATCAAGGCGTGCCGATAGTTTCTTCATGAACGATGAGTTGAAGCCGTCGCCGTGGCCCGTTCCGGAGGACGAGGCCGAACGCTTGGCGGACCTTCACGGTTTCGAGATGCTCGACACGCCGCCCGAGCAGCCGTTCGACGGCATCGCCGAGATCGCCGCCGCCCTGCTCGACGCGCCGGCTGCCGTTCTCGGGTTCATCGACGAGGACCGTCACTGGTTCAAGGCGAAAGTCGGCACTCCGGTTCGGGAGACGAGTCGAAGCATCGCGTTCTGCCGTTACACGATTCTTAGCCGCAAGACCATGATCATCGAAGACCTGGCCGCGGACCCGCGATTCGCCGACCACCCGCTCGTAGTCAACCCACCGTACGCCCGCTTTTATGCGGGCGCGCCGCTCGTAACTCACGAAGGCCGTTGCATCGGCACGCTTTGCATCCTCGACGTTCAGCCTCGCACCCTGACCCAGGAGCAGACGAGGCTTCTCGAGCGACTCGCGAGCCAGGCGATCGATGCGTTCGAGAGCCGAAGACTCGTGCGCTTGCTGGCGAAATGCTGTGTCGAAATCGAACGGCCGATGTCGGAACGAATCGACTTCGACGAGGACCCGCTCAAGGCTTAGCAGGGGTCGCTCGGTGAGGACTGAAGGCCGCCTTCTTTAGAACCGGACGCCGAGTTCGAATCCGTAGCGATTAAAGTCGTAAGAGTCGATCAGGGGAAGGATCCGCAGGGTCGCCCGGACGAAGGCGTTCTTCGTAATCGAGGTTCCGATCGCGAAGTTTCCGCCGACGGTCAATGTCTTGTTGCTGATTCCCTCCGAATGAACGCTGAGATCGCCATAGACGAGACTGACCCCGGCTTCGAGAAAGGGGGCAAAAGTCCGGAAGTGATACACAGGCTTCCCGTCCACCAACTTGGCGGTGATCGGCTTGACCAAGCCATACCGGAAGTTCGGCCCAAGCGACACGAGGAAGATCTGGTTTCGTTCTCCGTCGACTAGGCTGCTGGCATGAAAGAAGTTGAAGCCAGGGGCAAGGCTGAGGCCGTACTTCGTGAACGCGGGACCGAGACCCGGCGCGAGGCTGATCCCGCTACGGCCGAAGGTGCCGCGCGATCGGGACGAGAACAGACTGCCGAAGCCGACACTTCCTCCGTACAGAGGGATGTAAGGGAGTCCGACATCGACCGATCCGTCCGAGGGGTTTGAAACGGGCGCTTGGTCCGGCGGAGTGGTCTGGGCCTTCAGCGCTTGAGGAGAAGCGAGGAGGACGAGCGCGAGAAAGGTCGATTTATTCATGGGCATCGTTCGAAAACTCGCGATCGGTTTGGCTCCTCGTTCGGGTTTATCATTCGCCTGGCGGTCCATTTTAGGCTTCCATGCGATCGAAGAAGAGTTCTATGCGGCTTTAACGTACCTCCGGCACATGGCCACGGTCGAGTCGATCGCGAGTTGTGCGTCAACCGGGCGGGGAACGACGCGAGGAGCAGGCGAGATTTTCGAAGAACACAAGATTTTTCCTTCCAGATTGATGCACTCACGGAAGGCTCACGCAAGCCTGTCAACGTAGAGCCCTGATGCGTGCTCCCTTCCTTCGCACCGCCGCGGCCCTCGCCTTGTCGACCGCGGTGTTCTCCCTCGCACGGGCTCAGTCCGGTTCCTTGTACGTCGACGCTCAGTCGAACATCTTTGGCTACGGCGTGGGAACGCCTCAGCCAGGAGGCGGTGGCGGTGGGCTCGTCGCACCTTCGATCACGCTCTCGCCGGGCGCAACCACGGTGACCTTTTCCGCCAACGGAATCGCCGGTTGGGGCGGATCGCTCAACAACGGGCCGGACGGAGGCACGTTCGCATCCAGCACGACCATTCCTTCGGTCGGACCGATCTCGGGCTTTACCGCGCCGCTCAGCGGCGAGTTGGTGGGCCTGTTCATTCCGGCGGGCGACTTCTCCGGGCTCGCCGCACCGGCGGGCATAAGCTACCCCGATACGTCTGCCTTCACCCTGGCGAGCTACGCGCCCGGCCTACGGCAGGTGTTCTACATCGGTGACGGCCTCACAGGGACCGGCTCGGGGTCGACACAGACCTTCGCCGTCCCCGCGGGGGCGTCGAAACTCGTGCTGGGCATTGCGGACGCTTATAGCTTCGATGACCCGGCAGGCTATTACAACGACGACGTCGGAGGCTATAACGTAAGTTACATCGCTCCCATGCCCACGCCCGAACCCGCGACCTTCGCCGCGATCGGTCTCGGCACGGTCGCGATGCTCCGCCGCCGAAAACGAGCCTAGCGCCGGGCAGGTTGCCCAATCAAAAACGGCCTCTCGGGAGAGAATCCCGAGAGGCCGTTTTACAGGCTCAAAATTGGCGCGGCTGAAGGGACTCGAACCCCCGACTTCTTCCTCCGGAGGGAAGCGCTCTATCCACTGAGCTACAACCGCGCGACACGACGAGTATACACGCTGGTGCCTCCCTCCGGGAGGCGCGCTACGCCATCGCCATTTCGCGGCCTGTTACCATACTCCGGCCGTGTTCGATGTAATAGGCGAACTCCTCGGGGAACTGCCGGAGCATGCCCATGACGGGCCAGGCGGCGGCGTCACCCAGGGCGCAGAACGAGCGTCCGTCGATCTGCGAAGCCACTTGCATGAGCAACTCCGCGTCGCCCGGACGTCCGCCGCCGCTCAGGATTCGCTCCAGAATCTGAACCATCCAACGCGTCCCTTCGCGGCACGGAGTGCATTTACCGCAGGATTCGTTCGCGTAGAACACCGCCGTGCGCCAGCAGAAGGTCACGATGCAAATGGTGTCGTTCAGCACCATGCAGCCTCCCGAACCGACCATCGTCTTGGCCGTCTCCATCATTTCTTCGTAGCCGATGATCGCCTTTTCGACGGCGTCCGGCTTGATGATCGGCATGGACGAACCGCCGGGAATGCAGGCCTTCATCTTTCCACGCACCCCGCCTGCCAGTTCGATAAGCTCCGTGAGCGGGGTACCGAACTCGATTTCGTAGTTGCCCGGCCTGTTCACATGGCCAGAGACGGAGAAGATTTTGGTGCCCCGCGAGTTCTTCGTCGACGCCCCGAGCTTCGCCCAGCCCTCCGCGCCCATGTTCGTGATGTAGGGCACGTTGCTGTACGATTCGACGTTGTGGACGAGCGTCGGCAGGTCCCATACGCCCTTAACCACGGGGAATGGCGCATGGGGGAACTTCAAGCGCGGCATTCCTCGCTCGCCCATAAGCGACGACATTAGGGCCGACTCTTCCCCGCACTCATAGGAGCCTGCGCCCATGTGGACGTAGAGGTCGAAGTTGAACCCCTCGATCCCCATGATGCTCTTGCCGAGCAGTCCCGCGGCGTACGCCTCGTCGATCGCCGCGCGCACCGAGCGCGCGCAGTCGACGAACTCACCACGGATGTAGATGTAGCCCGCGTCGCCCGAGACGGCGTAGCCCGCGATGGTCATGCCCTCGATCATCTCGAAGGGGCAAGTCTCAAGGAGCTGCTTGTCCTTGAAGGTGCCCGGCTCGCCCTCGTCCGCGTTGCAGATCAAGTAGTGAGGACCCTTCTTCGCCTCCGGCTTGGGCATGCCGCCCCACTTGAGGAACGCGGGCGCGCCCGCGCCGCCTCGCCCCCGTAAGCCGGCCGCCTTGATCGAGTCGACGATCGCCTGGCGCTCCCCCGCGAGGGCCTTCGCCAGCGCCGTGTAGCCGCCCGTCTTCTTGTAGCCTTCGAGCGTTCGAAAGGCGGGATCGTGGCTGTGCTCGAGAAGAAGCTTGTACTCGGCCATAGGCTCCACTGATTCTACTCTTCCCGTGGCTCGGGCGTCCCGCCCAAGGGTATTGCGGACCGCCGCGATCTACCTTCGACGATCCGCTCGTAAATGGAGGTCAAAGGCTGCAGATCTACAATGAGCACCGCCTCGTCCGCGCCGTGCATCGAGATCGGCGCCGGCCCAAACTCGACGACCTCGATTCCCCGCGCCGCAAAGGCCCGCGCGTCGCTCGTGCCCCCGCCCGTCCGGGCCACCGGCGTTTGTCCGGTGGTTTCTCGGACCGCCGCGACGAGCCGTTCCGTAAGCGGACCGGTAGCCGTGAGGAACGGATCGGCACTCGCTGTCCAAGCCGCTTCGAAACGCACCTCGTGTCGCCGCAAGATCGATTCGACCCGGCTCTGGAGTGAAGCCGCGGACGAGGCGGGCGCGTGGCGGAAATTGATCCCCAGTCGCGCCTCCCCGGGCACGACGTTCGTCGCCCCTACGCCCGAAGCGAGTTCGAAAACCTGCATCGTGCTCGGCGGAAAGAACGCGTCACCTTCGTCCCACCGCGTGGCGACCAGTTCGGCAAGCGCCGGGGCGAGCCGATGCGCCGCGTTGTCTGCCCGCTCGGGATAGGCGACGTGCCCCTGAACGCCCTTGACCGCGATTCGACCGGTCAGCGAACCCCTTCGCCCCGGCTTGAACGCGTCGCCCAAGGTCGACTCGCTCGTCGGCTCGCCGACGAGCGCTCCCTCGAACCGCGCTCCGCGCGCGATGAGATCATCGAGCGCCCGGGATGTCCCGTCGTGTGACGGGCCTTCTTCGTCGCTCGTCAGAAGCAGGGCGACGGGCGCGGCGGTCCGTTCCAAGGCGACGACCATCGCCGCCACCGACGCCTTCATGTCGCACGCACCTCGTCCAACGAGAAAGCCGTTGCGCTCGAACGGAACGAAGGGATCGCTCGTCCAGCCTTGCCCCGCAGGAACGACGTCGACGTGGCCATTGAACACGAGCCACGGTCCCTCGCCCCGGGTCGCCCAAAGATTGCTCGCGTCGGGATAGCGCAGGACCTGGACCGCGAACCCGGCCGCCTCGAGCCGCGGACGCAAGAGATCGAAGATCCCGGCGTCGTCCGGCGTGACGCTGGGCCGGGCGATCAGATCCTTGAGAAGTCTGAGGGGCGCATCCATCGTTCAAGTCTGTAACGAAGGTCCGTCCCGGTGCGTCGTTAGGGCATGTTGCCCTTTGCCGACGTGAAGGTCCGCCGGGCAGAAACCGTCGACCGACCGCTCTTCGCCGCGATCGAGCGTCGCGACCTTCCGGCGGTACGGGCGGCGTTGCGGGCGGGATCGAGCCCCAACGCGTACGTGACCGACGGCGAAACTGTGCTCATGCGCGCCGCCAAAGCAGGGTGTGTTCCGATCGCCCTGGCGCTTTTCAGGGCGGGAGCCAACCCGAACACCCTCTCCATGTGGGGGTTCAACGCCATCGATGCGGCGAGATGGAACGAGAAGGTCGACCCCGCCCCGATGGTAAGCGTGCTGCTGCGGGCCGGCGTGCCACCCAGCCGAATGGCCGCATGGGGCTACTCGGATCGCCCTAAGGTCTTGCGCTTCTTGATCGCCGCCAAGGCGCCGATCGACGCGACGGCCCTGAACCGAGCCATTGAGGACGACTCGCTCGATTCCCTCCGCATGATGCTTCGAGCCAACGCTCCGGTCAACGGAGCGGGAACGGGAGGCTATCCCCTTCATGTCGCGGCGGCCCACGGCAAGCTCCGCGCCGTGAAGCTCCTGCTTCTTTTCGGCGCGCGGCGCGACCTTCGCGACCGCTCGGGACTAACCGCGGGCCAAGTCGCCCAACGGACCGGCAACGGCCCCGTCGCCTCGCTTCTCGGCACGACGGCCGCGCCGCTGCCGCGCCTCGACGCTCCGGACCTGCGGCAGGCTTCCCACCCCTTTGCGACGGGTTTCTCCCACGTTCACGACTATGCATGGCAGCCCGACGGTGGGCTCGTTCTGTGGTGTCCGGTCGTCACCGGAGAGATGGTCGATGAGACGCAGAGCCTGTTCACCCGATTCGATCCTAAGGGTCGCCGCCTTTCCGCTTGGAAGAGTTCCGTCGGACTCGACGAGTCGAGCCGTCTCTCACCCGACGGCTCCCGAATGGCTTGGACGGAAAGCGACGAAGTTCTCGCTCGAGAGGTCGACGGCGGCGACCCTCACGCCGTGAGCACGCGCGGTGAGGTGGGTCCTCTTTTTTGGACCTCCGACTCCAAGAGCTGGAGCGTTCTGGTCTGGAACAACCGATCCGGAGGGTACGACGGCATCTACTGGCGAGATGGACGCACCGAGCCGCTTGCTTCGGACACGGGCGTTCGCCCCTTGGGAGATGAGATCGACCCGACCTGGGTTCTGAACCGCAATCACGTCCGGACAGTCAAGTTCTTTCGCGACACGAAAGGGGAACAAGATCGGTCGCGGGGCACGATCCTCGCGACTTCGCTCACGCCCAAGGGCCATGCCTCCGAAATCGGCAGATTCTCGCCTCCGCGTGAAGGGAGTATCGAAGAAGCGGCCTTCTCCCTCGATGGCCACCGAATCGCCTGGATCGTGACCTTGCCTCGCGACCATCGAGTCGGAATCTGGACGACGCAAGCGGACGGATCCCAACCCCGCCTGCTCGGAACGATCCACGACGATTCGCCCCCAAGCTACGGCGTTCTTCGCGATGTCTGGATCCATTGGCGGCTGGAAAGCCAGCCGCACCACCTTCGTTGGACGCCAACAGGAGGGCTGAGCTTCGTTCTCGGCGACACCCTCCGGACGCTGATCAATCCCGCAGAAGCTCGTTAACGCTTGTCTTGGCCCGGGTCTGCGCGTCGACCCGCTTTACGATTACCGCCGCGTAGAGGCTGTGAGAGCCGTCTTTCGCGGGCAAGGAGCCCGGCACGACCACCGCTCCCGCCGGGACGCGGCCGTAGGAGATCTCGCCCGTGGCGCGATCGAAGATCTTCGTGCTCTGCCCGATAAATACGCCCATCGAGAGCACCGCGCCCTCCTCGACGACCACGCCTTCGACGACCTCACTTCGCGCCCCGATAAAGCAGCCGTCTTCGATGATCGTGGGGTTCGCCTGGAGGGGCTCCAGCACCCCGCCGATGCCCACGCCGCCGCTGAGGTGAACGTTCTTCCCGATCTGGGCGCAGGAGCCGACGGTCGCCCAGGTGTCGACCATCGTGCCCTCGTCGACGTACGCCCCGAGATTCACGTAGCTCGGCATGAGAACGACGTTCTTCGCGATGTGCGCGCCGCGCCGGACCGTCGCCGTCGGCACCGCCCGATAGGAGCCGTCCGGCTTCTTCAGCGGCACCTTGTCCCAGTACTGCAGGTCGCCCGCGCCCATCGGCCCGTTGTCGGCGAGCCGGAAGCTCAGCAGCACCGCCTTCTTGATCCACTGGTGCACCGTCCACGCTCCATCGAGCTTTTCGGCCACCCGGAGCGTCCCTCGGTCGAGATCCTCTAGCACCGTTTCGACGGCCGCGCGCAATTCGGCGGGGGCATCGGTGGGAGAGAACTTGGCGCGGTCTTCCCACGCGGCGTCGAGAAGCCCTTCGAGCGGATGCATCCTAGGATTTTGCACGTTCGGCCCGATTCCAGATCTCCCCGCCGTCGCAGAACATCTCGATCGCAAGTTCGGCTTTGACGACAAGATCCTTTTCCGGAACGAGGGCGATCCGAACGTAGCCCATCCCAGGATTAAGGTTTTCGACACCACGGCCGAGGTACGAGCCGGGCAGAACGGTCAGTCCGGTGCCTGCGTAGAGCCCTTGAGCAAACTCCTGATCGTTTTCTCCAGGCACCTTCGCCCAAAGGAAAAATCCCCCCGGAGGCTTCCGGGTCGGCAGGTATTGCGAGATTGCCTCGGTAACCTCGTCGAACTTCACGCGGTACTTCGCCCGATTTTCCTCGACGTGTGCCTCGTCGTTCCACGCGGCGGCGCTTGCCGCCTGGACGTTGAGTCCCGGCGCACAGCCGTGATAGGTCCGGTAGAGCAGGAACTTCGCGACGATCTCCGCGTCGCCCGCGACGAAGCCGGACCGCAGTCCGGGCGCGCTGGAACGTTTACTCAGAGAGTTGAACACCACGAGCCGCTCGTTCGACCGGCCCAGTTCTTTGGCCGCTTGGAGCGCTCCGACCGGGGGCTCGCCGTTGTAGATTTCCGAGTAGCACTCGTCGGCCGCGACCACGAAACCGTAACGGTCGGCATAGGCGAAAACCTCATTCCAGCCGTCGAGGTCCAACACTGCCCCCGTGGGATTGCCCGGCGAGCAGACATAGGCGAGCCTCACGCGAGACCAAACGTCCTCGGGTACCGCCGACCAATCCGGCAAGTAGCCGTTCTCCTCGGGTGTCGGGACGTAGAACGGCTCGGCTCCGGCGAGCAGCGCGGCACCTTCGTAGATCTGATAGAAGGGGTTCGGCAGGAGCACGACGCCGGGATCGGCAGGATCGAGCACCGCCTGCGCAAAGGCGAAAAGCGCCTCGCGCGAACCCGCCACGGGCAACACTTCCCTCTCTTCGACGGCGATGCGGTATCGCCGTCCGAGCCATGCGGCGATCGCCTCCCGAAGCTCCGGCGTGCCCGCCGTCGGGGGATACTTGCCGAGGAGCGGCATCGCGCGCACCAGCGCCTCGGTGATCACCGACGGCGTCGGATGCTGCGGTTCGCCGATCCCCAGGTTGATCGGGTCCCCGCCGGGCTCGATCCCCGCGAAAAGGCGGCGCAATCGTTCGAACGGATAAGCGTGAAGCAGGTCAAGCCGCGGGTTCATCGACTGGTGGAGTCGGGCATTCCCTCGGGCGCGGGCGGCGGCGAGCCGTACCGCTCCGACTTGCCGACCTGCGCCTTCACGATCTCGTCCGCGAGCTTGACCACCGTCGACTCCTCTTGCGAACGCAGGCGATCGATCAGCGAGTCGATGAACGTGCGGTCGACCGGTCCGTAGTACGTGTCACCCACCTGCACTACCGGCGCGCGGTCGCACGCGTTGAGGCACTCGACCTCCTCGAAGGTGAACACTCCGTCCTCGGTCGTCTCGCCGTGGCCTACGCCGAGCTTCTTGACGATGTAGTCACGAAGAGAATACGCCTCGTTCACGCTGCAGGAAAGACAGGTGCAGAGCTCAATCTTATGGCGGCCCGGCTTGTGGGCGGCGTTGTACATCGAGTAGAACGTCGCCACGCCCTCGACCTCCGCGATCGAGCGGTTCAGCCGGAACGCGACTTCGGCGATCGCCTCGCCGGAGAGAAAGCCGCCGTACTCACGCTGGGCGAGCCACAGGCCTGGGAGAATGCACGACTTGAGCGTCGGATAGTGCGTTTTAAGCATCTCCATCTCGTGGACGCCCTCCTCGCTGAACCGGAGAACGACCTCATCGGCCTTGGGCGGTCGCGGCCTCGGGCCGCCGAGAGTGATCGGTTCGCTCATCGCTGATTCGATTTTACCGGAAGACAAAGCCCGTAAAAAGGGCTGGCCGACATTCGGGAGAATGTCGGCCAGCCTATCGACGGCTTACTTCGTAAGCTTTGGAGGAGGGGGGAGGTCACCCACTCCGGAAGCCGTTCCACCCGTCGGGGCGGGGCCGCCGGGCGTTGCCGGCGGCGCGGGCTTCGACACGACGGGAGCCGAGTCGGCCGCGTCCGTGCTGCTTCCACAACCCGCAACCATGACGGCGATCGCCGTCGCAACGAAAAGTGCGACAAACTTCTTCATTAAGACTTCACCTTCATGAAGGGGCTTGCCGGGTAGTTCGTACCGCCGTAGTTGTAGGTCGACGAGTTGTCGCCGTTGAGCTTCTTCGCAGCGAAGTACTTCGCGTGACCGTCGCAGAAGCCGTAGTTGGCGCCCGTGTTGAAAATGAAGGTGCTCTTGCCCGCGACCGTCGTAGGATCGCACGGGAACGCGACGGTGTCCGTCGAGCCAAACATCAGATCGGCGCCCGCATACCCGGCACCCAGCTTATAGGTGATCAGCGCACCGGGAACGAGCGAGACCGCGTCCGCCGGTTGGTCGACCTGACCGGGTCCGACGCAGAACGCGTAGGCGCTAAGACCAGAGCACACACCGCCACTCGCCGTCGTAACTTCATTGCTCTCAACCGGCCAGCCCGCGAACATGACCGTTCCCGCCCAGTTGTAATAGGTCCAAGGATTGAACGCGGGGATTACGTAGTGGGCTGCCACGACCTTGCCCGTTGCCGCCGCAACGCTGTAGTCCGCCGTATTGACCGACTGCGCGTTGATCGCAAGCGCAGTGTTCTTCAAGTACGGATAGACCATGTCCATGTACGACGTGTACGCACCATCGGACCGCCGACTGTACCAGTTGGGCACCGTGTGGTCATCGGAGTCGTTCATGTACACGAGCGTCCCGAGGCCGATTTGCTTGACTTCGCTCAGTGCGTTCGTCTTCTTCGCGGCGAGCTTAGCCTGAGCGAAAACGGGGAAGAGGATGGCGGCGAGAATCGCGATGATGGCGATGACGACGAGGAGCTCGATGAGGGTGAATGCCTTTTTCATAATAGCCCTGCAGATTTCCGAAACGACCAATCGAGCGGCCCAACGGCGGGCCGAAAGATGACCCCCGTATTGTACAAAACATAATCGGAGATCTCAGTCGCGATTCCTGCGAAAAGTCTCGCAATTTCTTAAGGCCCCCGAAACCCACGACGTCGTCTTAACGGAATCAGCGATCGATTTCGCCCAGCACGATGTCGATCGACCCGATAATCGCCACGACGGCTGGCAGCAAACGGCCGACCGCCATGACCTCCATCGATTTGAGGTTGGTGAACGAACTTCCTCGCTCGTGCCAACGATACGGACGATTCGAGCCGTCACTCACGACGTAGAAGCCCAGTTCACCCTTCGAGCCCTCGACCGCTCCGTACGCCTCGCCCACGGGCGGGTGATAGCCCTCGGTGTACAGCTTAAAGTGGTGAATCAGCGACTCCATCGATGTGTCGAGCTCCGCTCGTGGCGGCGGCACGATCTTACGGTCGTTCGTGTTGATCGGCCCCTCGGGCAGTCCGTCGATCGCCTGCCGAATGATCTTGACGCTCTCCTTCATCTCCGCGACGCGGACAAGGAAACGGTCATAGACGTCGCCTTTCGCCCCAACGGGCACAAGGAAATCAAAGTCCTCGTAACTGGAATAGGGGCTGCTCTTGCGAAGGTCGAGCGCCATGCCACTCCCGCGCAGAATCGGGCCGGAACAGCCAAGCGAGAGGCATTGGTCGACCGACAGGGTGCCGATGTCGTAAGTGCGCTCTTTGAAGATCGGGTTCTCGATCAGGAGCCCTTCCATGACCTCGATCTCCGGCAGCACGCCGTTGAGGAAGGTGCGCAGCCGTTTGTCCCAACCTTCGGGCATGTCGCCACGGAGCCCGCCGGGGACGATCCAGGAGCCCATCATCCGCGCCCCGCTCATCATCTCGAAGAGATCGAGAATGTACTCGCGCTGCTGGAACGAGTAGAACATCGGCGTCATCGCGCCGAGATCGAGAGCGTGGGTGCCGAGCCAGACCATGTGGCTCGCGATGCGGCTGAGTTCCGCGAGGATCACCCGCAAGTACTGGCCGCGACGCGGAATTTCGCATTCCAGCAGCTTCTCGACCGCCAACGCGTGGGCAAGGTTGTTGCCGTACGTGTTGAGGTAGTCCATGCGGTCCGTCATCGTGACGCACTTTTGGTACTGCTGGTACTCGGCCTCCTTCTCCATGCCGGTGTGCAGGTAGCCGATGACGCACTTGCACTGGACGATCGTCTCGCCTTCGAGCTCGCAAACGACGCGAAGAACCCCGTGAGTCGAGGGGTGCTGCGGCCCCATGTTGACGACCATCGTGTTCTCGCCGGTCTTTTCGAAGACCGTCGAGGTTGAAGGCATAAAGCTAGAGGATGCCGCCATAAGAGTTTCTACGAGGATGCTACCCGTGCGGCCCGCTTGGCTCGCGGGGTCTTCCTTATCGCGATTTTAATCTGAGGCCCGTCGGCGTCGCCGGCCGACCGAGACCCACTCAAACGACAAAGGGGGCGGAAGCGAACTCGCTTCCGTCCCCTGGTATCGAAACCACGCTTCGATTATTCGGTCGAAGGCTTGGCGGCGCCGGGCTGCGTCGCCGGGGGAGCCGCTCCCATCGAAGGCTGCGGCCCCGTGCCGGAACCCGCCTTCTCCACTTTCACGTCCGGCGGCGCGATGTTGCCCGAAGGCTCGCCGGAACTGCAGCCCGCCGCCACAAGGACGGAGAGTAGGATGACGAGAGCGAGAGTCTTCTTCATTTACTTGGTGCGGTCAGGTCGGAAGTAGCAGTCGTAGTTCTTGGTCGCATCGTAGGCGACGTTTCCATTCGCGTCGAAGTAGCAGGGCCAGTACGCGCCCGCCAGTCCGGCGGAAGAGACCGAGGCGTAGGGATCGCTCAGGACGCCGTTTCCAAAAGCGATCTGGCTGGGTTGGATGACTTGCCCGATGACGACCGACTTCGCCGAGGAGTCGGTGCGCGCCATGGGAACGCGGCGACGGCTGAACGTCCAGACCGAAGTCGCGGCGGACGGGATGAACCGCTGGTCGTTGCCTCCGTAGGGTCCAATCGAGCTCGAAGGCGCGCCGGACGGGTTGAACTTACAATCGTCGGTGCTGCCGCAGTCCAGATCCGGGTTCGCGCTGACGCGGGCAAGCGTGTTCGTGCCTCCGCCGCCCGGCCAGAGAAGAACGACCGTCGAAGGCGCTTCGATCGCCGTCTGACTTAGGCCGTGAAGAAGGCCGTTCATCGTGAGGCACGTGTGAGTCTTGACCCGGGGAACGTCGGTCCCCGTCAGGTTGAGGTCCGGCAGGCTCTGAACCGCGAGGATGTCGTAGTTCTTCATGTAGGGGTACACCGAGTTCCCCCAGATGCTCGACGCCATGTTGATGCGCGCGGGCTGGCTCCAAGTTGCGTCCTGATAGAGGTTGTCCGCCGGAATCGGAGTGGCGACGCCGACGCCCCAGGTGCTGCCACTGGCGGCAGGGCGTCGCCCCATGGCCAACGGGAAGTTGTCGTCGTTGTCGGAACCGTACATCACCATCGCGACACCCGTCTGCTTGGTATTGGAAATGACGACGGTGACCTTCGCAGACTCTTTAGCTTGCGCGAAGACGGGGAACAAGATGGCGGCAAGGATCGCGATGATCGCGATCACGACGAGAAGTTCGATGAGAGTGAAGGCTCGTTTCATGGCTTCCTTCGAATAAGACATTCGCGCCGACGTGCTCCAAAGGAGCACAAGAAGGCGAGACCGGTCATTGTACGATGGTTTTAACCCGAGTTGAGGCTAAATATTGCGACACTCACCGCAAACACAAGAAAGCCAGAACCAAACGGTTTTGCCCTGAACGAGAGCGATCTTGGACACTCGGAAGAAGGAGCGTCGATCGAACGGCGTAAGCTGAGTTCCGAAGGCGATCGGCGCATCTACCATCGCCCAAAGGAGAACCGTTGGGAAACCCTTCCAGGCCGGAACTCGGCTAACGTCCCGAAACGTCTTCGCTGCCGGTCTTGCCTTCGAAGCTCTCACCCGCGTGGTGCATCATCACGTCCTCGCCCGCCGGGCCGCGCGTGCCCCGGTCGAAGTTCACGTCCTCGCCGCCGAGGGGAACGTCCTTGCGTAGCGGGTGGCCCTGCCAGTCATCCGGCAGGAGGAACCGCTGGCCGCGCCGCGCCTCATTACCCTCGAAGACGACACCGAATAGGTCGTTGATCTCGCGCTCGGGGTACTCGGCGCCGGCGAACACCGGGATGGCAGAAGGCACCGTTTGGCCGTCGTCGACGGAGAGTTTCACAAGGATGCGGGCACCGCGCTTGGGGCTGTAGAGGTTGTAGATCACCTCGAAGCGTCCTTCGGGGAAATCCCGGGCGTGGTCCCACGCGGAATAATCGACGGCGGTGCACTCGCTCCAAAGGCGGTACTCGAGTCCCTCGCCGTCGCGGAGAAGCGTCAGGACCTCGCGAATCCGCGAGCGCTCGACGAAAAGGTAAAGCTGGTCACGCTCGACCTTGCTCCCGAGCAGCGCGCCCGTTTCACGGAGGCGCTCGATCTCGAGCGCCTCCGGAACGGCCTCGACGGCCGGAGCCTCGGCGGCGTCGGCCATCAGGCCACCTCCACGAGGGGCTTGGGTTCGGTCAGCAGGGGCTTCGGCGAGTCCATCAGCTTCTCCGGCGCGAGGCTCGTCGTCTCGTCCCAGTCGGTCGCTCCGACCTTCACGGCGTAAACGTAACCCACGATCCAAGTCCCCATGTAGGTCAGGAACTCGAAGAAGGAGAAGACCATGAAGCGGGTGTCGCTGCTGCGGAACACGGTCATCCAGCTCCAGAGAAAAACGGTCTCGATGTCGAACAGGATGAACAGCATGGCGACCAAGTAGAACTTGATCGGGAACCGTTCGTGGGCATCGCCCACCGGCGTGACGCCGCACTCGTAGGGGGCGTCCTTGTAGGGCGTCTGCTTCTTCGGGCCAAGAAAGAAGGTGCCCGCCACGAAACCGCCGCTGACGAGCGCCGCCAAGGCGAGCGCCGCCAGAACCCCGAGGTACTGCTCCTGCACAACGGGATGATACCGGAGGGAAAAGGGAGAGAGGACGAAGGGATGAGATGCACCGCCTTTTCCTTTGCCCCCTTCGCCTTTTCCCTGTCAAACTCTCCCTATGACTTTCCCCGAGCTCGTGCTTCCCCTTGTGGAAAGGCGCGACCTGGACCCAGAGCGGGCGCGCCTTCTCATGCGGTTCCTGCTCGGGGGCGAGGCGACCGACGCGCAAATCGGCGGCGTTCTGCTCGCCTTGCGGGTGAAAGGCTGCACAACGCGCGAGCTCGCCGCCTTCGCCGCCGAGCTGCGGTCCCACGCCGCACTCATCCCCGCCGATCCCGAAGGGCTCGTCGACACCTGCGGGACGGGGGGTGGAATCCCGAGCTTTAACGTCTCGACCGCCGCCGCCTTCGTGGCCGCAGGCGCGGGCGTCCGTATCGCCAAGCACGGAAACCGCGCGATGACCAGTCGTTGCGGCAGCGCCGACGTGCTCGAGGCGCTCGGCGTGCCCATTACGGGCGAAGCGGAGCACCTAGGCCATCTCCTTCGCGACACCGGACTCGTCTTTATGTTTGCCCAAAGCCACCACCCCGCCATGCGGCACGTCGCTAAGGCCCGCCGCGAACTAGGCCAGCGCACCGTGTTCAACCAGCTTGGCCCCCTCCTGAATCCCGCCGGCGCACGGCGGCAACTCATCGGCGTCTACGACCCCGCCCTCCTCAGGAGCATGGGCGAGGCGTTGAATCAGCTCGGTACGGAGCGGGCCTACCTCGTTCACGGCATGGAAGGCCTCGACGAAATCTCGCCAACGGGACCGACGGAGACCGTCCGCGTCTGGCACGGCCGGGTCTTTGGCGAGACCCTGGAGCCCCACGACTTCGGTCTCGACCCCGTCGACGCCGCCGCCCTTGCGCCGCCCGAGACCCTCGAAGACGCGGCGGCGGCGGTGCGCGAGGCGATCACCGACCCCGAATCGCCGCGCGCCCGCGCGGTCTTGCCCAGCGCGGCGGCGGCGATCCACCTCTCCGGCATCGCCGACTCTCTTCCCGAAGGCGCGGAGAGAGCCCTTGCCGCCATCGCCTCCGGCGCCGCCCGCGCCAAACTGGAACGGATGATCGGGGAGGCCGTGCTTTGAGCGTTTTAGATCGAATCTTCGACCGCAAGCGGGACGAGGTGGCGACGGCCCGCGCGGCGGTTCCCCTCGCGGAGCTCAAGGACCGTGCCCTCGACGTCGAACGGCCCCGCGGCTTCGAGCTCGCCCTCGCGACCGCCGAAGCCTCCGTCGCTCTCGTCGCCGAGGTGAAGAAGGCCAGCCCTTCCAAGGGCACGATCCGGGAGGACTTCGATCCCGTGGCGATCGCCGAGGCATACGAGCGGGCGGGGGCGCACGTCCTGAGCGTCCTGACCGATGGCCCCGGCTTCGGAGGGTCCGCCGAGAACCTGCGTCGCGCCCGCGCCGCCGTCGCGTTGCCGGTGCTTCGAAAAGACTTTCTCTACGACGAGTATCAGGTGTGGGAGTCCCGCGCGTGGGGCGCCGACGCGATCCTCCTCATCGCGACCTCCCTCAGCGTGGCCCAGCTTCGGGAGCTGAAGGGACTCGCCGAGAGCCTCGGAATGGACGCGCTCGTGGAGGTGCACGACGAAGCCGACGCGGAGCGTGCCCTGGCGGCCGAGGCGACGTTGGTCGGAGTGAACAACCGCGACTTGAGCGACTTCAGTACCGATCTCGCCGTCACGGAGCGGCTCCTGCCCCTCTTCCCCGCCGCTCGGGTCCGCGTGAGCGAGTCCGCGCTGGAGACCAAGGCCGACATCGACCGGGTCTCGGCGACGGGCGCGCGGGCGGTGCTGATCGGGACGACGTTCTGTGCCGCGCCCGACGTAGAAGCCAAGGTGCGCGAGGTGATGGGTTGGTAGAAGTGTACGACGCCCTTCCGCCGGCGGGCTTCGAACCCGGTCTGGCCGCGCTTCTCGCGGCGCTCGACGACGGCACCCGCGAGTGGCGCGAAGAGCTCGGCGATCTTTCCGAAGATGAGCTCGTCGCACGCCCTTTCCCCGACGGTCCCTCGATCGGAGCGGTGCTGCTCCACATCGCGGAGGCCGAAGCCTGGTGGCTTCAGGCCGTCGTCGGTGGGCAGCCGCTCTCCGATGAATTCAAGCGGCGAACGCTTTCGGACGAGACCCGTCAGGACGAGGGCGTCTGGGGCGAGGCGCCCCGCATGCCTTACGAAGACTATCTCGCGCTGATGGATGGGGTCCGGGCAGAGACGTACACGCGACTTCGGAACGAGCCGGACGCCGGTCGCCGCCTGAAGCCTCACCCCGGCCGTCCGGCACTCACCGTCCGCTGGATCGTGGGCCACGTCGTGCAGCACGACTCCTACCACGGCGGCCAGTGCGTTCTAATCAAGCGAATGCTTCGCGGAGGGGTTTGGTGACGAGGGTCAAGATTTGCGGCCTTACGAACGCCAGCGATTCGGAGGCGGCGATCGACGCCGGCGCCGACGCCTTAGGATTTGTGTTCGAGCGCACGAGCCCGCGGTACGTAGGCGAGGGCGAGTTGCCCTGGCTGTCCGTCCTTCCTCCCATCCCAATCAAGGTCGCCGTGTTCGGCCGGGTCGACCGCCCAGTGCCGAAGGGGCTTTTCGACGTGGTCCAAGGGGTCGAGTGGGAGGTGTTCCCCGAGCCCGCGCCGAAGCGAATCCACGCGATCCGGATGCGTCCGGGCCAGAAGGCGCAGGACGTCGTGGATACCCTCGTCAACGCGAATCTCGTGGTGCTCGACGCCTTCTCCAAGTCGGGTCAGTGGGGGGGCACCGGCGAGCGGATCGATTGGGATCTCGCCGCCGAGGTGGTGCGCCTCTCCCGCACGCCGATCATGCTCGCGGGCGGCCTCACCCCGGACAACGTGGCCGAGGCGGTCGCCCGCGTCCGTCCCTTCGGGGTGGACGTGAGCAGTGGCGTCGAGGAACGCCCGGGCGTCAAGGACATCGGCCGGATGCGCGCCTTCATCCAGGCGGCGAAGGGATTGTGAGGATGCGCTTACGGCTGCGAACACCGCGATCCTTGCCGACAATAGCTCCGGGCGATGTTGGCGGTCGTAAGCAACCGTAGGCAATCGTGAGCCAAGCGTATGAAACCCCGCTCCCAGCCCCGCTATCGCGCTTCAGACATGAAGGGCCGACCGCCGAAAAAGCGGAAACTCGTGCTGAGGCGGACGACGCCGGGGCGGTTCTGGCTCGGCCTGTTCTTCCGCTGGGGCGTACTGTACACCTTGCTTCCTTTGGCGCTCCTTTGGATAGGCAATCTCTTCCTCAATCCTTACCGCGTCTATTTCGACGCGAAGCCTTCGAACGTCACGCTCGACGGGAGCCCGGTGGCTCTCGACTCGGCGAACGGATTCGATCTATCCCGGTTCTCATCCGGAGAACACCTGGTTCGTTACGTCGACGCCCAAGGCGCGGCGAAGACGGTCCGTATGCACGCCCGGCTGAGCGACGAGAACGGCGAGCTCGCCATCACCGACCGGCACGTCTCGGGCATTCCGAAGTCCGAGTTTGTACCGGAGAACGCGCCTTCTATGACTCGCTAGCATCCAGCACGCCGTCGGCTGGATTCGACGGTGGCGAGACTCGGTTTTGCAAGCCGTACGCACTCGCAAAGCTGACGATGCGGGCAAGGAGCGCGCTGTAAGCAAGATGGGCTCGCCGGTCCAAGCGGCTCTCTACGGCTTCGAACAAGGCATGTTCGGGAAACTCGGGCGAGTCAGGCAGGGTAGGAACGAGCAGTCCAAGGC
>CAXUKB010000043.1:10441-18946 GCA_964251345.1 uncultured Fimbriimonas sp. | reverse complement strand
GTTCGGGCCCAACCCTCGCCGTTGGCGTCCCACGCGCGGCGGGCGGCCTCCTTGGAGCCGTGGAAAAGACGAACGTCGTAGGTCGTAACGTCCCGCGTAAACAGGAGAGGCAGGCCGTCCACGATCACGAAGGACGGCCTCTTTGTGGTGTAAGGAATAGCCCAGGCCGGGGGCCTTCCCTGCCGCCATAGCTCCACCTCCCGCTCGTCCGGGCTCGGCGCGGCGAGTTGGTCACGGTAGTGGGCGATCCGCACGGTGGCGTCGGGCGGAGCCACGTTCGGAGCCAAGACCCAGAACGCCGCGCCGGCCAGACCCGGTCCGATCACGGCCCACATCGTGACGGGAACGACGAGCCATCGCCGCGTCCGGAGGCAATAGCTGGTAAAAAGCAAGACGCCGATAAAAGGAATCCAGAGGCCCATCCGAAGGACGGCTTCGGTCCCCTGGATCGGAGACCAGACGCCTCCCGAGACGTTGATCCGAAAGGGCACGAAGGCGGTCCATACCCGCTCGGCAACGAAGGTGAGAACGAGAACGAGCCCCGGAACCCACCCGAGCGAGGCGGCGCTCCGTGCGTCGTAGCCCCGGGCTTGACGCACGATGGCACGAGCGGTTGCGGCGGGGGTGCCGAAGCGACGCAGGGCAGTGGTCTCGTCGGTTTCCACCGCCGCCATGGTGAGGTGAGCGCGCACTTCGCGCAACCGCGACTCGACGGTCGCCGAAGGAATCCGCCCCTGGAGTCGGCGGGCGAGTTCAGCGACGAACGCCTCGACGGAGGCCATCAAGCCCCCTCCGACTGGGGAAGCACCTGGGCCACCGCGCCGGCGAAAGCGTGCCACTCGGCCGAGCGGCGAGCGAGTTCCGCGCGGCCCTCATCGGTGAGGCGGTAGACGCGCCGGTTCGCGTCCTCCTCGTCCCACTCTCCCACCGCCCAGCCTTCTTCCTCCAACGCGTAGAGAGCGGGATAGAGCTGCCCCTCGCCGATCCGAAGTCGCCCGTTCGTGGCCTCCCGCACGACCTTCGCGACCGCATAGCCGTGCTTGGGACCGTCCGCGAGTGCGGCCATAACGAGCGCTTTGGTGTCGGTGCGAAACCTCACATCCTCATTATACGATGCATCTCGTCAAGATGCATCAGGTTGGAGATTTTCATTGACACCGTTCTAGCGTCGATGCCAGCCCCAAGGATCTCTAGGCCAGCGTCTGGCGGACGAACGCGACGTCTTCTGCGCTCAGCGGCCTTCCCTCCGCGCCGAGATTGACCCGAACCTGCCGCTCGTTGCGGAAGCCGGGAATGACGCAAGCGACGTGCGGAAAGGCGAGGACGTAGTTCAGCGCGACGGAGGCGAGGTCCTCGATCGAATCGCCGAAACGCGCCTTCAATCGCTCCAGCTTGGGCTTGAGCTTCGCGATCGCCTCCGCCTTGAACGCCTCGGAGTTCTGCCGGTGGTCGCCCGGCTCGAAGCTCGGCGGCTTGGAGGGATCGTACTTGTCGAGCAGGCGGGCTTGGGCAAGCGGGCTGAAGGCGACGAACGACATGCCCTCTTTCGCCATAAGCTCGCTGACCGATGAGCCTTGGTCGATAAATTGGGTGTCGAGCGCGTGGGCCCAGCTCTGGAGGACGGCGGGGCGAACCCTCGGGGTCACGCGCAGGAAATCATCGCTTGAGTAGGCCGACTGGCCTTTCACGCGCACCTTACCCTCCTCCACGAGCCGGTCTAAAGTCGCCGCCGCGTCGTCCAGGTACCCGTCCGAAGCGCCGAAGTCGCCGTGATGGAAGTAGTAGACGTCGAGGTGGTCGCGGCCCAAATTGATGAGCGATTGCTCGCACTGGTGGCGAATGTGCGCGGGCTCGTAGGCATGGGCGGCGGTCCCGGGGAAATGACCCACCTTCGTCGCGATCACGAAGTCGTTCGTGTTCACGCCGAGCCGGTCGATTACGCGGCGGAGCATCCGCTCCGCCTTGCCATTGCCGTACACGTCGGCGTTGTCGAAGTGGTTCACGCCCGCGTCGATGCCCGCCTTGATCGCCGCCACGATCTCGTCCTCGTCCACGTTCGCCCACCCGTTGGCGTTGCCATTGACCCAGTTGAGGCCGCCCATCGTCCAGCAGCCGAGGCTGATCTCCGACACCATCACGCCCGACTTGCCGAGCTCACGCATGTTCATGAGGGCGAGTATACAGGCCCGATCTAACCACGACGCAGGACCGTTCGGCTAATGAACGATGGTTACTTTGCCCGGCTTTGAGTTTCGGACGGCCTCGCCTATCTCTTTTAGCAGGGGTTCGAAAAACCGCACGTGATTACCATTGACACGAACGACCACAAGGCCAATTTCGAAGGTATGCGTCGGTTGTTGATATCGCATGCCACGGTCCACCGTAAGCAAGACATCGAATTCGGCTTGAGCCACGGCCAGCAATCGTCCATTGGACAACCGCTCCCATCCCATCTCTTGGGCCGTCATAACCTCGGATTCTCCCAGGTGGCGCCGCAACGGTCTCGGTACGCAGGCATCGAAAAGGACCGTCACGCTCCCTTAAGTTCGTCACGAATGAAGTGCTCCGACGCCTCGGTTAAGAACGCCTCCGCCTGTTCTCGAGATACCTCGGGGTAGTCGCCGAGGAATACGTCGAGCGTTTCGCCGGAGGCTAAATAATCCGTCAGCGTGGCGGCCGGGACGCGCGTTCCCAGAAATATGGGCGTTCCCCACATCACCTCGGCATCGGACACGATCACCATTCGAGGATTATCCACCATGCAGGGCCGGTAAGGAGAGACCCGGTATATTCCCATTGCCCCATGACCACCGATTGGAAGGGAGTTTTCCCCGCTGCGACCACGCAGTTTCGCGAGGACCTCTCGCTCGACCTCGACGCCACCTGCGCGCACCTGGAGACGATGATCGGTTCCGGCGTGGCGGGCCTCGTGATGCTCGGCTCGCTGGGCGAGAACGTCGCCCTCTCCCGCGAGGAGAAGCGCGAGGTGATGCGCGCCGCCCTCCGAACTTCGGATGGGCGCGTGCCGGTGCTCGGAAGCGTGGCGGAGCTGAACACCCAGGCCGCCGCCGATTGGGCGAAGGAACTCGAGGCGCTGGGCGCCCAGGGCGCGATGGTCATGCCCGCGATGGCATTCCGGCCCGACCGGGAGGAGACCGTTGCCCACTACCTGGGCGTGGCGAAGGCGACCGGCCTGCCGATCATGGTCTACAACAACCCCCTGAGCTACCACGCCGACGTGGACGCAGCCATGTTCTCCGAGCTGGCGTCCCAGGACAACCTCGTGGCGATCAAGGAGTCGTCGGGCGATCCCCGCCGCATCACCGACATCCTCAACGCCACGGGCGATCGTTACCGGCTGTTCGCGGGGGTCGACGACCTCGCCTTCGAGTGCGCCGCCCTGGGCGCGGTCGGCTGGGTCGCCGGTATCGGCCTTGCCTTTCCGAAGGAAAACCAACGGCTTTGGGACCTCATGATGGCGGGCGAGTGGACGAAGGCGCGCGAGCTCTACCGCTGGTACACCCCGCTCCTTCATCTCGACGTGGGGACCAAGTTCGTCCAGAACATCAAGCTCGCGATCCAGGAAGTCGGCCTCGGCAAGGAGTGGGTGCGGCTCCCGCGGGTGGCGCTCTCGGGCGAAGGACGCGAGCGGGCGCTCAAGACGATCCACGAAGGCTTGGAGCGGCGCCCGGCCATCGATTAGGAAGAGGTGCCATGGGGAGAGGGATGATCGTGCGCGCCACCCGTGGCTACTCCGAACTCCGAACGACACGGGTGAAAGGGACACACACCCTCCCCTCTACCCGCGACTCCCTTAGATTCGACAAGAGATGAACCGAATTCGCGTGATCGACTCCCATACCGGCGGCGAGCCGACGCGCGTCGTGCCCGAAGACGAGATCCCCTTGGCGGGCGAAACCATGGCCGCGCGGCGAGACGACCTCGCGCGCCACTTCGAGGCCCGCTGGGCAGGTCTCGTGCGCGAGCCGCGGGGCTCGGACGTGTGGGTCGGCGCCGCCCTCACGCCGCCCGTCACCCCGAGCGCGGTGTGCGGGGTAGTGTTCTTCACCACCGTCGGCCCCCTCGGAATGTGCGGCCACGGCACGATCGGCGTCGTCGAGACCCTGCGCCACCTCGGACGCGTCGAGCCCGGACCGGTCGCGATCGACACCCCGGTCGGCCTCGTGCGCGCGACCCTAAGGGAGGACGGACGGGTCGCGATCACGAACGTGCGGAGTTACCGGCACCAGAAGGACGCGCGGGTCGCGGTGGACGGCTTGGGCGAGGTCGTGGGCGACGTCGCGTGGGGCGGCAACTGGTTCTTTATCGTCCACGAACCGCGCTTCACGATCGACCGCGCCGACGCGGGTCGCCTGACCGACGTCGCCCTGCGGGTGCGCCTTGCCCTCGCCGCGGCCGGCGTGACGGGCCAGGACGGGGCCGAGATCGACCACGTCGAACTGTTCTCGCCGGAGGGCGAGGCGTCGACCAACTTCGTGCTCTGTCCCGGCGGTACGTACGACCGCTCGCCCTGTGGCACCGGCACGAGCGCGAAGCTGGCCGGGCTCTATGCGGACGGGAAGCTCGCGCCGGGCGAGACGTACCGCCAGCGGGGCGTCACGGGAAGTACGTTCGAGGGCTCGGTGGAGGCTTGCGTGGACGGCGTGGTTCCCACCCTCGTCGGCCAGGCATGGGTGACCTCCGAAGCGACCCTGCTCTTCACCGAGGGCGACCCCCTCGCGGGAGGGCTGTGAAGCACGCCGTCGTGGTCGGCGCGGGGATCGTCGGCCTTTGCGCCGCCGACGCCCTCCTGCGCCGGGGCTTTCGGGTGACGGTGCTGGAGCGCGACGCCAAGCCCGGCGCGGGTGCGTCGTACGGCAACGGCGGCCTCGTGGTGCCCAGCCACTTCGAGCCGCTCGCCGCGCCCGGCATGGTCATGACCGGCCTGCGGATGCTGCGCTCCAAGGAGAGCCCGTTTGGCTTTTCGGGCCTGCCCGGACTGGAGATAGCGTCCTGGATGGCCCGCTTCGCGGGCGCGGGAACCAAGGCGCACGTCGCACGCTCCGCCCCGATCCTTCGTGACCTGAACCTCGCCAGCCGCGCTCTGTTCGAGGACCGTTTCGGGGGTTTGGAGGCAGGCTACGCGCGGAAGGGCGAACTGATGGTGTGCCGCACCGCCGCCGGACTCGACGGCGAGGCCCGCCTCGCGCGGGAGGCCGAGCACCTGGGACTGAAGACGCGGGTGCTCGACCGCGCTGAACTCGCCGACTTCGAGAGGGGCATCGCCTACGACGCGGCGGGCGCGGTCTACTTCGAGGACGACGCCCACCTGACCCCGCCCCTCTTCATGCCCGCCCTGCGGGCGCGGGTGCTCGCCGAGGGCGCGGAGATTCGCGACGGCGTCGAGGTGAGCGGCTTTCGGACGAAGGACGGACGGGTCGAGGCGGTCCTTCTCCAAAATGAGAGAGAGCGGCCTCCCCCCACTCTGCCCTCCCTCAAGGGGGAGGAGCTCGACGCAGACGAGGTCGTGCTCGCCGCCGGGGCTTGGACGGGCGTGCTGGCGCGCCGGTTGGGCGTGCGCCTGCCGCTTCTCGCGGGCAAGGGCTACGGCTTTACGGTGAAGGCGCCGCCCGCGATGCCGGAGTACCCCGCGATCCTCGTCGACGGACGCGTGGCGGTCACGCCCATGGCGGACGGCCTGCGCTTCGTCGGTACGATGGAGCTCGGCCTGCCGGGCGAGCCGAAGGCGAACGAGGCGCGCCTGCGCGGGATGCGCCGCTCCATCGCGGAGGCGTATCCCGCCTTCCGCGACTTCGACTTCGCGAGTATCCCCGCCTGGGCCGGTCTGCGCCCCTGCCCGCCCGACGGGATGCCCTACCTCGGGCGTCCGCGTGGGCTCGCGAACGTCGTGGTCGCCACCGGCCACGGCATGATGGGGATGAGCCTAGGGCCGGTCAGCGGCGAGCTCGTCGCCCAAGTCGCCGCCGGGGAGTCCCCGTCCATTCCGTTGGATCTTCTTTCCCCCGACCGCTACCGTTAGGCGCACGCCTCAGGAGACTGAATGCGGACACGGAGAACGGTGAGCACGAGAGAGGTTCGCTGAGGTCTGCCCGACCTCAGCGATGTCTCTGCGCACTCCGCGGTTTTCAAGAGGGTCACGCGGAGCGCGCCGAGGAAAAGGACAACCGGTGAGAGCTTGTGTGCCGACGGAGCCCATGCCGTTGAGAGTCGTCGGATCACGGGTGACGGCCGCACGAGCCATCCGCCTCTACCCGTGGCACCCCGTTTCCCAATGCCTGAGGTCGGGCAAACCTCAGCGATTACCAGAAAGCACGATCGCCGTCGAGTCAGATTGGAACCTCAGAAACACGGACGCCGAGAACGATGAGTGAGGGGAGAACCGCTGAGGTTTGCTCGACCTCAGCGAACCTCTCTCTTGCTCACCTTTCTCAGCGTTTATCCGAAAATCAGGAACCCTTAGCTCTGAATCAGCCGGATCGACAGTGCGATTCCGAGCGCCATCGCGAGGGCGAAGCGAAGCTCCAGTTGGGCGGTCTTTCCCAGAATCGGGTTGAGCGGACGGCCGCGAAGCTCCTTCACCGCCTTGTAGAGCGGGACGGCCATGAGGAGCACGAGCCCCGCGAGCGCCGCGACGTAGGCCCGGGTCGCCGCCACGTACCCCGCGAGCGCCAAGATGGCGAGGCAAAGATCGACGAGGTAAAGCCGGACCCCGAAGTCGCGCCCGAAGCGGGCGGCGAGCGTGCGCTTCCCCGCCTTGGCGTCGGTCTCGTAGTCCCGCACGTTGTTCACCACGAGGATGTTCGCGCAGAGCAGGCCGATGGGCACGCCCGCGAGGGCGGCAAGGGGCTCCCAGTGGAGCGACTGGACGTAAACCGTGCCCGCCACCGCGACCGGACCGAAGAAGACGAACACGAAGATCTCGCCGAGGCCGTTGTAGCCGAGGGGATACGGCCCCGCCGTGTACGCCACCGCGCAGACGAGGGAGACGAGGCCGACCGCGACGATGGGCCAGCCGCCGACGGCGACGAGGTAGGAGCCGACGGCGAGCGCGAGCGCGATGCACGCGGCGAGGCCGGTAAGCACGCCCCGCTCGGAGATAATTCCCTGCTGGGTTACGCGGGGCGGCCCGAGCCGTTCCTCCGTATCCGCCCCCTTCTTGAAGTCGAAGTAATCGTTTGCCAGGTTGCTGACGATCTGGATGAGCAACGCCCCCACGAGCGCGGCGAGGGCGGGCCATGCCCGGAACGCGGCCTCGCGATAGGCGTGCGCCGCCCCGACGAGCACCGGGGCGGTCGCAGCGGGCAGGGTCTTCGGCCGGATCGCGAGCCACCACGCCCGGAACGGAGACATCGGTGCCGAGGACATCGTCCCGAGAATACCGGGGAAACCTTCCGCGACATTCTCTCGTTTCAAGAAGTACAATAATCATTGAAAGCACGATGCCTACCGCCACCCGGGAAGACGAACGGACGATGGACAGGGCGACGCTCGCCGCCTTCCTCCACCAGGGTTGCCTCATCCTCGAAGAGGACGGGCACGCGTGGGTCGGCTGGGGAGAAGGCCAGCCCGCCTGTGAACCGCGCGCGGATCGCCTCTCGCTCTACGCGCCGGACTTCTTTCTTCGGGACGACCAGCCTTGGCAGGTCTTCGAACGATCGGCCCGCGTCGATGCCGAATCCCTGATCGAGGATCTCGCCCGCCTTGCGGAGCCGGTGCCCGCCGCAGTCTGGACCCCTTCGCATTTCGAGCAATTCGCCGCGTCGTTCGACGACATTCAGCGGCGGCTCGCGGACGGGTCGCTCGCCAAGGCGGTGCCTTTCATCGCGCGCCGCGCCCGAATCGAGTTCGACGCCGGACGCCGCGCCACGGTGCTCGCGAGTGCCCTGAGGCGATGCCGAGGTGCCGCGCTCCGCGCCTACGGAGTCTGGAACGAGGCGGGGGGAATGATTGGGACGACCCCCGAAACGCTGTTCGAGGAACACGCGGGGCGTCCGCCGAGCCTCGCGACGATGGCCCTCGCGGGCACCCGAACCCTCGACGCGCCATCCCTCCTGGACGACCCTAAGGAGTTGCACGAGCACCGCGTCGTCATCGAGGGGATCGTCGAGCAGCTCGAACCGCTCGGGCGAGTCGCCGTGGGCCGGACGGAAGAGCTCGTGCTGCCGACGCTTGTTCATCTTCACACCCCCATCGGGGCGTTTCCGGAGCGGCGGGTGGCCTTCGGCGAGTGGGTCGCCGCGCTTCATCCCACCGCCGCGATCGGCGCGTGGCCCCGGGCGGCGGGTTGGCGTTGGCTGCTCGACCAGCCCAACGCAGGCGAGCGCGGCCGCTACGGTGCGCCGTTCGGCTTCGTGCCGCCCGACGCGACGGTGGGCACCTGCCTCGTCGCCATCCGCAACGTGCAGTGGTCCGGCGACGAAGCGCGGCTCCTTGCGGGCTGCGGCATCGTCGGCGCGAGTCGAGTCGAGCGGGAGTGGCGCGAGC
>CAXUKB010000043.1:0-10431 GCA_964251345.1 uncultured Fimbriimonas sp. | reverse complement strand
ACGCCAAGCTCGACTCGGTGCAAGGGGCGCTCGGGCTTTGAGCCTTGCCCGCCGCGTCCTGGAGAGTCTTCGGGCGGCGGGCGTCGAAGAGCTCGTGGTCTGCCCCGGCGCGCGCAACGCCGCCTTCATCGAGGCGATCCCCGCCCTCGACTTCCGCACGGTCTGGCACTTCGAAGAGCGCTCGGCGGCCTTCTTCGCCCTCGGCCGGGCGCAAAGCACGGGCCGCCCGGTCGCGGTCGTCACGACCTCGGGCACGGCGGCGGGGGAACTCTTGCCGGCGACGATGGAGGCGTTCTACGCGGGAGTGCCGCTCGTCCTCGTCACCGCCGATCGCCCGCGCCGCTTCCGGGGAAGCGGCGCCCCGCAAGCGGCCGAGCAGAACGGGATCTTCGGGATCTACGCGCCGACGGCGTTCGACCTCGAGGACGACGAGCCTTTCGAGATCCCCACCTTCGACCGGCCGCTTCACCTCAACGTCTGCCTGGAGGATCCGCGCGGAGCGGCGGCGGCGGACTCCCCGGCGCCCCACGAGTCGCTTGAGGGATTCCTGCGCGACGTCCGGTCGCCGCTCGTGGTCGTCGGACGGCTCGCGCCCGAGGAGCGGCCCGGGGCCGAGCGGTTTCTCGTCTCCCTCGGCGCTCCGGTCTACCTGGAGGCGCTTTCCGGCCTCCGCGCCTCCGCGGCGCTCGCCCCGATCGCCTTGCGCATAGCGGAGCGGATCTTCGATCGAGGCGACTTTGACGGGGTATTGCGGCTGGGCGGCGTGCCGACGCACCGGCTTTGGCGCGATTTGGAGGATGCCCGCGCCCACCTCCCCGTCCTCTCGCTCTCGGCCCTTCCCTTCTCGGGATTGGGAAGGCCGTCGGCGGTCCTGCCGTTCGGAGGGGGGGTGACACGGGTGCAGGCGGGTGTGGGTGCCTCCGAAACCCATGCCTTAGGCGCGAGTCGAGGCACGGGTGCCGAGGGCACGAACCCTCCCTCTCTACCCGCGGCACCCAGCCTTTCATTGATCCCAAGCGATCGACGCCTTTACGCCGGACTGGTCGAACTCCTCGACCGCGAACCCCGCTCGGAGCCGGGACTCGTCCGTCGCCTCTCGCAGCGGATTGAGCCCGATGCGGGGGTGTACCTGGGCAACAGCTTGCCCATTCGGGAGTGGGACCTCGCCGCCGATCCCATGCGCCCCGCCGAGTTCTCCGCCTCGCGCGGCCTTAATGGCATCGACGGCCAACTCTCGACCTTCCTCGGTGGATGCCTTCCCGATCGACCCAACTGGGCGGTACTCGGCGATCTCACGACCCTCTACGACCTTGCCGGGCCGTGGCCCCTCGCGCAAATGGACCCGCGGATCTCCGCGACCCTGGTGACGATCAACAACTCCGGCGGGCGGATCTTCGAGCGGATGTTTCCCAGCCCGTCGTTCGTCAACGCGCACGGCCGGAGCTTCGCCCATTGGGCCGACCTTTGGGACCTCGCTTACCAGGCGGTCGACGATCCCGCCGAGATCGAGTCCGGACCGGGGTTGCGGATCGTGGAGCTTCGCCCCGACCCGGCGAGCACGGCTCGGTTCTGGGACGCGTACGGAGCCCTACTACGATGACCACCCTGCACGGCTTCCTCGGCCGCCCCGCGGATTGGGACGGGGTGTTGGGCGAGCAATGGTCGAGGCCAGATTGGTTAACGGTTCCCCTCTCCCCCAGAGGGGAAAGGGGGCAGGGGGTGAGGGGCCAGATTCTTCGGGACGATCGAGGCGAGAGCAGGCCTGCGACCCCTTCGGGGTCGGAAATGGGGGGCATCTTTCCCGGGGTCTCCGACCCCGGGCTAATCTCTCGAGACCCCTTTGGGGTCAGTCTAGAGACGTCGGCAGACGCCTTGAACCCAGTCCCCGAGTTCGTCGCTTCGGCCCCCTTCGGGGTTGGAGTAGAGCCGTCGACGATCGTTTCGCATGGAGGTTCGCGAGCAGACACAACCGCCGGTTCTCCCCCGGAAGGGCAGGCGTACCTGGTCCGCCTCGCCCATCATCTAAACCAAAACTCCGAGGGCGATACCCTCCTCGGCTACTCGATGGGCGGGCGCATCGCGCTGCACATGCTGCTTCAGGATCCCGGCCGCTGGCGACGCGCGATCATCGTCTCCGCCTCGCCCGGCCTTCGTACCGAGGGGGAGCGTGCCGAGCGACTGAAGGGCGACGAAGCCTGGGCGGCTCGCTTCCTCCACGAGGACTGGGATGCGGTCGTCCGCGACTGGAACGCCCAAGCCGTCTTTGCCCACGACCCGCCCGACCGGCTTCCACGACGGGAGGAGGAGTTCGACCGTCACGCCCTCGCCGCCGCGCTGGCGCTCGGCTCCGTCGCCCACCAGGCCAACCTCCGCGAAAAACTCGCGGCTCTCGACATCCCCGTCCTCTGGATGGCGGGCGCGAAGGACGCGAAGTACGCCGCGCTCGCGGCGGAGTGCGCCGCGCTGAATCCTCGCTTTTCGATGACGACCCTGAGGACGGGCCACCGCCTGCCCTGGGGCGACCCAAGCGGCTTCCGGAAGGCGGTCGCCGACTTCACCACAATAGAGCCATGAGATGGAGCACGATCAAGAGATACGAGGACATCAAGTTGGAGCGGACCGAGGACGGCATCGCGAAGGTCACGATCAACCGCCCGGAGGTGCGCAACGCCTTCCGGCCGCAGACGGTGGAGGAGATGCTCGACGCCTTCGTCGTCATCCGGGACACCCCGGACGTCGGTGTCGCGATCCTCACCGGCGAAGGCGACCTCGCGTTCTGCTCGGGGGGCGACCAGAAGGTGCGTGGCCACGGCGGCTACGTCGGCGCGGACGGCATCCCCCGCCTGAACGTGCTCGACCTCCAAAAGGCGATCCGCTCCCTGCCCAAGCCCGTCGTCGCGATGGTCGCGGGCTACGCGATCGGCGGCGGCCACGTGCTGCACATCGTCTGCGACCTCACGATTGCCGCCGACAACGCCCGCTTCGGACAGACCGGCCCCAAAGTCGGCTCCTTCGACGGCGGCCTCGGATCGTCCTACCTGGCCCGCATCGTGGGCCAGAAGAAGGCGCGCGAGATTTGGTACCTGTGCCGCCAGTACAACGCCCAGCAGGCGCTCGATATGGGACTTGTGAACACCGTCGTGCCGCTCGCCGAGTTGGAGGCGGAGACCCTGAAGTGGTGCCGCGAGATGCTTCAGAACTCGCCGCTCGCCCTGCGCTGCCTGAAGTCCGCGCTCAACGCGGACTGCGACGGCCAGATCGGCCTCCTCGATCTGGCCGGCAACGCGACCCTGCTCTACTACCTCTCGGAGGAGGCGAAGGAGGGCAAGGACGCGTTCATCGAGAAGCGCGCCCCCGACTTCTCCCAGTTCGGCCGCCTTCCGTAGTTCGGTCCCTTGGTCGAGGGGTGCCACGGGTAGAGGGGATGATCCTGCCCGCTACCCGTGCTTCTCGGGTCCTCCAGGGCACGGGTGACGACCGCAAGAGCCATCGGTCTCTACCCGTGGCACCTAGACAGAGATCATGACGATCGACCTTTCGCCTTACCGACTCGTCGCCCGCGCCGACGGGCGGCATCGGTTGGGAGCGCTCCTTCGGGTGACCTTCGACGACGGCGTACGGGGATACGCCGACGTTCATCCGTGGCCGGAGCTGGGCGATGCGCCGCTCGATCGTCAATTCGGCGCTCTCGCCGCGGGACGTCCGGAGCCGCTTGCCGCCCGTTCGCTCGAACTCGCCCGCGCCGACGGCGAGGCGCGGGCGGAAGGTCGCTCTCTTTTCGAAGGGCTGACCGTCCCACCGAGCCACGCATCGCTTCCGTTCGGCTTCACGCCGGAGCGTCTCGCCCAGGCCGTCGCGGAGGGCTACGATCGGGTGAAACTCAAGGGCTGGGACTTCACCCCCGACGATCTCCAACTCTTTTGCGCGAGCGGCTTGCGATTTCGCCTCGACTTCAACGCGCGCCTCGACCACGAGGCCGTCGAGCGGCTCCTCGACGGTTGGGGCGACCTCGGCTGGATCGATTGGCTCGAAGACCCTTGTCCCTACGATCCTGCCGCTTGGACGAGCCTCCGGTCCCGCGCCCGCCTCGCGCTCGACTTCGAACGGGGCGAAACCGGCTTCGACGTCCGTGTCGTCAAGCCCGCCCGGGATGCCCCCCTCTTCCCTCTTCCCTCTTCCCCTCGACTGGCCTTCACCTCCTACCTCGACCATCCCGTCGGCCAACTCGGCGCGGCGTGGGCCGCGGCGCAAGCGGTCGCAACGGGATTGCCCGTCGAGACAGGCGGCCTCGTGACCCACGAGGTGTACGAGCCGACCGAGTTCTCCCGCCTTCTTGGCGTCCAGAACGCCCGCCTGATCCCGCCCGGGGGACCGGGTCTGGGGTTCGCGCGCGAACTCGAGGCTCTGGAATGGAGAACACTAATCTCGTGATCGATCTCGGGTCGGACGCGAACGAGGCCCTCCTCAATCCCCGGATGCCGGAGGCATTAGCCGAAGCGTTGCGGGCACGGCTCGTCGCCGCCGAAGGGCTCCGCGCCCACGTTTTTCTCCTCACCTCCGGCAGCACCGCCGCCTCGGAGGCCGACTACAAGTGGGTCGCCCTCGCGAAGACGGCGATCCTGAGCTCCGCCCGCGCCGCGAACGAGGCCTTCGCGTCGGACGCGCGGGACGTCTGGTTTCACACCCTCCCCGGCTTCCACGTCGGGGGGCTGGGCATCTGGGCGCGGGCCGAGCTGAGCGGAGCGCGGGTAGTCCGGCCGACGTACGACCGTTGGGATCCGGCGCGCTTCGCCGCCGAGACGGAGGGCGCGGGCGCGACCCTCACCTCGCTCGTGCCCACCCAAGTCCACGACCTCGTTGGGGCGGGCCTGCGGAGCCCCGCCTCGCTTCGCGCGATTATCGTCGGGGGCGGCGCGCTGTCGGAAGGGCTCTACGAAGCCGCCCGCGCGCTTGGGTGGCCGGTGCTCGCCTCCTACGGCCTGAGCGAGACCGCCTCCCAAGCGGCGACCGATCCTCTCGCGGGCCCGCACCGCCTTCGCGTCCTGCCCCACCTGGAGATGGCGACCACGCCGGAGGGTCGCCTCCGGGTGCGGGGCGGCTCGCTTTTCACCGGCTATGTGCTCCACGGCCCGCGCCTCGTGGACCCGAAGGACGCCGACGGCTGGTTCACTACCGAGGATCACGGCACGGTCGAGGACGGCTGGCTCACCATCGAGGGCCGCCTGCAGGATCGCGTCAAGATCGGCGGCGAGCTTTCGAACCTCGGCCTGCTGCGAAAAACGTTCGACGAGGCGGCGAGTCGCGCCGGCGCACGGGCGGGTTACGCTCTCTTCGCGCTGCCCGACGAACGGCTGGGCCACGTCGTCGCCCTGGCCGTCGAGCGCGACGAGCCCGCCCTCACGGACGCCCGGGCGGCGTTCGACGCCGGCGTGCTCCCGTTCGAGCGGATCCGAGCCGTGTGTCCGGTCGACGCGGTCCCGCGCACGGATCTGGGCAAGGTCAAGTGGGTCGAGCTTCTGCGGCTCGTATCATGACCGTGAGCCGCGCGACACACACCGGCCGTCCCGCCTCGTCCGCGATCTCTACGCTCCACACGTGAAGGGTCCGCCCGAGATGCACCGCCCGCGCGACGCCGGTTACCGTGCCCTCGCGTACCGCGCGCAGGTGGTTCGCGTTGACCTCGATCCCCACCGGCACCTCGCCCTGTTCGCACGCGAGGTAGGCCGCCATGCTTCCGAGCGACTCGGCGAGCACGACCGACGCGCCGCCATGAAGCACGCCGAACGGCTGCCGCGTCGCTGCGTTCACGGGCATCGTGCCCGCCAGGTGGTCGTCGCCCCGTTCGGTGTACGCGATGCCGAGCGCCTCGTGAATCGTCCCCGCGCCCAAGGCGTTCATCGCCGGGAGGGAGAGGGATTTCTTCCACAGGCTCATCGCGATCTATTGTGAGGCATCGAAGGGTTGGGATTTACGTTTAGCGCGGAGCTTTAGAGGCCGTTGCGTGGGCTTGCTCTTGCCCCGCAGAGTCTGCGTCGTCGAAGGCTTCCGCCTTCGCTCCGAGCCTAAGCGAGGGCTGAGGCCCTCGGCTACGCAGAGGAAACGAAGGCCCAAAGGTGATCGAACCACTCCACACTCCACCCAAGATTGATTTTGGAAACCGCCGCCTCGCGTCACTTGGCCCGCGGCAGGGCTGCCGCGCGGGCGGTGGCCCGAAGCTCCGGCATTCGCGTCCGCACCAGCGCGGCGCTTCCGGCGACCAATTTGGGATCGTCGAGGTCGAATCCAAGGAACCGGCGCAGGAGGTCGTTCGGCGAGCCGTCGAAGCCGTTCCGCATCAGGGCCAGGTAGCGCGGCACGAAGCCCTTTGGGTCTTTCTTGTACTGCACGAAGTAGGCGTCGGCCAGCAGCGCGCCGAGCACGTGGTTGATAACGTAGAGCGGGTAGGTGTAGTACGTCTCGTTCGTGGACCAGTACGGCGTCTGCACGTTCAGAGGGGTCCCGGCCACGTAGCGGTTGAGCGCCTTCGTTTCGAGGGCGTCGAGCTGCGCCGTCCTGACCACCGTCCCCTTCGCGACCCCATCGTAAATCGAGTACTCGAGTCCAGGATAGAACGCGGCCTGGATGGGATAGGCGGCCTTGTTCATGAACTGCAGGAGGTAGAAGAGCTTGCGCGGGGGCGAGGTCTCCCGACGCGTGAGGTAGTCGGCCATCAGCAATTGGTTGAACTCGCCGAACGACTCGAAAAAATAGCCCGGCCCTTCGCTGTAGCAGGGGAGCACCCCGTGGTCGTGCATCAGGCTCATGTGGACGGCGTGGCCGCTCTCGTGCGCGAAGCCGTCGAGGTCTTCGTACGACCCGGTGTACTCTGGCCAGTACAGAACGCTCGTCGTGCTTGCGGCGAACCCCATCGACATGCCCGTCCCGCTTCGGTGGGCCCCGCCCGCCGCGTCGATCCGGCCGTTGCGGGGATCGAACAGCGTCGCCAACTCGCGGCCGTACTCCGGCCCGAGCGGCGAGAGAGCGGCGCGCACCAGCGCGGTCGTCTGCGCGACGGAGAAAAGCGCCGGGGGCTGCATCGTCGTGGGAACGCTTCCCGTCGCGAGGTTCATCTCGTACTCCACGCCCGTCTGCCCCGCCAACGCGTCCAGCAGGGCGTCGACCTGGGGCCGCCGCAGGTCGAGCGGAAAGAGCGACTCGTCGACGGCGTCGGTGAAGCCCCGAAGCCGCGCGGCGCTCGTCTGGAAGCCGGCGAGCTGCAGGAGCGCGACCGCCAGCGCCTCGTTTCGCGCCGCCGTCGGCTTCTCCTGGCGAAGGCTCTCGAAGATCGCGCCCTGCCACCGTGCGGTGTAGGGGTTGAGCCGCGCGAGCAGTCCCTCGTCGTGGGGCGAGAGCCGGTGCGCTTTGGTCCGGCGCGCCACTTCGAGCCGAAAGCGGTAGGGGGCTAGCCGGGGCTCCGCCGCCGCAAACGACTCGAAGGCCTTCGGGTCGATCCCCGCGAGTTCGTCGTCGACGAAGTCCTCCGCCACCTCCGCGTTCTCATCTCCCTGCTCGGCGGCATCGGCGGCTCGTGCCTCGCGGGTGTCGAGATACCCGGCCATCCGGTCGGCGATCTCCATCCGGTACTGAAGCGCCCGCATCTCGTCGCTCTGGACGAGGGTCTGGAGCAGATTCTCCTTCGAGGCGCCGACCTTGCCCTTCAGCTCGAGGAGCGAGGCCCAGAGCGCGTCGACCCGATCCTCGTCCGCCTGCCGGGCGGCGGGGGTGGCGTAGTACACCCGCTTGGGATCGAGGCGGTACCGCTCTCGCTCGCGGGCGATCGCGGACTCGGGCGAGAGCGGCTTGGGGGCGGCCGGGCGTTGGGGAAGGAAGAGGCAGGCCAGGAGGGGCGTCATCGACGGTGGCCTAGCCTACATCGTCGGCGCGCGGCGTGTCATCCGTCGATCGCCCACAATATTCGGGTGAGCCTCGCCCCCGCCCCGAGGATGGATCGCGCGCGGTTCGCCATCCTTGCGCTGGTCTTCGCGGACCTCGTGGGATTCGGGATGCTTATCCCCGACATTCAGCTTCGCGCCGAACGGCTGGGCGCGCGGGGTTGGACGATCGGCGCGGTGCTCTCCGCGATGTTCGTGGTCCAGGCGATCGCGTCGCCTTTCTGGGGCGCGCTGAGCGACCGTGTCGGGCGCAAGCCCGTGGTGCTGGCCTGCACAGGCTTTTCGGCCCTCTCCATGCTGGTTTACACCCAGGCCGACTCGGTGGGCGTGATGCTTGCGACGCGGATTCTCTCCGGGTTGGGCGCGGCCAACGTCTCGATCGCTCAGGCCGCGCTCGCCGACGCCTCGCCGCCCGCGCGCCGGACCGCGCTCATGGGTCAGGTCGGCGCGGCGGTCTCCGCCGGCCTGATCGTGGGTCCCGCCCTCGGCGGCCTGCTCTCGGCACGGGGCGGCGCGCCGCTCCTCGGCGCGGTGGCGGCGACGTTTTCCGGGCTGGGCCTGCTCGCGGTCGCCCTCTTCGTTCCGGCGTCGACGCCGAAGGCACGATCGAAGGAGGAGACGGCCGAGCGGTTCAGCCTCCTTTCAGCCAAGCAGACCCTGCGCGTCCTGTTCGGGGTGGCCGTCGTGGGCTGGTTCGCGCTCGCCTGCCTGGAGGGCACGTTCGGCCGTCTCATCGAGCGAAACCTGGGCGGGGGAGTGTTCGCCTTCGGCGCGATCTTCGGCTACGAATCGCTCCTTTCGGTGGGCGTCCAAAGCCTCCTCGTCGCCCGACTTCAGGCGCGCCTCGGCGACCGGCGGCTCCTGCTCGTCGCCTTCGCGCTCCAAGGATTGGGGCTGGCCGCGATGCCGTTCGCGCGCTCGTTCGGACCGCTCTTGGTCGCGGCCACCGTGTTCGCGATCGGCAACGCCCTGGTGAACCCTTCGATCAACGGGTGGTGTTCGCGCGAGACGCCGGAGTCGCGGCAAGGCGCCCTCTTCGGGCTGCTTCAGTCCGCGCGGTCGCTCGGGTTCATGGTCGGGCCGACGCTCGGCGGCGCGCTGTTCGACGCGCGCCCGTGGGCGCCGTACCTCCTCGCGGGCGGCGCGTCCCTCGCCGCGGTGGTCATCGTGGCGACGATGACGCGGGAACTGGAGTGAGGAGTCGGTTGTAGAGATGACGCATTTACACGCCTTCGGGAAACTCTAAGTCACCTTCTCCGACCGACCGTCTCGTCCGACCTTCCGCCGTTTTGGAACGAAGCTCAGGCCGATCCCAAGGCCGCAGACCCATAGGAACGCGTCGCCAAACACGCGATAAAGGGTCTCACGGGGGCCGATCGTTACGTCGGCGACGAGCAGGCCGTCGCCGGACGGGCGCTCTCCCACGATCCGTCCCCGAGAGTCGATGACCGACGAGAACGCGCCGCCGTTCGCCCGCACGACCGCGACGCCCGACTCCGCCGCCCGAAAGGGAGAGTAGGCGGCGTGCATCGCCGCGACGAAGTCGTTCGATGAGGCGGGATCGATCGTCGGGAGCGCGACGATCGCCGCTCCCCGCCCGGCAGTCTCGCCGATGATAGAGGGAAAGCAACTGTCAAAGCAGACGTTCAGGCCGACGTCTCCGATCGCGACGGCGCGTCGGCCGGGCGTGTGCATCTTCGCTTCGTTGCCGAAAAGCTTCCGCTTCGCATACCGCGCGGACTCCGTTCCGTTCGCAAACAGGGCGGCGACGTTGTGCGGTAACGGTTTGAACCCGTCGTGAAAGGAGGTCACGAACGGCGCGCCGCCGACCGACCGCAGTTCGGCCGTGTCGCCGCGCGGGGCGAGCGCCGTGCCCGAGAGCTCGGGCCACACCACGAGCGACGCTCCCGCGGCGGTCGCCTGAGACTGGAGACGGAGCAGCGTGACCGCTCCCGGGTACCGGAGTTGAACCGCCGCCACCCTCCGGACCGCCCCGTGCGAGGGGAGCCACGCGCCTCCGAGCGGCAACGCGAGGAGGGGAAGGACGAGAGGGAGGCTTCGCCTTCGCGCCGTGGAAGGGGCCGCCAACGCGAAGTTCGTCCACCAGACGGCGAAGGAGACCAGCCAGACGCCGCCGACCGACGCGGCTTGGACCCAAAAGGCCTGTCGGTACTGCGAGAGCGCCAGGTGCGCGGGGATCGCGAAGAGGAGGACCGATTCGAGGAGCGTCGCAAGGGCGGCGAACCACCACGCCGGAAAACGTCGGGTGCCGGGCTCGCCCCAGATCGCGAGGATGAGCGCGAACGAGAAGGCGTACGTCGCATAAGTCGCGTAAACCTCGATCGGGCTGCCCGGGACGCGGTGAGCGTAGAGGAGGCCGACGCCGCTCAGCCAAGCGGCGAAAAGGGCCGTTCCGAGACCGCCGCAGAAGCCCAGCAGAAAACCCCGGCCTCGAAAGGCGAGAAGCAGGGGCACGAGCGCGACCCACGCCAGGTAGGCC
>CAXUKB010000042.1:0-19057 GCA_964251345.1 uncultured Fimbriimonas sp. | reverse complement strand
ACCCGCAGCAGGACCGGCTCTTCGATGCGATGGGCGTCGCGCGCACGATGGTTGTAGGCGATGCCCAGCAGTCGATTTACGCCTTTCGCCTCGCCGACGTCGAACTGTTTCGCCGCCGCGCCGAGCGGGGCTCGTACCCTCTCACCCGGAACTGGCGTTCCGAGGCAGGAATCTTGCGCTTCGTCGATCACGTCTTCACCCCGCTCTGGCCGGAGTACCTGCCGATGGCGCCGCCCCCCGCACCCTTTCGGCTGGACGACGCCGCCATGCCGCAGGGATTCGAGGGTGTCGAGCTCTGGCGGCACAACGCCGTCGATCCCAGCGCGACGGCCGCCTACGTGCGCGAAATGCTGGAGGAGGGGGTGCGCCCGGGCGAGACCGCCGTGCTCGTTCGTTCCGCGGCCGCGGCGCAGCGGCTGAAGAACGGGCTCGATGGCGAGGGCATTCCGGCACGCATCGCCGGTGGCTCGGAAAGGTTCTATACAAGGCTTGAGGTTCGCGACCTCTCGAATGCCCTCCGCGCGGTCGCCGACCCGTACGACGACTATGCTCTGCTCTGTGCGCTGCGCTCGCCCGTCGTGGGCCTCTCGCTCGACGCGGTGGTTCACTTGGCCGCCGACGGCGGGGGCGTCGTCGAGCGACTCGACCCGGAGCGGCTCCCCGCCGCCGAAGATCGGGAGCGGCTGAATGAGTTCCTCGCTTGGTACACGCCCCTTCGCCAAGTGGCCGACCGTCTCCCGGCGGGCGAGGCGCTAGCGGAAATCTTTGCCGCCTCGCCCTTTCTTACCGCGATGGCCCGCCGCGAGGACGGCGCGCAGGCGGTGGCGAACGCCCGTAAGCTGCTCGCCCTCGCGCTTACGGAGCCGTCGCTCGGACCGGGCGAGTACGCCGAGCGAATTTGGGAGATTCAAGAGGTCCGGCACAAGGAAGGCGACGCCCCGGCCGACGCCACGGAAGATGCGGTCACGCTGATGACGATCCACAAGGCGAAAGGGTTGGAGTTTCCCGTCGTCGTCCTACCAGACACCACGACCGGATTCCGCGGCGGTCCGCGCGACGTTCAGATCGACCCGCGCCTCGGCATGGTCACCGTGCGCCCCGGCAAGGCGCAGCCGCTCGCGCACCGATTCGTCGAGGAGGAGCGTGCGCGCCGCGACGAGGAGGAGGGCCAACGCCTTCTCTACGTCGCACTCACCCGGGCCCAGAAGCGGCTGTGCGTCTGCACCTATCCGCCCAATCCGCGCCGATCGATGAACACCATCCTCGTTCAGCGTCTTCGCGATGGGATCCCCTCGGGAGTCCTCGTTCGCGACGCCATGGCGCGGCCGGTCGCGGCTTAGACCAAACGGTTCCCACCGCGAGGGCGGGAGTCCGTCGCGCCATACTCTCCCTATGACCGACCGACTCGCGGCCCTCGGACGCCTTGCCACGGAGGCGGGCGTGCTCGCCCAGGAGGAGCGGAAGCGGCTCGTTCGCGAGTTGAAGGACGACGGCTCGATCGTGACGAACGGCGACCGGGCGGTTGAAACGTGGCTGCGCGAGCGGCTGACGTCGCTCGTCCCGGACACGACGGTGTGGGGCGAGGAATTCGGCTTCGAAGACGCGGGACTCGGGGGGCGGTGGCTTGTGGACCCGATCGACGGCACGAGCAATTATTCCTATGGCTCTCCGCTCTGGGGAGTCTCGATCGGACTGGAGATCGGCGGCAGGCTGAAGCTCGGCGCGGTGTCCTTGCCCGATCTCGGTGAACTGTACGTCGGCGAAGACGGTGGAGGCGCGTATCTAAACGGTGAGCCTTTGCCGCCGGTTCCGCCCGGACCGATTAAGGTCCACGAGATCACAAGCTACAACGACGCGATCGAAGTGCTGGGCAAGATCCCGGGGAAGCAGCGGATTGCCGGCGCCTTCGTCGTCGACGGAACGTTCGTGTTACGCGGACGCTACCGCGCGGTGGTCGCGATGCGTGAAAAGCTATACGACGTGGCGGCCTGCGTGGTTATGGCGCGCGAAGTCGGGATGGACGTTCGCTTTATCGACGGCACTCCGTTCGACGAGCGCGAACTGATGCGGGATGAGCGGATCGGCACACCCTGGGGCATCCTTCCGAGAGAGTCGGGGTTTTTCTCCCGATAACCTTCCCAGAGCTCATGCACCCGACTCCCTATCGAGGCCTTCTCGATCGTTACGGCGATCGACTCGACGTGGCTCACGATGTGCCGCCCGTGACGCTACACGAGGGGAACACGCCACTGATCCCCGCCCCCCGTCTGGCGGCGGCCATCGCGCCCGGCGCGAAACTTTTCCTCAAGTACGAGGGGCTCAATCCCACCGGCTCCTTCAAGGACCGTGGGATGTGCGCCGCCGTGACTCAGGCCGTCAGCGAGGGTGCGACCCGGGTGATTTGCGCTTCGACGGGCAACACCGCCGCAAGCGCTGCCGCCTATGCCGCCCGCGCGGGTCTTGGGTGCGTGGTGCTCATTCCCGACGGCAAGATCGCGTTGGGCAAGCTCGCGGGGGCGATCGCGTACGGCGCCAAGGTGGTGGCGATCCAAGGCTCCTTCGACGATGGACTACGCATGGTGCGCGAGCTCTCGGCGGACGGATCCATCGCGCTCGTCAACTCCGTCAATCCGGCAAGGCTTCAGGGGCAGAAGACGGCGGCCTGGGAGGTCTCCGAAGCGCTCGACGGTCCTCCCGATTGGCTTTGCCTTCCGGTGGGCAACGCGGGCAACATCTCGGCGTACTGGATGGGCTTCACCGAGGTGGGGGAGAGCCCTCGCCTGCTCGGGACCCAGGCCGCCGGAGCCGCGCCCCTGGTCCACGGCAATCCGGTTCCCTTTCCGGATACCGCCTGCACCGCGATCCGCATCGGCAATCCCGCGCGGGGCGACCAGGCTTTGGCCGCGATTCGGGAGAGCGACGGCCATCTCGACTCCTGCACCGACGACGAGATCTTCGAGCTCTACCGAATGGTGTCCCGCCTGGAAGGGGTGTTCTGCGAGCCGTCTTCCGCGGCGGGGCTGGCAGGCTTAAGAAAGGCGGTCGCGTCCGGCAAGCTCGAGCCCAAAGGAAAACGGATCGTCGCCGTCCTGACCGGCCACGGACTCAAGGACCCCGATTCGGTGATCGCGGGCGTCGCACTTCCGGCACCCGTTCCCGCCACCCTGGAAGCCTTGCGCGAGGTGATGGCGTGATTCGCGTCCGCATTCCCGCCACGACCGCCAACCTTGGACCGGGCTTCGACTGCATGGGGCTCGCGCTCGACCTCTGGAACACCTTCGAGCTCCACCTCGGGGGCGAGGGCATTCGGGTCGAAACCCACGGCGAGGGCGCGTCCTGGCTTCCATCCGACGCGTCGAATCTCACCGTCGCCATTCTTCGCGACGAACTGGGCGACGCCGCGCCGACGGACTTCCGAGTCGTCTGCCACAACGCGGTGCCCGCCGCGAGCGGCCTCGGATCCTCCTCGACGGCGACCCTTGCGGGCGTCCTCTTCGCCCATGCGCTACGCAATCACGCTCGAGGTGAGGATCCGGCGACGATCGACCGTGCGGCGGTGCTGGAGCGCGCGGTGGCGATCGAAGGCCATGGGGACAACGTGGCCCCGGCCCTTCTGGGCGGTTTCGTCATCGTGGTGCCGGACGAGGCGGCGGGCGTTCTCGTACAGCGCGTGCCCTACTTGCCCATCAAGACCGTTGTCTGCGTCCCCGACTTTCGGTACCTGACGAGCGATGCCCGCGCCGCTCTACCCGCGAGTTACAGCAAAGCCGACGCGATCTTCAACATCGGCCGCGCTTTGCTTGTAGCGGAGGCGCTTCGATCGGGCGACGATGCGATGCTGAAGGCGGCGATGAGCGACCGGATTCACGAGCCGTACCGCCTTGGGGCGATTCCCGGCGCGGCGGGGGCAAAGTCTTCCGCTCTCGATGCGGGCGCGCTATGCGTCGCGCTTAGCGGCGCGGGACCGGGAATCGTCGCCTTCGCCCGGGACGGCTACGACCGCATCGGGCGCTCGATGAAGGAAGCGTTCGCCGCCGCTGGGCTCCAAAGTCGCTACTGGATTCTCGACGCGACTCAAAACGGCACGCACATCGGACGACTACCGGTTTAGGAGGGTGTAACGAAATACCGTTGTACTGGCAACGGTTGTCTTGCGGGAGCCTTTCGACCTACCGCTCGCGAAAGGACATCTGCCGTCTCTCGCGGGGCAAGTCCCGCCGCCTCATAGGAAATAATATTTCGTCCTCCACTGGGTTCCTGCTTCCTGGTCTAGGCACACAAACGAACACTGCACGAACGGGCGAGACCGACCGCGCTACAGTTCTCGTAGTAACGAGTCGATGGAATACCGGCTTCTCGGCGGTTCAGGGTTCAAGGTGCCCGTGCTCAGTCTCGGCACGGGCACGTTCGGTGGAAAAGGCGAGATGTTCCAGCGATGGGGCTCGACCGACGTCGCGGAGGCGACGCGGCTCGTGGACGTGGCGCTGGAGGCGGGGCTGACGATGTTCGACTCGGCCGACGTGTATTCCGGCGGCGCGGCAGAGGAGGTGCTGGGACAAGCGATCAAGGGTCGGCGCAACCAGGTGCTCATCTCCACAAAGGCGACCTTCACTGCGGGTAAGGGGCCGAACGACGTCGGCTCGTCGCGGCACCACCTGATCGAGGCGGTGGACGCGGCCCTAAAGCGGCTCGGCACCGACTACATCGATCTGTTTCAGCTTCACGCCTTCGATGCGATGACGCCGGTGGAGGAGGTGACGACCACCCTCGACGATCTCGTCAAGCAGGGGAAGATCCGCTACCTCGGAGTTTCTAACTTCTCGGGCTGGCACCTGATGAAGGCGCTCGCCTACCAGGAGCGGTTCAATCTCACCCGCTACGTCGCGCACCAAGCCTATTACTCGCTCGTCGGACGCGATTACGAGTGGGAGCTCATGCCGCTTGGGATCGACCAGAAGGTCGGCGCGGTCGTTTGGAGTCCGCTGGGCTGGGGACGCCTCACGGGCAAAATTCGGCGCGGGCAGCCGCGTCCCGAAAGCGGACGGCTCAGCACGAAAGAGGGCGCCGACGGAGGGCCGGAAGTCGAAGACGAGCTTCTCTATCGCGTCGTCGAAGTTCTGGACGGAATCGCCGAAGAGACGAGCAAGACGGTGCCTCAGATCGCCCTCAATTGGCTCCTTCAGCGGCCGACTGTCTCGACGGTCGTGATCGGCGCCCGCAACGAGGAGCAACTTCGGCAGAATCTCGGGGCCGTGGGCTGGAACCTCACCGCAGAGCAGATAGCCAAGCTCGACGCGGCGAGCGTTCAGCAGAAATCCTATCCCTATTGGCACCAGGACGGATTCTCACGCAATCCGAACCCGGTTTAGAGTTCGTTTCACAACCCCGGCGGGGTAGCCGCAAGATCTCGACTCGGGTTCTCGCAAAGGAGGGCCGCGAAAGACGGTTGTGAAACGACCTCTTATTTCGGTGAACTCCGATGGGTGTCGGATGACTTCGTGCCAATGCACGAAGCCCCCTTCTCTAAACTCGCGAGGCTCCCTGCCCCCTCACATCTTATAGGAGGAGGGAAAACGCACGCCTACTTCATGAAGGCGTGCGGCATTTCGCTCGTCTCCGGCTCTTCGTCGCCGGGCAAGTTCCGCAGTTCTCGCGCTTCGTGAACCCCAAGCTGAACCGGCTCGTGCGGGAACAGGAGCTCGCCGACCCAGTCGCCCAACAGCCGTACTTTCAATTTGAAGGTGGGCATTTTGAAGAGGTACGCGCCTCGATAGAGAACCCAGCCGAGGAAGCCCTTGATGTTGCGGCCGAAAACCTGGGCGGCCGCCTGCTTGTGGCCGATCGCGGCAAAGTTTCCAAGGGGGCTGAAGTTGAACTCCTTTCTCTCCTCGCCCGCAAGAGTGGCGACGATGTTCCGCGCGCACAGCGGTCCTTCACGAGTCGCGTTTTGCGCCGTCGCGGCGTAGGGCTTGTCGCCCGGCTTGGGCGGAACGGTCGCTGAGTCGCCGATCGCCCAGACGCCATCGAGTCCCTTGACGCGAAGATCGCGTTCGCAATCGATGTAGCCCCGCTCGTTCGTGGGAAGACCGAACGCCTTCACCAGCGGGCTCGGCGCGATGCCCGCCGCCCAGACCACGGTGTGAGTCGGGATTCGTTCACCACCCTTCGTCTGCGCGAAGTCTTCGCCGATCTCCGTGACGGTGTCCTTCGTTCGAATATCGACTCCCCGTTTGCCGAGCGTCTCGAAGCACCACTTCGCGAGTGTGTCGGACGTCCCACCAAGGATACGGTCCGAGAACTCCAGCACCACGGTGCGGATATCGTCCTTCTTGATCTTGGGGTAGCGCTTCGCCGCTTCGTGCATGAAGGCGTGGTACTCGCCTGCCAACTCGATGCCGGTAAAGTTCGCGCCGACGATGACGAAGGTGAGGAGCTCCCGTCGCTTCGCCGGATCTTCGATCGTGTTCGCAAGCTCGAGAAGGCGGATGCCTCGGTCCCGAAGGCCGATCGCATCGATCAGCGACTTCAGCTCGAAGCCGTACTCCTTGAGTCCGGGGATGTTCTCCGGCACCTTCGTGACCGAACCAAGGGCGAACACCAGATGATCGTAGCGAAGCTCTTCGTCGGTCCCGCCAATGACTCGGTATTTCACCCGTTTCTGCGCGAGGTCCACGCCCGTCACCTCGGCCATGCGAAAGTCGGCCTTTGGCACCTGTGCCCGGAACGGCACCGTCACGTGGCGAGGCTCCAGCGTGCCTACCCCCGCCTCAACGAGTAGGGGATAGTAGAGAGTGTAGTTGTTTCGGTCGATGACGACCACCTCCGACCCCTTCGGCAGCCGCTTCACGAGCTCTCCCGCGCAGGTCGCCCCGCCGAACCCCGCGCCAAGCACGACAACGCGCTTCCGATCCCCTGCAAACTCCACGTGTGTAGGAGAGCGCTCCGGTCGGACGAAGTTCCAGAAGGAACGCTAAAAGAGTCCTATACTAATCGGCGATGCTCGCCGCCTTCGTCTTGGCCCCTCTCTGGGACGCCACCCTTACGCCCGTCCGTCAACGCGCGCTCGACGCCATCACCGCGCCCGAGTTGAAGCGGATCGTTTACTTCCTCGCCGACGACAAGCTCGAGGGTCGAGGCACGCCGTCGAAGGGGCTCGACCTAGCGGCCGAGTTCATCGCGAAGGAGTTCAAGGCGGCCGGCCTCGAACCGAAAGGCGACGAAGGCTATTTCCAGACGACGGAATACACGAACCGCCAAAACGGCGCCACCGGGAAAGTGCGCAACGTGGTCGGGCTCCTCAAGGGAAGCGATCCCTCTCTCGCAGCGCAGACGGTGATGGTGACCGCCCACTACGACCACCTTGGCATACGCCCCGGCGCGCCGGGCGACAACATCTATAACGGCGCGGACGACGATGGAAGCGGCACAGCGGGCGTCGTCGCGCTCGCCCGCGCGCTGGGCAAGGCGAAGCCTAAGCGGAGCGTCCTGTTCGTCACGTTCTGGGGCGAGGAGGAGGGGTTGCTGAGCTCTTCCTACTACGGCAAGCACCCCGTCGTGCCCCTCGCCGACACGGTCGCCGACATCAATCTCGAGCAGATCGGCCGCACCGACGACACGGAGGGGCCGCGCGTGAACGCCGTGAGCGTGACCGGCTACGACTACAGCGACACCGTCGTGGCGCTTGCCGCCGCAGGCAAGTCGCTGGGCATCGACGTCCAGCGCCATCCGCGGTACAGCGACCCCTACTTTATGGCGAGCGACAACGCCGCCCTCGCCGCCGCGGGCGTTCCCGCCCACACGATTTGCACCGCCTTCGAGTTCCCCGATTACCACCAGCCGGGCGACGAGGCGAACAAGCTCGACTACGACAACATGACGAAGGTGGTCCGCCTCGCGGGCTTGGGCATCCTCACCATCGCCGACGCCCCACAGGCGCCCCACTGGAACAAAGACCTGCCGCGCACGGCGCGCTACCGGAAGGCGCGTGTCGAAGGCTGAGAAGGGCTGGAAAGGGCTTCATCCCCTGATCCGACTAGAGATCGTTTTGCTGGGCGTGGGACTTGGGCTGACGGTGGTACTCGCGGCTTTGGGCTCGCCAGTGCTTATCCTGGGCTTTTTCCTCAGCATTTTCGCGTTCGTTCTCCCCACGATCCTCGTTTTCTTTGGGTTCCCCGTCCTAATCCACGAGCTCGGTCATTACTTCGCAGCAAGGCGGTTGGGTTTGAAAGTGGTCGGCTTCAGCGTTTTAAGTATCCAACTAATGCGTGATGCCCCTGAGACGAGCAACTCGGACGAGTTCTTCGGTTTCGTTCAAGTGAAGACGATGCTCACGCAAGATCGACCCGAAGTTTGGCAGTCTTTTCTGATTGCGGGGCCACTCGCCGGCCTTGCCGCGGCCGTTGTTGAGACCTCGCTTTGGTGGCTGAACCCCGTGTCTTTAGGGCCGTTGTTCGGTCTTCAAGCGCTGATCGGATTTGTCCTTACGCTTTCTACGCTGTTCGAAAAAACGTCTAGTCTGAACGGAGACGGCGAAAAGATGCGAGACGTGCAGCGGGCCGATTCGCAAGTGTTTGCCCGCACGGCTCTCACACGACTGTTTCCCGTTTTCGAAGGTCAAAGCGCTGCGGCGTGCGATCCGGAAGATGTTCGCCGTGCGCTTACCGTACGTGATCCCTACCTTCTCATGCTAGCCCGTTCTATTGCTGCATCAAGGGCAACGCTTCTCCAAGAGTCGGACGCGCTTTCGATGTGTCGAAGTTATCTCGATGCCTGCGAAGCCGCTCAAAATAGTAAGACAAAGAGAACCGATCCCAATGTGGTCCGTCTCCTTCGGCAGGATGCAATTTTAGAGTTGGCCTTCACTCAGGTCTATTTCGAGCACGATGTTCAAGCGGCGATGACGACGATGGAAAAGTTGGACTATGTCGAATGGATAGGCTGGTCCACAATGATGCGGACCCATGTGGCAGTGGCTTGGGCTGAGGGCGATATCCGCTTGGCACATGCTCGCATCGAAGCCGCTCGGGCTTACCACAACCGGCAGCGATTAGCTCACCCGAAAGTAGCTTGGAGCGTGGCAGACGCATACCTAGACCTTTGCGCGAACGGTCTTGCGCCCATCAAATCCATTTGATTCGCTTAAATACTAGCAGCACCCCGCCGCCGAGGCCGAGCATCAGGGCGATCGAGAACGGATAGCCGTAACGCCAGTGAAGCTCTGGCATGTGGTCGAAGTTCATGCCGTAGACGCCCGCCACGAGCGTCATCGTGGCGAGGACCGTCGCCAGCACGGTCATCTTCTTCAACACCTGGTTCAGGTTGTTCGAGACGTTCGAAAGATGAATGTCGACCATCGAAGTGAGCGCATCGCGCAGCGAATCGACGGTTTCTCCGATACGCAGAACGTGGTCCATTACGTCTTGAAAGTAGCGATGCGACTCTTCCGGCACCGCCTTGAGGTCGCGCCGAAGAAGCGAGTTCAGCACGTCGCGAACCGGGGCGATCACGCGGCGCAGCTTCATTAGACGGCGCTTCTGGTCGACGATCTCGGGAAGTCGTCCTTCCTGCCCTTCGAAGAGGGTGTCTCCCAACTCTTCGACGCGGTCTTCCACGTCGTCCATCACGTCGAAGTAACCGTCGACCGCGTCGTCGACGATGGCGTGAAGCAGGTTCGCAGGCGAGTGAGCCAAGCGTCCGGGGCGCGTTTTCCAGCGGTCGTAGATCGCGTCGATGAGGGAGACCTCTTCGCGAGACACCGTCACCAGGGCGTGCTCCGTGAGAAAGAAACCGATTTCGACGTACCGCTCCTTCTGATCGCCCTCCCGAACGGGGGCGGGCACCACGAGGAACACCGTGTCGTCGAACTCTTGTAGGGCCGGACGCTCCCGATCGCTGAGCGCATCCTCCACCGCGAGTTCGTGGAAGCCCATCTTCCGCTCGAGGAGCTCTTGGCCCGCGTCGTGATCGCGCACTACGATATCGACCCACACCGGCCGGCCCGGCTCCCGGACGGCCCGAACCGCCTCGTCGAGGCCGATCTCGTTGCAAGAGTCGCCGTCGTCCAAGCGGGCGGCACGAACCCTGAGCGGCTCGTCGCTCAAGGGTGGTTCCCGAGGTGAAAGAGCGCGATCTGGGTTTTGCCGTCGCGGATCTCCCCCCGCTCGGTCATGGCCCGCGCCTCGGCGGCCGGAATCTCCACGACCTCGACGTCTTCGCCTTGGAGTCCCCCGCCGCCGCCCGTAAAGGCGCCTTCGGCCACGTAGACCGTGATCATCTCGCTCATCCCGCCCGGCGAGCCGTACATCTCGGCGGCTTTCCGCAAGTTTTCGATGTCGATTCCGACCTCTTCCTTCGCCTCGCGGACGACCGCCGCCTCGGGCGTCTCGCCTTTGTCGACGTTGCCCGCCACGATCTCCAGGAGGAACGGCTCGCCGTGACGCACCGTCGGGTAGCGGAACTGGCGGACGAAGATTAGCGTGTCCTTCGCAGGGTCGTGGATCAGGACGGCCACCGCGTCGCCGCGCTCGACGGAAAGGCGCTTCGTCGGTTCGCTCCACTGCCCGTTCGGCTTCTGATAGGCAACAATCGCCTCATCCACCTTGAAGTGGCCGTCGAACACTCGCTTCACCCCTTCGATTCGATACTCGCGCATGGATTTAGTGTAGCGGTCGGGCCGACACCTTCGCGAAAGATCCCCAACGGACGTCGCCTCGGGCGCGTAAGGAAGGACGTATGCGCCGCGCGCCTCTCCTCGTTCTTCCCCTGGTGGCCGTCGCCTGCGCCACTGGGCTGCGGGCATCCCGACCTCCGTCACCGCCGAAAGCGCCAGGACGGTATGTCGAGACGCTCGACTGGGGTGGTCGCAAGCGGCGGTTTATTCTCCGGGTGCCTAAGGGCTACGACGGCCACCAGACTCCGGTGGTCATGGTGCTCCACGGGTGGACCGCGAGCGCGGAGGAAGCCGAGATTTACACCCGAATGGCCGACAAGGCGGAAAAGGAGGGTTTCGTCGCGGTGTTTCCTGATGGGATCGGCAATCCAAAGGGATGGAACGCGGGGTTCATCGATCTTACGGGCATGAACAAGCCGGACGACCTTGGCTTCCTGACCGCCGTGCTGGATCGGATTGAAGGAGAGATCGACGTCGACCGCGACCGCGAGTACGTGGCCGGCCACTCGAACGGCGCGTTCATGGCGAATTACCTGGGCGCGAAGCTCGGCGGACGGCTCGCTGCGATCGCGAGCATGGCGGGAACCGTCGGACTCCATTTGGGACTCGAGATCCCCTCGCCGACCGCCCCGCTCAACGTTCTCCTGCTTCACGGCAAGGCCGACCGGATGGTGGGCTACTCGCCGACCTCTCCCGCGGTCCTGACGAACGAGGGCGCGGTCGCTTCGGCCCGCTTTTGGGCCAAAGCGGACGGATGCAATCTCGAACCAGACACGACCACCAAGGGCAAGGTAACGATCGACCGCTATCGAGACGGAAAGGACGGCACCGAGGTCGAGTTGGTGAGCGTGGAGAACGCGCCGCACGACTGGTGGGGCGGAGTCGGGCGCAACGGCGACGTGCCGACCTACGGCGCGCCCGCGGCGGACCTGATCTGGGACTTTTTCAAAGCGCATCCCCGAAAGCGGTAAAAGAGGAGGGCGATGGGCGAGCACCGCGAGGGGGTTTGGACCGGACAGGACATTCGGCCCTGCCCTGCCCAACCGAACTGGCGTCGTCTCGCCTGCGAAGGCGGCGCGCTGGCGGGCGGGGCGGCCCTTCCCTTTCTCGTGTCTCCCCTGGGTGTCGCGCTTCCCGTCGCCGCGGTCATCCTAGGATTTGGGGCCCTCGGTTTGATGGGTCGCCACTCAGACGATCGGCGGCGGCAGGGCAAGGCGCCGGTGCAGGAGCTTCGCGAAGAGTTCGGCGTCGGTTCCGTCTGGAAGGTCGACCTGATGATCCGTCAAGGCGAGGCGCCGACAGGGTGCGACGAAGGGCTGATGTGGGTGGAGGGTGGCCGCATCGTCTTCTCCGGTCTGCGAACGTCGTTCGCGCTCGTCCCGGCACAAGCGGCGGGAATGGTCCGTCACGATCCGGAACTGCGAGGTCAGCGGTTGCGTCTCAACCTTCCCCTCGCTAAAGAGACCCCGGCCGGCCCCTTGTCCCTCTCGTTCTGGCCCATCGCGGAGGGTTTCCGTCGTGCGGAGAACGACGCTTCGGACCTCCGCTTCGCGCTGAACCGAGTTCTTGACCATGGGGGAAGTTCGCCCCCGGAGCTGACGGGACAGTGGCCCCCTCTGGGGATTGGCCCCGGTGCGCCGGCGCCGGGCGCGCTTCTGGCTCGCGCCCTGCTCTCGCCCATCGGTTGGACGGTCGTGGCGGCGGCGATCGGCTCTCTCGTCTTGACCGTTTCGCCATGGGCGGGATGCCTGACGTTCGCGGTCGCAGCGATCGGGGCGAACTGGGCCGTTCGAATCGAGAACGTACCCCGATGGCGGGCTTGGCACGACGGACGCCGGGCGCGGGGTCAGACGTGAGCCTGCCGCTTCGGGAAGCGCAGTGGATCGTCGCCGATGACGCACCGCGGAGCCGAAACCTGCCGGTTCGAATGGCCCTGGCCGAACGCCGCCCCGAGGCCGTCCTCACGCTCGGCTCACTCTCGCTGCTCTGGGGGACGATCCACACGAGCAGCCCCGACCTTGGATTTTTCGGCACGTTCTTTGGCCTAGGCGGCCTGCTGCTCGCCCTGGCTTTCCGTCTGGCGCGGGTCGAAGACACGCGGCTTCGGGAGTACGCCGCCGCGCGGGCCGAGTTCGAGGGCGATCACGGCCAACTCGTGTCGCTTCTCATCCGTCAGGGCGACGCGCCGACGGGAGCGGACGTCGGGGTGCTTTGGTTTGAGGATGCCCACCTCTACTTCTCGGGCCGACGGACCTCGTTCGGGCTCGTGCCCGATCAAGCGCGTGGCGGCGGGCGTCTGCGTGACCGGGTGCCCGGCATTCGGAACCCCGTGGAAATCGCCCTGCGGCGGGACACGGCGCTCGGACCGATGACCCTCTCGATCGACCCGCTCTTGCCCGCCAAGCAGAGCGTCGACCTCGAGCGCGCTTCGCTCAAATCGGCACTCGACGCTTGGTCTCGCGATCAAAGCGACGATCCGGGACAACTTCCCCCCGCCGCCCCGGGGCCGGGAGTGGTGAGCGACCGACGGTTGCTGCGAGACGCCCTGACGACGACGTTCCTCGGGGCGGCGGCGGTGGGTTTGGTCGGAGCGTACGCCACACCGCACTATGCGGCGGTCGAGTTTCTCTTGGGAGTCTGGGTTTTCGTCGGGATCGTGCCGTCGAGCAACCTTCGTTGGCGGGCGCTCCGTGATCGCCGCCGCATGAGGAGCCTGCGGTGAGGGAGGCCGAATGGACGGTCAGCGAAGACGCGGAGATCGCCCGCGACCTCCGGGAAGGCTTCGTCCTCTCAAAGGAGTTCTTTCGCCGGGCCAAGCTGCAGACGTTGGCGGTCGGCGTCGGCCTCGCGATCTTCGGTGTAGCGATCGCCGGAACGGCGATGTCTCCCACATTCGGAGCCCTTGCCTTCGTCTTTCTGACGATCGCATTCCTCTCGTTGGGCTCCATTCCCCTTGCCCATCATTGGGAAAAGCGGCAAGAGGCGCGGCATGAGACCGAACCCGAGATGCGGGCGGCTCTGGGCCACGATGGGCATCTCGTCTCCCTGATCGTGCGCCAGGGCGATGCGCCGACAGGCGAGGACCGCGGGGTTCTCTGGTACGAGAATGGACGGCTCTACTTCGCTGGTCGTCGGACGTCGTTTGGTCTCGTGCCCGACCAAGCGCGGGGGTTCGCCACCCTGGAGGAGCCTGCCACCGGCGTTCGGCACCGGCTCAACCTCGTTTTACACCGTGAGAGCGCCACGGGTCCGATGTCGCTCTCGTTCGCGCCCTTTGTGCCGAGCCTGTCCAACCCAGACGTGGCGGTCGGCGCGCTGCGTATGGACCTCGATCGATGGAAGAACGGTCGCGCCTACGGAGAGGGACAGTGGCCCCCGGCCACCCTCGGCCCATGCGTCGTCTCCGAGCGAAAGCTGCTCGCCCGGGCGCTCGCCACTTCGCTACTCGGACCCATCTTCCCCGCCGGAATTCTCCTCATCGTCGCCGCGCCCCTCGTGAGCCTGGTGGCGTTCGCCTTGGGAACGATCGTCTTCAGCCTAGCTCCCGGCAATGCGCTCGTCTGGCGAGCGTGGTGGGCGCGGCGGCGATTGCGGAGGCTGCGTTGAGCGAGGAAGGACGCATCGATCTCGCCGTCGAGACGTGGGAGACGACGGCGCTGGACTCGATCGGAACGGGCATGAAGGAGGCCGATTGGACGCCTTCGCCGCACGCCGAGCGAGAGACCGACTCGCTCCGCCGAAGGAGCCGGCTTGAAGGTCGCCTCAGCGTTTGGATCGCGGGGGTCACCAGCGTGACCGCGGTGGCTTCGGGGTGTATGGTTGCAGATCTGGTGGGGCGCGGGAAGTTCATTGACGCCGGAAACGCCGCCGTCGTTTTCTTGATCTCCGCGGGCCTGACCTTCTGGCTTGCGGCGCGGGACAACGACCTCCTCGTCCGGGTCGCGGCGCCCGATCGGGCAAAGCGAGAAGAGTTCGGTTCCGGATCGGGATGGATCGTCGATCTCATGGTTCTGCAGGGCGACGCCCCGACGGGCGCGGACCGCGGAATGCTCTGGATCGAAGGCGGACGGCTGCTGTTTTCGGGGGACCGCACGTCGTTCGCCCTCTCGGCCGATCAGGTGGCCGCGTCGTGTCGATCCGTTCTCGCGATCTCGGGCTTGCGGCACCCGATGCGGGTCCCTCTCCAGCACCGAACCCCGGCGGGGCAACTCGCGCTTTCGCTTCAAACCGGGGAGAATTCGGCGGAGGTTCGCTGGGCGATCGACGGTTGGGCCGCCTCGGGGTCGACCGATGGCCAGTTTCCTCCCCTGCGAATCGGACCGGGCGTCGCCCCGACTTCGCGCCTTCTCCTGGGCGCCGTGCTCGCCTCGGCCTTCTGCGTCGCCGCCGCGACGTTCGTGGGAGCGTCCTTTCTCGTTGGGATGGGCGAGGGGCTCTTCTCAGTCTTTTTGATGATGTTCCTCGGCGGCATTCTCCGTCTCCTGCCCCTCGCCACCCGCTGGCGCGCTTGGCGCGACCGACGGAGGCTGGAAGGCGGGGACCGATGAACGAGGAGCAGGGGGACTGGCGGCTCAATCCGGTGACCGAGCGCGAACTTGCGCAGGACCGCCGCCAAGAGCGAAAGCGCCGGAGAAACCTTTGGGCTCTCGTCCTCGCTTCGATCGGACTCTGCCCGTTCGCCTGCTTTGGAACGTGTATGTCGCTGGGCGCAGGCAGCGACGCTTGGGGATTCGTTTTGGCCTCGGCCTTGTCGATCGGCGCGTTTGTCGCCATCGTCATGCGCTATACACACCTGGCCGCTCTGGGGCGAGCCCGCCGTTTAGCGCTACGCCAGGAGTTCGGCGGCGTCGCCGGCTGGCTCGTCGAGTTGACGGTCCACCAAGGCGAGGCGGTCTCCGGACGTGACGTGGGGATCGCCTGGTTCGAAGGAGACCGAATGTACTTCACCGGTTCGCGGACCTCGTTCGGACTTGGCCCCGCGGACGTTCGGGGCGGCGCCCTCGACGCAAGCTCGACGATCGAGATCGGTCCCCATTTGATGCTTCCCCTCCGGAAGGAAACGATCGTCGGCCCTCTGTCTCTCGGGTTCCGCTTCATGCCGTCCGAGCCGGAAAACGCCGGGTTGACCTCGAACGAAACGGGGTTCCGGGAGGCGTTGCGAGGCTGGTCGACCGCCGGTGGAAACACTCAAGGCCAGTTGCCGCCCCTCGCCCCCGGCCCCGATCTCGCTTCCGTGTGGGCCCTCCAAGCTCGCGCCGTCTTAGCGTCGGCGACTGTGCCGGGCGCCCTCGTCCTCCTCACCCTGTTCGGCTTCTCCAGCGGGTCGTTCGTCGCGGTTCTCTTCGGCCTCGGCCTCGTCTTGGCCCTGTGGACGCCCGCCCGCTCCCCAAGACGGTGCTGGCGGGCGATTCACGATCGGCTCCGGCTGGAGGCGTACAATAAAGAGCAGTGAAAGACGTGGTACGCGAGGACGCGAAACGCCGCTTGGCCCGGATCGCGGGTCAGGTCGGAGGAATCCAGAAGATGGTGGACGACGGTCGGTACTGCGTCGACGTGCTCACGCAAGTCTCCGCATTGCGCGCCGCGCTCGACCAGTTCGGCGTGCTGATGCTCACCACGCACCTTGAAGACTGCGTCTATGGCGGCGAGGAGGAGGGGCATGACATGAGCCCCGCCCAGCGCGTCGAAGAGCTGAAGGTCACGCTGAATCGATTTTTGAAGTAGAACGTGGCGACTCTCCAGGGTCTCGCCACTACTCCAGTTCGATCGTCGCAGGCGGCTTACTCGTCAAATCGTAGAACACCCGGTTCACCCCTTGGACCTCGTTTACGATCCGCCGTGCGATCGTCTCGAGCGCCTCGAAGGGGATGTCCACCGCCCGCGCCGTCATCGCATCCTCGCTCTCGACGGCACGCAGCACGATCGGTTGCTCATAGGTGCGCTCGTCGCCCATCACGCCGACGCTGCGCACGTCGAGCAGCGCCGCGTACGACTGCCAAATCCCCTTGTGCAGACCCCGGGTGCGGAGTTCGGATCGGAAGATCCAGTCGGCCGCCTGCACCATGCGCACCCGTTCCGGCGTGACCTCGCCGAGCACGCGGACGCCGAGCCCGGGGCCGGGAAACGGTTCGCGCTCCACCATCTCCTCCGGTAGGCCCAGCTTGCGTCCGACCGCTCGGACTTCGTCCTTGAACAACCACCGGAGTGGCTCGATGAGCTTCATCCGCATCCAGTCCGGCAAGCCGCCGACGTTGTGGTGGGTCTTGATCTTCGCCGCCGTCGGCGACCCCGATTCGATCACGTCGGGATAGAGGGTGCCCTGCGCGAGGAAATCGCACCCGGACAGCTCGCCCGCATGATCCTCGAAGACGCGCACGAAGTCGGCCCCGATCGCCTTGCGCTTCGCCTCGGGATCGGTCACGCCCTTGAGTGAGCCGAAAAAGCGATCGTGCTCGTGGAACGCCTTCAGGTTGGCCTGGAAGTGATCGCCAAAGGTCTCCACGACCTGCTCCGCCTCTCCCTTGCGCAGGAGGCCGTGATCCACGAACACGCACACCGCGCGTTCGCCGATGGCGCGGATGAGGAGCGCTGCCATGACGGACGAATCGACGCCGCCCGAGACGGCGCAAAGCACCCGCCCTTCCGGTCCGACCTTCTCCCGGATCTTCGCGACCTCTTCCTCGATGAACGCTTCGCTCGTCCAGTCGCCGCGCAGGCCGCACACGTCGAAAAGGAAGCGACGCAGAACGGTCTTCCCGTCCGGCGTGTGCGTCACCTCGGGGTGGAACTGCACACCGTAGCGCCGCGCCTCCCGGTTTTCCATCGCGGCGACGGGACACGAATCGGTGGTCGCCGTGACCACGAAGCCGGGCGGCACCGCCTCGACCTGATCGCCGTGGCTCATCCAGACGCTGTGATTCTTCAGGTCGGACACGAGCGTGCCGCGCGGCGCGTACAGCGCCTCATCCTGTCCCAAGAGCTCCTCGTTCGGCAGGTCCGTGCAGGGCACGATCTCGCGGAGCCCGTACTCCTTGTGGCTCGCGCGGGCGACGCGCCCACCGAGGCGATGGGCCATCAACTGCTGACCGTAGCAGATGCCGAGCGTAGGAATGCCCTCCAGCACGGTGAAATCGAGATCCGGCGCGCCGTCCTCCCGAACCGAGCGCGGCCCCCCGCTCAGGATCACCGCGTCGGGCCGTTCGTCCGCGATCCGCCGGGCCGCCTCGGTCCAGGGCACCATCTCGGAGTACACGCCGAACTCGCGCACGCGCCGGACGATGAGCTGGGTGTACTGGCCGCCGAAGTCGACGACCAGAACGCGCTGGTGGGTCATGCTCTATTGTGGAATGTCGAGGGTCGATTGTGGGGCGTGCCCCGCAACCCGCGCTCCGCCCTGCACAATAGGACCATGCTTCCCTTGCTCGCAACCCTGATCCTCCGGCAAAGCGTCGACCACGATCTCATCTACTACAAGGCAGGGGGCGCGGCGTTCACGATGGACGAGTTCCGGCCCGCGAAGCCCAACGGGATGGCGGTGCTGTTCATGGTCAGCGGCGGGTGGGTCTCCGACCACAAGAACATCAACGCGTTGCTCGCGGGGCCGTTCAACGCCAAGGGAATCACCCTCTTCGAGGTCGTTCCCGGCTCTCAGCCCCGCTATAAGATCCCAGAGATGGAGGTCATGGTCTCGCAAGCGGTCCGGTACGTCCGGGCCAACGCGACGAAGCTCGGCGTCTCCCCGACGAAGATCGGGATCGTCGGGATGAGCTCGGGAGGCCACCTCTCCCTGATGTCCGGCGCGATCGCGAACCTCGGCAAACCCGACGCGCCCGATCCGGTCGACCGCGTCTCCAGCCGTCCCGATGCGATTGTCGCTTTCGCGCCGCCGACCGACATGGCGAACTTCGGCGGCCCGGGCCGGATGCCGTGGAACGAGGACAAGTACAAGGTGTTCCTCCCGGCCTTCCCGGTCGCTCCCGACGATGCGGCGGGACTCGCGCAGTCGGCAAAGGTGCTGTCGCCCATCACCTACGTCACCTCCGCCTTCCCGCCCACGCTCCTCATCCACGGCGACAAGGACGACCTCGTGCCGATTCAGCAGTCGCAGGTCATGGACGCCGCGCTGACGAAGGCGGGCGTGGAGCACAAGTTTGTCGTGGTGGCCGGCGCGGGCCACGACGGCGGCGTCATTCTGGGCGGAATGGCGGCGATGTTCGACTGGTTCGAGAAGGAGCTGGGGAAGGGATAAAAGAGGCAAGAGGCAAGAGGCAAGAGGCAAGAGGCAAAGGGCACGGGTCTTACACTCCGTCTGTTCCTTCTTTCCTTTTCCCTCTTCCCTCCCTCAACCCTCGATCAATCGACGGAGACCGTCGTGATAGCCGTGGAGGA
>CAXUKB010000041.1:0-19451 GCA_964251345.1 uncultured Fimbriimonas sp. | reverse complement strand
CCGGTGGAGGATCGGCAGCTTCCGGCGGGTGTCGGTGACGCTCCCATTTTGGGCCACCCGGAAGGGGGCAAGCGCCTTCACCTTGAGTTCGAATTGCCCACGGCCGGGCTCAAGTCGGGGACGAACCAGGTGTCGATTCAGAGTCTCGCCGGGAGTTGGGCGGTGTTCGATGCCGTTCGCGTCGAGGCGACGGGCGTCGCTTCCACGCCGGTTAGACCCGAAGTTCGTCTTCAGGCGCTCGCATCGGCGCAAGCCATTCTTCGGACCCATGCCGGCCCTCGCCAAACGCTCCGGCTTCGGGCGACGAACCTGGGCCCACCCGCGCGCCGCCGGTTCACCGTGGCGGGCGAGCAAAAGACGGTCGATCTTTCAACCGGCGCGCAGACGATCGAGTTCGCCATCCCGCCCGTCACCCGCGCGACGCACCTTGCGGTTCGCGACGATTCCGGCGGCGAGACGCCGGTGTCGGTTCTCCCCGTCCGGCCCTGGCAGATCCTTCTGTTTCCTCACGCCCACGTCGACGTTGGCTACACCGATCTCCAGGCCGACGTCGAGCGGCACCATCGTCAGAACCTGTTCGACGCGCTCCAGGTCGCTCGCGGTAGCGCGGGCAACCCTCCGGCGTCGCGCTACCGCTACAACATCGAAGCGACGTGGGTTCTCGACCGCTTCCTTCGGAACGCCACGCCCGAGGAGAAGACCCAGGTAAGGGACGGGCTGCACCGGGGCGACCTCGCCGTGACCGGAGGCTACGCGAACGAACTGACCGCCGGGATGCGGCCGGAAGAGATGATGCAGGCATACCGCTACTCGCGCCTGCTGGAAGACGAACTCGGCGTCCGCATCGACACGGCGAGCCAAACCGACGTACCGGGCGTGAGTTGGGGCGACGTCACGGCTCTTCACGAGGCGAAGATCGATAATCTCGTGCTGATGCCGAACGGCGGCGATCGCATCGGCGGCGTTCGCGCGGCGTGGGAAGACAAGCCGTTCTGGTGGCGCTCGCCGTCCGGGCAGGATCGGGTGTTCGTCTGGCCACTCGTGACCTACGGAATGGCCCACTCGTACCGTCCCTTCGACGGCAATCGAGAGCGGATTTTTCGCACGAACGACCCGACGAAAGGATTCATCGACGACTACCTCTTTCCTTTGCTGGCACGCTACGCGAAAGAGGATTACCCCTACGATCTCATCGGCATTCCGTGGAGCGTCACCGACAACTCGCCGGTCGACGGCGACGTTCCGGCCGCGGTGAAAGCTTGGAACGCACGCTATGTCACCCCTCAGGTCCGGATCTCCACCCTGGGCGAGGGATGCCGGGAGTTCAAGACGCGGTACGGATCGCGAATTCCCGAAAAGAAGGGCGATCTCACCCCGTACTGGGAAGACGGAATGGGCTCCTCGGCTCACGAGACCGCGATGAACCGCGCGAGCGCCGATCGACTCGTTCAGGCCGCGACGCTCCAGGCCCTCCGCGATCCCTCGGCCTACCGTCCGGACGCGTTCCTCGGCGCCTGGCGAGACGTGCTGCTCTATACCGAACACACCTGGGGCGCTTCCAACAGCATCTCGGAGCCGGATGCGCCCGAGGTGAAGGCGCAGTGGGCGACGAAGCGGTCGTTTGCCACCGGTGCGGACGAGGCGTCGCGGGCGCTTCTCGGTCGAGTCGGCGCCGGACCCGAGTTCGACGTGTTCAACACGAATTCCTGGCCCCGAACCGACCTCGTCACGCTTTCCGCCTCGCAATCGACAATGGGCGATCGGGTCGCCGACGCCGCCGGAAACCTTCGCCCGAGCCAGCGGTTGCGCACGGGTGAGTTGGCCGTCCTCGTTTCGAACGTCCCGGCTTTCGGGGCGGTGCGTTTTCACCTCGAGCCGGGCGCGGCGTTCATCGGAAAGGATCGGGTCTCGGCGACCGAAGCGGGGCTTTTTGGCCGGAACGCCTCCGTCTTCATCGACGCTTCGACAGGAGCCATCCGCTCGTGGCGGCAGGATGGACGAGAGTGGGTGGCGGCGGGAAAGACGCTCGATTCGGTCGCTTACCTCCTTGGCACCGATCTCCACAAGTTGCAGGGACCGACCTACGTTCGTCAAGAGGTCGTCGAGCCCGGGCCGCTCGTCGCCTCGGTCCGGTCGGTCGCCAGCCTGCCCGGGACCAAAGGCTTGGCCCAGGAAGTTCGGATCGTCGCGGGACTCGGCCGCGTCGAGATCGACGATCGGCTGGACAAGACGGCGGTCCGGCAAAAGGAGAGCGTCCACATCGCCTTTCCATTCGATGTGCCTGGCGGGCAGATGCGGATCGACACGCCTTGGGCTGTCGTTCGGCCCGAACTCGACCAGCTCCCCGGCGCGAACAAAAACTGGTTCTGCACCCAGCGGTTCGTCGACGTCCCCAACCGCCAATTCGGGGTGACGCTCCCCTCGCTCGACGCGCCGCTCGTCGAGGTCGGGGGCATCACCGCGAATCTCCTCGGCAGCGTCGGGCTCGACGCGTGGCGCAAGCACGTGGACCCCACCCAGACCGTGGTCTCTTGGGCGCTGAACAACCACTGGCACACCAACTATCGCGCGGATCAGGAGGGGCCTCTCCGCTTCCGGTACGCCTTAACGCCCCATGGCCCTTACGCCGGAGACGCGGCGACCCGCTTCGGCACCGAGCAGAGCCAGCCGCTTCTCGTCTGCCCGGCAAGCGGCCGTCTTCCCGCGCCGTTGCTCGTCCTCAGCGATCCGCGCGTGGTCGTCACCTCGCTCACGCCGAGCGACGACGGCAGGGCGTACATCGTCCGTCTCTACGGGGCGTCGGGGAACGATTGTCGAGTGACCCTTCGCTGGCGTCCCTGGGCGACCGCCAAGACGGCGCTTACCGATCTGAGCCAGCGCCCCGTTAGGCCGCTTACTGGCTCCGTGCTCGTTCCGGGCAACGGCGTCGTGACGCTGCGGGTCGAGCGGTTTTAGAAGGGGTGCCACGGGTAAAGGTCGATGCCTTGTGCGGCCGTCACCCGTGCTTCCGGTGCTTTGGGCGCACGAGTTCCGGGTACGAGCCTCCCCTCACCCCCAGAGAGGTTCACTTTAATCCGCTTGTCGCGATGCCTTGGATGAACAGCTTCTGCGCGAAGAAGAACACCACTACGATGGGGAGGATCACCATGACCGAGGCGGCCATGAGCAGATTCCAGGGCGTACCGCCGTGCTGGGTCTGGTACGCCTGCAGGCCGAGCGAGAGGGTGAACGAACTCTGGTCGACGAGGTAGATCATGGGGCCGAGGAAGTCGTTCCACGAGCCCATGAAGGTGAACAGGGCCACCACCGCCAAGGCAGGGCGGGCGAGCGGCAGGATGACGTCGGTAAAGATCTGGAACTCCGACGCTCCGTCGATCTTGGCCGCCTCGCTCAACTCCATGGGAATGGTGCGGAAGAACTGGCGCAGGAGAAAGATCGAGAACGCGCCCCCGAGGTAGGCGGGCACCCAGAGCGGCTTGAAGGTGCCGACCCAACCGAGCGTCCGAAAAAGATTGAAGGTCGGGACCATCAACACCGGAAACGGCACCATCATCGTCGCGAGCGTCGTCCCGAAGAAGAAGTCCCGCCCCGGCCACTTCAGGCGGGCGAACGAGTAGGCCACGAGCGAATTCGACAGGACGGCGCCGGCGACGGAGAGGATCGTGACGACCACCGTGTTTCGGGCATAGACGAGGAAAGGAATGAATCCGAGATCCTTGCTGCCGTAGAGGATCGCGTCGCGGTAGTTGTGCCACTGAAACTCGGAAGGAATCCAGCGCGGCGGACTCGTCATCGTCTCGCCGATCGGCTTCACCGCCGTAGACAGCATCCAGAGAAACGGAAGCACGAACGCGATCGAGAACAGCACGAGCGCGACGTGAGTGAGGGCGAGCCTAGACGTTCTCATAGTGGACGTGCTTGTCCGAAAGACGGAGCGCGAGCATGGTCAAGGCCAGGATGATGACGAACATGACCCAGCCCATCGCGCTGGCGTAACCCATGCGCTGGTTCTGGAACGCACTCTCGTAGAGGTACATCGCGAACATGTAGGTGCTCCGGGCCGGCGCGCCGCCGGGAAACATCACCTCGGGGACGGCGAAAACCTGGATCGCGCCGATGATCGCCATCACGACATTGAAGAGGATCACCGGTGAGAGCATCGGCAGGGTGATGTTTCGGGTCTTCGCCCAGGAACGCGCTCCGTCGAGATCGGCCGCCTCGTAGAGAGAGACCGGCACGTTTTGCAGACCGGCCAGGTAGATGATCATCGCCTGTCCGCAGCCCCACACGGCGATAAGGACCAAGGTGATCTTTGCCCAGGTGGGATCGCCGGTCCAGTTCGGCTCGGCGAGACCGACGCCCCGCAGGCCCGCGTTCACGATGCCGTACTGGCCGTTGAACACCCACAGGAAGACGGTCGCCTGCGCCACGAGCGGCACGAGGGTGGGCAGAAAGAACAAGGTTCGGTAGATCGGCATCCCGCGCACCTTGGTGTTCAGGAGCATCGCGAGGCCGATCGCGATGACGGTTCCCAACGGCACCGCACCGACGGCGTAAAGCAGCGTGTTCTGCAGGGCGCCGTGGAACACCCCGTCGCCCGCAAGCTCCCAGTAGTTTGAGATTCCGATCCACTTCGCGGGCCGGAGCACCGAGAAGTTCGTGAAGCTGTAGTAGAACGATGCAAGAATCGGATACGCCAGCAGCCCGCCGAAACCCAAGATCCAAGGCGCGGCGAACAGGAGTCCGATTCGGGCGTCCCGAGTCTGCGTCACGTGCGCGCCACCTGCTCCCGATACGTCCTCCAGAGTCCGTCGACCCGGACCTGCGCGTCGTGGAGCGCCTGCTTCGGCGTCTTCACGCCCGTGTTGACCTCTTGAAAGGCATTGGAGATCTCCGTACTCATCTGGGGCCAGAAGCCGGTCCGCGGAGGATAGATCGCGAGAGGCGATCGGGCCAGCCGGTCGAAAAGACGGATCGCTTTGTTCGGATGGCGGCGATAGAAATCTTCGCTGACCTTGTTGAGGGGCGAATTCTTTCCGTGTCCGATGCAGAGCCCTTCCATCACGTCCTGACGCTGCACGTAGCGGATGAACTCCCAAGCCTCGGCGACGTGATGGGCGCCGCGTGGAACCACCAGCACGTCTCCGGACAGGGGGCAGTGAAACGCAAGGTCGCGACGGTCGGCGGGATACGGAAACGGCACCGCGAACCACGGGGTGCCAGGCTTCTGATCCTGGATGTAGCTCGCTTTCCAAGTACCGTTCATTTCGGTGGCGACCTTGCCGTCCATAAATGGATCTTGAGGCGAGGAGAAGGTGCCGAGGCCGCTCTGAAAGCTCTGCACCGCCTGCGAGCCGTACCGCTTCACATAGCCGCCCGCCCATATGAACGCGCGTTCACACTCCGGGGTATCGACGGCGGGGCTTCCATCCTTTTTGAAGAGACTGCCGCCAAACATCGGTCCCCACGAATCCGTCCACCAGCCGGGTTCGGAGGGGAGGAAGCCCGCGACCTGAATATGGCCGCTCCCGTCCTTCTTCGTCACCCGGTCCGAGAGGGCATCGAGCCCCTCCATCGTTTTGGGGAACGTCTCCGGAGTGGCGAACTGCTTCGGAACGAGGTCGGGGCGAACGTAGAGGGCGACCGACGCGGGCGTGCTCGGCAACGCCCACAGCTTGCCGTCTCGCGAAAGCGCGTCGTAGTAGGCAGGAATGTAGTAGGCGCGGCTCAGCCCGGCCTTCTGCGCCAGGTCGGTTAAGTCGGTGAGCGCGTTGAGATCGGCGAACTGGAACACCTGCTGCTGCCAGATCCCGGCCACGTCGGGCGGATTGCCGCCCGACGTGGCGAGCATCGTCTTCTGATCGACACCCGAGATGCTGAGGTATTTGACGAAGATCTGGTCCTGCGAGCGGTTGAAGGCGTCGACGACCTTCCGCATCTCGTCCGCTTCGTGCCCGGTCCACTTCTCCCAGTAGACGATGGTGACCCGATCTCGCCTTGCGCTCCGCGACACGATGTGCTCGCCGTAGAGGGCGACGCCCGCCAGAGCCGCAACGGCACCGAGCGACGCCATGGCCGTTGCGAGGGTCAAGCTGCCCCCAAGGGTCGTTCGCGCACGGCGACGCCCCAGGCGGGAAGGGCGACCTCGCCCCACTCCGCCGTCGAGACGGCCTGCGACGTCGGCGTCGCGTTCATGAGGAGAATATACTCCCGGTCGCGCCCGATCCGGCGTTGCGCGGTCACGCCCTGCGGAAGCGCGGCGACGACCGGCTCGACGCCCGCTTCGCTCGCGATCCCCCGAAGGAAGTCGTTCGTAAACGATGCCTCGTTGCGCGAGGCGACGTAATAGGCGCGCCCCGTCCCCAAGCGGTTGACGGTTAGGGCGGGACGACCGGCGTAAAAATCCCGCTCGAACGTAGCCAGGGTTTTGGCCGTCGTAGGGTGAACGAGCTCGCAAAACCGCTCGCACCGATAGTTCTCAGCGCCGCCGCTTCCTTTCGTAGAGGTTTCGGGGCGGAAGGCGGAAAGGAGATGGACGCCATTGGCCTCACCCGCGGGCAACGCGTCGATCTCCTCGCTCCAGAGACCCAGAACCCGGCGTAAGGGGCCGACCAATCCTTCTTCGAACACGAGCCCGCTCTCGTCGACCCAACCGGTGAGGTAGGTCGCCACGAAGGCGCCGCCTGCTTCGACGAACGCTTCGATCCGCTCCGCAAAGCCCGACGTCAGGCTGTAGAGCATCGGCGCGAGCAGGATCTTGTATTTCGAGAGATCGTCGTTGGGGCCGATCACGTCGACCGGGATGCCCGCCTCCCAGAAGGGGCGATAGTGGTCGATCGCGGTCTGCTCGTAGCCCTTCTCACCCTGCACGGGACCGCAAGCCGCCTCCAGCATCCACCGCGCTTCCCAGTCGTAGACGATCGCGACTTCGGCCTCGACTCGGCTCCCGGCGAGCTTCTCGAGCGACTCCAACTCCTCGCCGACGGCACGAACCTCGCCGAAGACGCGGCCGTTCGCCGTCGTGCCGTGGCCCACCACCGCCCCGTGGAGTTGCTCCTGGCTGCCCCTTGACTGTCGCCATTGGAAATACTGCACGCCGTCGGCGCCGTGGGCGATGGCTTGTAGTGCCTCGAAGCGATGCATTCCCGGCCGCTTGAGGGTCATCGTCGGGTACCAGTTGCTCGAGCTTGGACTGATCTCCATCACCATCCAGCGTCCCTCGCGGTTGAGGCCTCGCGTGAGGTCGTGTTTGAAGGCGACGGCGACCCAGGTGCCGGTGTCTGTCAGGGCGCCTCCAAACCCGGGATAGCTGTCCCAACAGGCGAAATCGAGATGGGGGGCGAAGCGACGGTAGTCCAGGCCGGGATACGTGCCCATGAAGTTCGTCGTGAGCGGCACGTCGGGCGAGATCTCGCGGAGTGGGGCGGCCTCGTTCAGCATAAAGCCGACCGTCGCGTCGGTCGTGAAACGCCGCCAGTCGACGGTGAGCCCTTGAATGGCGGTCTCGCCGTAAGGCTCGCCCGGAGCGTCGATCTCGTCCCAATCGCCGTAGGTATGGCTCCAGAACGCGGTCCAGTAAGCGGCGTTCAAGCGGTCGAGAGAGCCGTAGCGCGTCTTGAGCCACTCGCGAAACGCGGCGATCGCACCCGGAGCGAAGTCTTCGCCGCCGTACTCGTTCGAGACGTGCCACGCGAGCAGACGCGGGTGGTGTCCGTACCGCTCGGCGAGTCGGCGGGCGACATCGGCACACTTCTCACGGTAGACCGGCGAGAACAGACTGTAGTTGACGCGGTTGCCGTGGTGGCGCCGGACCCGGTCGGACCCCGTGCGCAGGATCTCGGAATAGCGCCGACTCATCCACGCGGGCGGCGCGGCGCTGGGAGTCGCGAGGATGAAATAGCGATCGGCCGCAGACAGCTTCTCGATGACGCGATCGAGCCAATCGAACTCGAAGCGCCCTTCTTCCGGCTCCAGGGCCGCCCAGGAGAAGACGCCGAGCGTCGCGACGCGAAATCGCGTCTCCTCCATAAGCCTTGCGTCCTCGTCCCACGTCGCTTCGGGCCACTGTTCGGGGTTGTAGTCGCCGCCGTGCCAGAAGCCCGGGAGCCGTGGGTTGAGCGCCATGCGGGGAAGTTTGGCTTAAATGTTTGACGCAAAGTGGTGAGGGTTACCGCTCAAAAAGCCATACGGGTTCTTGCAAGGTGAGTCTGGTCGCCGAATGCGTAGGACTTCAAAACCGCTGTTACGCAATTTTCAGCAGACGTGTCTGGTGAAGCCCTATTGGCGCCGGATACTCTCGTGCCGCCGCGCGAAGCCGCTTCTTTTTGATCTTCGCGGGGCTACCGGACCCCTCACCCCGGAGGGTAGAGGGGTTTTGAGGGTCTTTAGACACGCCCTAAACGTCGACAAGGCAGCCGCACTCGAGTTCCACCGTGCGGCCGGTCTTGAACCGCCGCGTTCCATCCGCACGAAAGTGGTGGACGTCGTCCGTAAATGGATCGTAGACCAGCACGTCTTTTACGCCCATCTGAAGGTACCAGGGCGGACTTTGGACCAAGTCCTTTTCCCGTGATCGTCGGCTGACGACCTCGACCACCGCTTCGGGAATAAGCAAAATGAGTTCCGTCGCCTCCGGCTCCCGGCAGAAGATCGCGAGATCGGGGCGACGCAAAGAGTCGTCTGGAAATCGAATGCCAACGTCCATGGCCGCGACACAGCCGCACCCCGATTGCGAATCAGGGTCAGGCCGTACGCTCTTGTAAATTCCGCCGATTCGGTTTTGATGGCGAAAATTCGGCTGGAACTCCCAATAGGGTTGCCCCGCGATCATCTCGAGCCGAACGCCATGCTCGTCCGCCTCTTCGATCTGGAAAAGCTCGGACTCGGTGAGCTCCATTTCGTCAGCTTACACCCGCGTCATCGCGAGCAGAAAAATGCCCACGAGGGTAAAGCTCAGGCCGCCCGCGAGGAAGAGGGTCGTGCGCGGCGCGGGGGCGGAACCGCGACGCGCCGAGGCGGTAGTGGTCCAGACGAGGTAGAGGAAGCCGCCCGCGACGTGCGCGGAGACGGCGGCGGGCCAGAAGTCGCCGACTCGGCCTAGGAGGAGTCCGCCCAGCGCGCCCCCGAGGATGGTGAACGCCTCGATGCCGAGCGAGGCCGCGAACGCACGGCCTCGGGAGAGGCCCGCCCCCGAGAGAAGCAGGGTGAGCGCCAATCCCTCGGGAAGCTTGTGCAACGACATCCCCACCAGCAGGCCAAAATCCTGATGGCCCCGGGACGCCGCCGCGAGACCGACGCCGTCGAGCAGGCTGTGGATCGCCACGGCGACGAGCATCAACGACACGCCCCGTCCCACGCCCAAGCCCGACCCATCGCCCAACTCCGCGATCGCGCAGGAGGGGCACACATGAAAGAGGTGGCGGCTCACGACCCCAAGGAGCGCGGCGCCGCTGAGCGCGGCCAGGCCGGCGGATAACGGGCCGATGGCCTGCGCCGTCTCGGGCAGCACGTCGAAAAGAACCACCGCGAGCATCGCCCCCGCCGCGACCCACACCATGAAATGCAAACGGCGCGGCGCGACCGCGCCCACGGCAGCCCCGAGCCCGGCACCAAGGTCGGCGACGAAGGTGGCGGCGAGAAGGCGGGCGACGAGGTCCATAGGCGATCGACTTCTTAGGATACCCCCCTTCCCTATCGTTCTTCCGTGAGCTTGTTCATCTACAATAAGGGGGTGCAACGCGGCATCGTGGCCCTCTCGGTTCTCTCCCTCGGGTTCGTTAACGGCTCTGCGCCTCCTCGAACCGTGCCTTACCGCTGGCGAAGCGTCCAGATGGTCGGCGCGGGTTTCGTCGACGGCATCGTTTTTCACCCCACCGCGCGGGGCGTGCGTTATGCCCGAACCGATATGGGTGGCGCGTACCGGTGGGATCCAGGGTCGAATCGATGGATGCCGATACTCGACTGGGTGCCCTTTCGGGACCTCAACCTGATGGGCGTCGAGAGCATCGCGGTGGATCCGACCGACGCGCGGAAGGTCTACCTCGCCTGCGGTACTTATACGAACCCCTCGACGCCCGATGGCGCGATTCTTCGCTCCACCGACGGCGGCCGGAGCTTTGCAATTTCGCGCGTCCCGATCAAGTTCGGCGGTAATGAGAACGGGCGGGGCAACGGCGAGCGAATGACCGTCGATCCGAACGATCCCAAACGGTTGCTCCTCGGCACGCGGCACGATGGGCTGTGGCGAAGCGACGACGGCGCTTTGACCTGGAGGCGGGTGACATCGTTTCCCGTCGTCGGAGCGGCGCGAGGGGCGGGCGTGGTCGTTACCCTCTTCGATCCCTCGGAGAAGGGCGTCGCCTACGTCGCCGTTTCCGATGAGGCGGGGCCGAACCTTTATGCGACGCACGACGATGGGACGACGTGGTCGCCCGTTCCCAACGCGCCGACCGGCCTCTTCCCTACCCACATGGTACGCGGCGACGATGGCGCACTTTGGCTCACCTACGGCTCCGACCCTGGTCCTCGCGGCATGACGAACGGCGCGGTGTGGAAGCTGAAAGACGGAGTCTGGTCCGACGTCACGCCTGAAATGGGGCGATTCGGCTACGTCGCGGTCTCCGTGCAGAAGGGCAAGCCGGAGACCGCCATCGTCTCGACGTTCTACCACCCCGAGCACGAGCAGATCTTTCGCACCACAGACGGCGGTAAAGACTGGCGGCCCACCATCGGAGGCAAGGAGAGTTACGACGATAAGAAAGCCCCTTACATCGCCCACACCGGCATTCACTGGCTTTTCGACATCGAAATCGATCCCGCGAACCCCGATCACGCGATCTTCACCACGGGCTACGGCGGCCACGAGACTTTCGATCTCCGCAACGCCGACCGGGGCAAGCCGGTGACGTGGCAGGCGATGGCGACCGGCATCGAAGAGTCGGTCGGACTGGAACTGCTCAGCCCAACGAAGGGGGTGCCGCTCGTCTCCGCCATCGGCGACTATGGCGGCTTCGTCCACCGTAACCTCGATCGGCCTGCGCCCGAGGGCAACTTCACGAACCCGCACTTCGGCAACACGACAGGGGTGGCGGCCGGGGATCTCGCTCCAGAGACGATCGTGCGGGTGGGCAGCGCCTCCGGCGGCAATCGGGGCAACATCGGCTACTCGCTCGACGGCGGCACGACCTGGAACCCGACGAAGAGCGCGCCGCCGAACGCTCGCGAAGGCCACATCGCGGTGTCGAGCGACGGCAAGACCTGGATCTGGAGCGTGCGCGGTGGAACGTATCGGAGCGCCGACCGGGGCGACTCGTGGCAGGCGATCGACTTGCCTGCGGGTCTACGCGTGGTCGCCGACCACGTCGACCCGAATCGCTTCTATGCGCTCGACCTCTTCGGGGGAAAGCTCTACACGAGCACGGACGGGGGGTCAGGCTTCGCCGTCCGGGAGTTCACGCTCTCCGGCGGGCTCCCGAAGCGCGGCGGCGACCGGATGGACGCCCGGGCGGGTCAGGACCAACTCTATCCGACGCCCGGCAAGAGCCGCGACCTCTGGATCGCCGCCTTCGACGGCCTCCATCACTCGACCGACGGCGGCGCGACGTTCTCAAGGATGGGTCACGTCGAGGAGTTGCACGCCTTCGGCTTCGGCAAAGGCGCTCGCGGAGCCTCAGCACCGGCGCTGTACCTCGTCGGCACCGTGGAGGGTCAGCGTGGAATTTTCCGTTCGGACGATGACGCGGCAAACTGGGTGAGGATCAACGACGACGCGCACCAGTGGGGTCTCGTGCTCCAGATCGCGGGCGACCCCAAGCGATACGGAAGGGTCTACGTCGGCACCCACGGACGGGGCGTGTTCTACGGCGATCCAAAGGGCTAGTCGTCGCCTCGGGCTCTGTAGAACATACCGGCGTTCTTGCCCTTCACTCAGCGTGGCACTTAAAGCGGAGTGACCTCGTTTAACTTATCTAAGCCAGGGGACGGCGCGGTCCCTTTGGTGTACCGTACGTTTTTCGCCCATGTGGATCGTCAAGCTCGCGCTCTCGCGGAAATACACGTTCTTCGTGATGGCCCTCGTCATCATGCTTCTCGGCGTGACGACGATCCAGCGCACTCCGAAGGACGTGTTCCCGAACATCGACATCCCCGTGGTCTCGATGATCTGGACCTACACGGGCATCACGCCGACCGACATGGAGCGGCGGATCGTGACGGTCACGGAGCGCGCCTCGACGACCACCGTCTCGGATCTCGAGCATATCGAGTCGCAGAGCCTGCCCGGCCTCGCAGTCATCAAGTTCTACTTCCAGCCCGGCGCGAAGGTCGAGGCGGGCGTGGCGCAGCTCACCTCCATCGCGCAAACGCTCTTGCGCATCCTGCCGACGGGAACCACTTCGCCGTTCATCTTAAGCTACAGCGCGTCGAGCGTCCCGATCCTTCAACTCGCCCTGAGTTCAAGCTCGCTTTCGGAGTCGCAGCTCAACGACGCGGCGACGAACGTGATCCGCACCAAGCTCGCCACCGTCCGCGGCGCGTCGGTGCCCACGCCTTACGGCGGAGAGTCGCGCGACGTGGAGGTCGACCTCGACCCGCAGGCGCTCCAAGAGAAGGGCATCACTCCGATCGAGGTGAGCAACGCGCTGAACGCGCAGAACGTCATCCTGCCCACGGGCACGGAGAAAATTGGCCCGACCGAGTACCAGATCCTGCTCAACGGCTCGCCGATGGCGGTAGCCGACCTCAACAGCCTGCCGATCAAGGTCGTGAATGGCTCGATCGTGACCATCAAGGACGTCGCGCGGGTCCACATGGGCTACCAGGTTCAGCAAAACGTGGTCGCCGTCAACGGCCGCCGCTCGGTGCTCATCACGGTCCTGAAGAACGGCGACGCCTCGACGATCGACGTCGTACAGCGGGTGAAGGCGGCCCTTCCCGGGATTCAGGCACAGCTGCCAGGCGACCTTAAGATCGAGCCGCTGTTCGATCAGTCGGTGTTCGTGAAGGAGTCGGTGAGCGGGGTGGTCCGCGAGGCGGTGATCTCCGCTACGCTCACCGCGCTCATGATCCTCGTGTTCCTGGGCTCGTGGCGCAGCACGCTTACGGTGGCCATCTCGATCCCGCTCGCGATTCTCACCTCGATCTGCGTGCTCGGCCTCATCGGCGAGACCCTGAACACGATGACCTTGGGCGGCCTCGCCCTCGCCGTCGGCATCCTCGTGGATGACGCGACGGTCGAGCTCGAGAACATCTACCGCAACCTTCACGCGGGCAAGCCTCTGACGCAGGCGATTCTCGACAGTGCTTCGGAGATCGCGGTTCCGACCTTCGTCGCCACGCTCTCGATCTGCATCGTGTTCGTATCGGTGGTATTCCTTACCGGCCCCGCGAAGTTCCTGTTCACCCCACTCGCGCTCGCGGTGGTATTCGCGATGCTCGCGTCCTACCTCCTGTCCCGCACGGTCATCCCGGTGACGACCCTGCTGCTGCTCCGCAAAGAGGCGACGCTCTTCGGGCCGGGGGGCGAGAACATGGAGGGCGACGTCTTCTGGAACTTCCACCGGAAGTTCGACAAGCGCTTCGAAGAGTTTGCACATAAGTACGCGGGCATGCTCAAGAACGCGATTGCGAGCCCGAAGCGCACGATCCTCATGTTCGCGGCCGGCTTTGCCGTGTCGCTTTTTCTCCTGCCGTTCATCGGGCGCGACTTTTTCCCGCGCGTCGACGCCGGCCAACTCCGGATGCACATCCGCACCCCCGCCGGCACGCGCATCGAGGAGACGACGCGCCAGTTCGCGCAGATCGAGCGCACGATCCGGCGCGTGATTCCACCGAGCGAACTCGCGCTCGTCCTGCAGAACATCGGCCTGCCCACCAGCGGCATCAACCTTGCGTTCAGCGACACGACCACGATCAGCGCGGCCGACGGCGAGATGCTGATCTCGCTCAAGGACGGGCATCGACCCAGCGAGATGTACGAGGACGCGCTCCGCACGGCCATCAAGCGGGACTATCCCAAAGACACGGTCTTCTTCCAACCCGCCGACATCACGAGCCAAACGCTGAACTTCGGCTTGCCCGCGCCCATCGACGTGCAGGTGGTCGGCCGCGACCCCAAGAACTACGACATCGCCCGCCGGATCGCCTCGGACATTCGCAAGATCCCGGGGTCGGCCGACGTCTATGTCCATCAGGTGCTCAAGGTGCCGTCCATCAACGTGGACGTGGACCGAAATCAGGCCACGTTCCTCGGGCTCACCGAGCGCGACGTCGCGAGCTCACTTCTGATCTCGCTCTCGGGCAGCGGTCAGACGGCACCTAATTACTGGCTCGATCCGAAGACGGGCGTGAACTACCAAATCGTCGTTCAGACGCCACAATACAAGGTCAGCTCCATCCAAGCGCTCGAGAACACCTCGGTCAACACGCCGGGCAACTCGCTGCAGATCATGTCGAACTTGGCACAGGAGCATACGTCGGTCAGTCCTCAGAACATCACGCATTACGACGTGCAGCCGACGTACGACGTGTACGTGAACGTCGCCAACCGGGACCTCGGCGGCGTCGCGAGCGACGTCGATAAGGTGCTCGCGAAGTACAAGAAGCTGCCCCGAGGCACCACGGTCAAGGTGCGCGGCCAGGTCGATAGCATGAACACCTCGTTCACCGGCCTGGGCATCGGCATCCTGTTTGCGATCGTCCTCGTGTACCTGCTGATCGTGGTCAACTTCCAGAATTGGATCGACCCCCTCGTGATCGTGTGCGCGTTGCCAGGCGCGATGTCGGGCATCCTTTGGATGCTGTTCATCACCGGGACGCCGTTCAGCGTGCCCGCGCTCATGGGCACCATCATGTGCGTGGGCGTCGCGACCTCCAACTCGATTCTGGTCATCACGTTCGCCGATGAGCGGCGCGCGGAAGGCTACAACGCGGTGGACGCGGCTCAAGAGGCGGGCCACACGCGCCTACGTCCCGTGCTCATGACCGCGCTCGCGATGATTATCGGTATGTTCCCGATGGCGCTTGGGCTCGGCGAGGGCGGTGAGCAGAACGCGCCGCTCGGCCGCGCGGTCATCGGCGGTCTGCTCTTCGCGACCGTCACTACGCTCTTCTTCGTGCCCACGATCTATACCATCCTGCGACGAAATCAGCCTGAGGATGAGAAGGCGAACCGGGAGTACATCGAGAACTACGAACCGACCGTAGGCAATGCCGATCAAGACGGGCACGCGAGCGGCAAGGAAAACGTCCGACCTCCCATGCCCGCCTTGATCTTTCCGGACGAAGCCCCTCCTGTCGCCCCCTAATTTTCCATGCAGCAGCCGTTCCCCACTAACTCTCCGATCTATCGGAAAGCTCCCCAACGAGCGCGTCTGTTCGCCATCGTGGTGATCATCGCGTTGTTCCTGATCGGGTTCGTTCCGAAGTATCTCCATAGCCATTCGCTGGCCAAAGAAACGCACGAAGAGGCAGCGGCCCCGCCCGGCGTTTCCGTCGAGCGGCCTCGCCTCGCCCAGACCGACCCCCTCCTGCTGCCTGGAACGATCCAGTCGATTACGAACACCGTCGTTCAGGCGCGGGCCACGGGCTACGTGACGAAGTTTTACGTGGACATCGGTTCACGCGTAAAGGCGGGACAGCTCCTCGCCGAGATTGAGTCGCCCGACACGGATCAGCAAGCGATCCAGGCAAGTGCGCAGACCGTTCAGAGCCAGGCCGTGGTCGGGCAGAGCGAAGCGGAGGTCGAGCGTCAGATCGCCGCCGTTCGCCAGACGGAGGCGTCGTACGAGAGCGCGCGGGCCCGGATGGTTCAGTCGATCGCCGCCGAGTACCAGGCGAAGGCGGTGGTCGCTCAGAAACAGCGTGTGGTTCAGGCGCAACGCGCCGCCCTCACCCAGGCGCGTGCGCAGTACCAACTCGCCTACACCACGGTCAAACGCTACGAGACGCTCTTGCTTCAGGGCTTCGTCGCCCAGCAGGACTACGATCAGGCCGCCGCGACCTACAAGAACGACGCGGCACAGGTGCTTTCGGCCGAAGCCAACGTGTATTCGGCAGAAGCTGATCAGAAGGCGTCGGAGGAATCGGTCCTTGCCCAACAGGCACTCGTGAAGGCTGCCAAGTCGGACGCCGATGCGGCGCACGCGAACATTCGGGCGGCGCAGGGAGACGTTCGCGCCGCCCAAGGTTTGGTGGGCGCGAACCAGGCCGCCGTCGGCGCGAGTGTGGCGAACGAGAAGCGGTTCGCGGTGCTGCGCGATTTCGAAAAGGTGGTCGCACCGTTCGACGGCGTGATCACGTCGCGTAACGTCGATATCGGTTCGCTCATCAGCGGCGGCGTATCGACGACCTCGTCCGGAGGCTCGACGGTCGGTCCCTCGCCTTCCGCGACCGGTTCGTCGGGTTCGCCCGCGGCGACGCCGACCCAGGCGGTCACCATTCCCACGACGGGTCTTTTCGGCATCGCGCGGGTCGACACCGTGCAGCTCCTCGTTTACGTTCCCCAAACGGATGCCGCCTCGATTCCGATGGGCGCGGACGCGCAGGTCGTGCTGAAAGAGTTTCCGGGCGTCAAGTTCCAAGGAAAAGTCGCTCTCCAGTCCGGGGCGGTCGACGCGCAGAGCCGCACCCGATTAATCGAGATTTACATTCCCAATCGGGACAACCGACTTCTGCCAGGCATGTACGCTCAAACGATCATTCAGCCGAATGCAAGCCGCCGAAGCCTCCGCGTTCCTTCCGACACCATCATGTACGGCACCGATGGAACTCGGGTGGCGGTCGTTGGGCGCGACGGGATCGCCCACATTCAACCTATCACGATCGGACGAGACTTCGGAACGGAAATCGAGGTGTTGGAGGGCTTGCGCGGAAACGAACAGCTCATCTCCACGCCCACCGACGACCTCCAGGATGGTCAGAAGGTTAAGGTGCTGCCGCCGAAGAAGAAGGCCGGCGACGCTAGCGGATCGCCCCAGGAGAAAGGGCAAAGCGGTCAAGGGGGCGGGGGCGGGGGCGGCACGCCAACCGGCAATGCTCAAGGGCAAGGCGCCGCCTCGGGCGGAATGAGAGGTTCAGAGGGCTCTTCGGGAGGCAGCGGGGGCGGTTCGGGTTCAGGTGGGGGCGGCGGAGGTTGATCCCCTTCGCACTCGGAGCGGCCCTCGCGCGCCTCGCTCAGAAAGGCGCCCTGCCTCAACGTCCCGTAGGAACGGGACAAGCTCCGCCACCGCAGGTGCCACTGAGCCGTCCTACGCCAGGCCCTCAGGCGCCGGTAAATCCGACGGGTGAACTCCCGCCACGCCCCACCGCGCCACCGCCTCGAGTGGTGGACGCCAAGGTGCCGCCTCCCATCACGACGCCCGATCAACCAAGCGCGAACGACGTGCCTGCCGGTCCCCTAACCGCTCGCGAAGCGGCCCGGATCGCCTTACGGCTCCAGCCGTCGATTCTTGCCGCGCGCGGTCAATTTTTAACGGCGGAGGGTAACGCCATCCAAACCGGCTCCGCACTGCTTCCCCAGGTGGATCTCGGCGCGGGTTACTACAACGCGAGAGTTACCGGAGGCCTCGGCGGTCCGGTGGGCTCACCGGCGGCCGGTGCGGTGCCGGCATATACGTTTTCGACTTCGGTGGGCGTTAGCCAGCTTCTTTTCGACTTCGGCATGACGCGCAACCTCGTTCGGCAAGACCGGGCGCTTGCCGAGGCCGCGAGCGCCGATCTCGACCGAGCCTCCTTGACGGCGGTCGACAATGTCGAAAATGCGTTCTACAATCTGGCGAACGACGCCCGACGGGTTCTCGTGGCGGAAGCGGACGTGGTCAACCGCCAGCGTCAACTCGATCTCGCTCGCGCCCGGTTTTCCAGCGGCTTGGGAACGCCCATCGACGTGGTCACCGCCGAAGCCTCGAAGTCGCAGTCCGTCGTCGCCCTCCTCACGGCAAGGGACCAGGAGAACCAGGATCGGGTCACTTTGCTTCAACAGATTGGACTCAACCCGCTGACTCCGCTCGACGCCTCGCAAGAGGACGAGCCGCCGATCATTGCCTCGGATCCCCGTGAGCTCATCTCGACCGGCGTCAATCGGCGTCCGGAGGTCCGCTCCGCCCTCAAAACGGTCGATGCTTATCGATTCGGCCTGAGCGCCGCCAAAGCAACCGATTTGCCAAGACTCGTCGGCACTGTCGGCGGCGGATTCGGAGCGGGGAACCCGGGGGGAGGACCGATCGGCGACTCGGTCGCTCTCGGCATCGGCCTTCAGTTCCCCGTCATCGACGGCGGCCGCCGCCGTGGCGCGATCGTGTCGGCGAACGGCCAACTCACGACGGCCCAGGCGAACCTACGAACGGCGGTTCTCCAGGTGCAGTCCGACGTCGCAAGCGCTTACCTCAGCCTTCGCGCGGCGGAGCAGCGCGTCGTCGCCGCCGAGACGGCCGTCGTCAACGCTCAAGAGGGGGTTCGGATCGCCGAGGGGCGGTACGCGAACGGTTTGGGACTGTTCCAAGACATTACGACCGCTCAAGATCAGCTCATCACCGCGCTCGATGCCGCCACCGATGCCCGAAATTCCCTCAACCTCGCTCGCGTGAAGCTCCGCTACGCGACGGGCGCGATCCTTTAGACACTCAGCCGAGGGTGAAGGAGAAGGTCGCGCCCGCGCCGGGCTCGCTCTCGGCCCAAACGCGTCCGCCGTGTCGTTCCACGATCCGCTTCACGTTCGCGAGGCCGATTCCGGTTCCGGGAAACTCCGTCTCCAGCACGAGCCGTTCGAAAGGCAGGAAGATCTTCGGGGCGTACTTCATGTCGAACCCCACCCCCTCGTCCGTTATCCAGAACGTCTCGCCGCTCTGACCCACCCGTACGGCCCCCCCTTTGGGCGAGAACTTGCAGGCGTTGCCGATCAGGTTTTGAAGGATCGTTCGGACGAGTCCCGCGTCGCCCGTCGCCGTCATGCCCTCCTGCACCTCGACCGAGCACCCTCCGTCTTCGCCGGACTGCCGGATTTCGTCGACGACGGATCGAGCCTTGGCCGTGATGTCGAGCGACTCCCGATGGACGGGAACGCGCGCCAGACGCGAGAGACGAAGCAACTCATCGATAAGCCGTCCCATCCGTTTGGCGTTGTCGGCCTGCCGGCCTAAGAGCATCCGGTGCTCGTCCTGGAGTTCGGGACCGAGTTCTTCGAGAAGGATGCTTGCGGTCGATACCATCGCGCGAAGAGGCGTGCGCAGATCGTGAGAGATCGAGTAGTTGAAGCCTTCGGCCTCCTGAACGGCCTGCTGGAGTTCGGCGGTCCGCTCGTCGACACGGGCCTGCAAAGTCTCCTCCGAGGTCTTGCGCTCGTGAATGTCGTTGTTGCTGCCCAGCCAGCCCGTCACCCGTCCCTCAGCGTCCCGCACAGGCAAGGCTCGAGCGCTGATCAATCGGAGGGCGCGGCGGGGGTGGGGGAGGGGGACCTC
>CAXUKB010000040.1:7099-19479 GCA_964251345.1 uncultured Fimbriimonas sp. | reverse complement strand
GGTGAGCGCGGCCTGTCGCAGGTAGGTCGACTTCCCCGCCATGTTCGGCCCGGTGAGGATCACCGTCCGGGCTCCTTCCTCCCTGCCCCCCTCTCCCGCAAGAGAAAGAAGGGGAGTGAGATGGACGTCGTTCGGCACGAAGCCCTGGGGCGAGGAGGCCTCGACGACGGGGTGGCGGCCCGACTCGATCTCCAGCACGTCGTCCGCGACGATCTCCGGGCGGACGTAGCCGCGCCGGGCCGCTACCTCGGCGAGCGACGCCAGGGCGTCGAGTTCGGCGAGGGCTCGCGCCGTCTGGAGCAATGCGCGGCGATGTTCGGCGACACGGGTCCGCAGACGGGCGAATAGGTCGGCCTCCAAAGCCGTCGCCTTCTCCTCGGCACCGAGGACGCGCGACTCGTGCTCCTTGAGTTCGGCGGTGATGTACCGCTCGGCGTTGGCGGTAGTCTGCTTGCGCACGTAGCCGTCCGGCACTTTCGCGCCGTGGGCCTTGCCCACCTCCAGGTAGTAGCCGAACACCGAGTTGAAGCCGACCTTGAGGCTTGCGATCCCGGTCTTCTCCCGCTCCTCCCGTTCCAGGCCCGCGATGTACGCTTTGCCGTTCTTCGCGAGGTCGCGCAGCGCATCGAGCTCGGGGTCGTACCCCTCGGCGACGATGCCGCCGTCCCGGACGTTGGCGGGCGGCTCGGGGACGACGGCCTTTTGGAGCAAGCGTCCGAGGTCGGCGTGGTCGCTCATCGCCTCGCGAAGCTCCTGGATCCGTCCTTCCGCGAGGCGGCGAAGAGGCTCCGCGAGAGTGGGAAGCGCGCCGAGCGACGAGCGAAGGGCGCCGAGGTCGCGGGGAGTGGCGAGGCCGGCGGCGCAACGGCTGACGAGCCGCTCGAGGTCGGCCAGCCGCTTCAGGCCGTCCCGAAGGTCGCCCCGGAGGAGGGCCGCGCCCTGCAAACGCCCGACGGCGTCGTGGCGCGCGACGATCGTCTTCGCGTCCAGCAGCGGCTGCTCGATCCAGCGGCGCAGGAGGCGCGCGCCCATGGGCGTCATCGTCTCGTCGAGCACGCCGAGAAGGGTATGGCGCCGACCGCCGTCGCCCATCGAGCCGGTGAGTTCCAGCGCACGTCGGGTGGCGGGGTCGAGCCGCATAAAGCCGTCGACGGAGTAGGTCGACAGGGTTTCGACGTGCTCCAGGGGCAACCGATTCTTCTCCGCGTAGGCGAGCGCCATGGCGGCGGCGACCACGGCGGTGGTCTTGTCCTCGCAGCCGAACCCCGCGAGATTCGCGACCCCGAGCTGCTGCATAAGCCGACGCGCGGCGCGGTCGGCTCCGGGCGGCACGACCTCGCTTGTGGCGGTGCCCAGGGACACGCGCGCCATCTCGCCCAGCTCCACCGACGTCGGGCCGACGAGAAGCTCGCGCGGCCGCACCCGGGCGAGCTCCTGAAGCATCGCGTCGATCGCGCCCTCGCCGCACACCTCGGTGACGGCGAACTCGCCCGTGCTCGGGTCGAGCGTCGCGAGCCCCGCCCGACCGTCCATCACGCAGACGGCGGCGAGAAAGCAGTTCTCGCCCGCGTTGAGCATCGACTCCTCGACGAGGGTGCCGGGGGTGAGCACCCGCGTGACGCCTCGCTTGACGAGCCCCTTCGCCAGCTTAGGGTCTTCGAGCTGCTCCATGAGGGCGACCCGGTGGCCCTTGCCGACGAGTCGGACGAGGTAGCGCTCCAAGGCGTGGTGGGGTACGCCCGCCATGGGAATGCGCCCGTTTTCGCCGTCTTCGCGCCCGGTGAGGGTGATCTCGAGGTCGGTCGCGGCGGTCTCCGCGTCGGGACCATAAAATTCGTAGAAGTCGCCGACGCGGATCGCCATCAGCACCCCGGGGTGCTCGGCCTTGGCCGCGAAGTACTGCTGGAGCATCGGTGTCCGCGCGGTCACCGCTTATTTTGGCCTACGGACGCCGCGGATCGCGGACGATGGCCGGCGATCGCTCGCGTGCCGATCGTTTCGTCTTCTTTCCTTCCGCTTCTCCAAACTTTTGTGAAGCGGATGCGAGAAGGAGAAGGAGGCCGATGCCCAGTAAGAAGGAGGGGGCGGCAAGAAACGAGAAAACCTCGTCGCCGCGGGCCGCGAGCCGCAGGGCCAGACCGAAAAGGAGCCCGTCGAGGATCGTCGCGAACGTCCAGCACGCGCGAACGTCGGGGTGAACCCCCTTGGGGGGCACGAGCGATTCGCCAGAGGGACGGGAGACGCCGATCCAGGCTTCGGCGCAATCGGCGAAACCACCCCCTTGCGGCTCGGGCTTCCGGCCGCGTGCGATCCAGAGAATCACGCCCTGCACGCCCAGTGTCACGCTGCCGCCGTCGGGGAACGCGATGCGGAGCCGTTCCTTCCGCCACTCGGTCAATCCGTCGCCCGGACGAAGACTGAAGCTTGTCCGCAGCCCTTCGACGTGAAGCCAGCCGTCGACGAACGAGGCCACCGCCTCATCGGTGCCGGTCCGAAGCCCGCGGTGGCGAACCGCCACGTCGACCGGGAACGTACCCTCGGGGAGCGGCAAGGGTAGAAGTCGATCGAGAACCCCGGAACGAGATCGCCGACAGGCGCGCAAGATTCGCAACGGCACGAGAACGATGACCGCCGCCGCAATGGGGAGGGACACGAAAAGACCGAATCGCGCGTCCGCCCACATTACCAGCAGAACGGGCGAGAGAACGAAGAGGACGACGAGCGCCGAAACGAAAACCGTGTCCCGCGGAACCCGGATCCAAGCGGGGAGATCGTCCAGGGTCAGCGAGTCCCAGGTCCCCCGCAACACGCGCGCCGGCCCGTTGCGCGGTTCGTGGGGAGAAGGCCGCCACGCCGCTCGTCTCATGCCCTCCCTACGCACGACGAGCGCCAGCGCGTGGCCAAGCTTATGGAGAAATGGAATGGGCTTGCCCTGCGGGGGCCTTGCGACGCGCCGCCCGCAAGTGGAAGGCGGCATCCTTTCGCAGGGCAAGCCCTGCCGCTACCGTGCCGGAATGCCCTTTCTCCACCCCCTCTAAGGTTCGGAGCGATCCCAGCGCAACGATCGCACGGCAGAGCGCGGTTCCGCCACGATGAGACGGCGGCGAAACAAACGCTTACGGTAAAGCATTTGTGCTCCGACTCAAAGAAGGGCGGCTCGTGTCCCTCGCCCGACGGTCGGCTTCGTCGAGGCGGCGGGCCGTGGCGAACGAGTAAGCGTTCGACGTCGACGCAACGAACACCGCCGTTAGAATCGTCGGACCCACCATCCGATGGAGAAGGACGAAGATCAGAAACCCCGCGAAGACAAAGGGTAGCCCTGCTCCCAGGAGGGCCAAAGCCATCCGCCCCGCTCAAATCGTGGGATAGGCGCTCAACGGGGGCAACACCGACTCGCCTTCGGGATACTCGCGGTCGCATCTCCAGAGCTTTGCATCGTGGTGAAACGAAACGGGTCGAGCTCCGAAGTCCGATGCACCCTCAAAAACCCATATCGAGACGCTTTGACCGTCGGCGAAACCGACTCGTAAGGTGCCGTTGCGAAGCCAGTCGACCTTCGCATCGCTCGCCCGCAGCGTGAAGCTCGTCCGGCAGCCTTCGAGATGGAGCCAACCGTCGAGAAACGTCGCGGCGGCGCGGTCGAATCCGGTGACGACACCTCGAAATCGAATCGCCACGTAGACCGGGTGGTGTGATCCGTCAGGGGGAGCGGTACGGGTGACGAAGCCGCTTGTTCGATTGATTTGGAAAGAGCTTGTCGAAGTTGGGCAGGAACAGCGAGACAGCCACCAGGAGGACGACGAACGAAAAGAAGCCAACGAACAACCCAAAGCTCAGGAAGAGCTTGGCGACGATCCACATCACGCAAGCCATGATGGACATCACGAATATGCACGCCACACTACCGTACACCGAAGGCAGGCTTAAGGCGCCAAGCGCGCACATGCGAAGGAGTCCGGCGAAGCGAATTGATTCGCCAATGGGTTGCCGCCACTTCGCCCTTTTTTTCATTTCAGAAATCAAGGTCGCCACCGTTCCAAACTTGGGGACTGCGGGTCGATCAGAGCCTTCATGCGTCGATCGGCGTCCTCTTGCCCTCGGGTCATGAAAAGCATACGGCAGAAGGCGAGTCCGCCGAGAAACATCAAGATCGTCGCCACGATTCCAAACGAACCGAAGCCGATCCAGTGCCGAAAGCCTTCGACCATCGCCGCAACGAGGAAGCCGCCGATGCCGAGGGCGCTCCAGCCTCGGTAGACGAGGGGCAGGGTGTCCAAGGGCGGCAGGATCGGCTCGCCTTCCGGGCGTTCGCGTGCCGAAACCCAGTGCGACGCCGCGTAGGCGAACCCCGCCGAGTGGACGTCGAGACCGCGGTCGGCGACGAAATCGAGGGTAACGCTCTGGAACTCGGGAAGGGCGATTGTCAGCGTCCCCTTTCGAAACGTCGCCCTTCCGTCGGTCGCTCGCAGGCCGAAGCTCGTCCGCCGCCCCTCCACGTGAAGCCATCCGTCGACGAACGCGGCGGAAGCCTCGTCGAGCCCGGTCACGGAGTTTCCGTAGCGGACGGTCACGACGACGGGGAAGGTACCAGGCGGAATCGGGAGCGGCAGGAGTCCGGCGAGAGCGCCCAACGGCCGACGCGTCGCCCCTTTGACCACAGGCTCGATGAGCTTAGGCCAGAGCACGAGACCCGCCAGTCCCGCGAGCGGGCCCGCAAGACAACCGAACTGGAGGAGCGCCACAAGGGCGAGCGCGACGGGCGGTCCGAAGAAGACGAGAATCCCAAAGGGGAGCGCGGTCCAAGGGGTGCGCAACGCCTCGCGGGAGACGTACCGAACGAACTCCACGGCGTCGCCGGAGCCCTTCGGCGTTTGCCGCCACGTCGCGCGCCGGACCACGCGTCTATTGTAGCGGCGAGAAGAGGCGCGCGTAGTCCGGGCTACAATGAGCGCCATGGCTTCTAGCGACGGTATCGCGCCCCTGGTCGCCCTCGGGTTCACGGAACTCGAGGCGCGCGTCTACGCCTACCTCGTCGCCTCCGGCTCCGCGACGGGCTACCGGATCGCGCAGGAAACGGGCAAGCCGGTCGCCAACACCTACAAAGCCATCGAGAGCCTCGAGCGCAAAGGGGCCGTGCTCGTCGAGGACGGTCCGACCCGCATCGTGCGTGCCATCGAGCCCGACCGGGTGCTCGATGCGCTCGCGCGGCACCACGAGGGCGAGCGCAAACGGGCACAATCGGCCCTCAAGCGGGCGGCGCGGAGCGAGGAAGACGGCCGGACCTACACCATCGGGAGCGAAGAGCAGGCGCTGGCGCGGGCACGGCAGATGCTCACGGAATCCGAAGGCTTCGCGCTCGTGCGGGGCGCCGCGGCGTTGCGCACGGCGCTCCGAAGCGAACTCTCCGACGCCGACGGACGCGGCGTCGACGTCGCGGAGATGGACGGCGAGGGGCTGACGGTGGCGGTCGACGGGGCGCAGTGCCTCGTCGGTCCCGAGGGGATTTGGACCCGCAACCCTGCGGTGGCGCGGGCGGTGTTCGACGGCCTGGCCGCCGAGGCCGCGCTCGCGGAAGTGAGCACGCAGGTGGCGGAGGGCGCCGGTCAGAAGAAGCTCCAGCGCGCCCTCGCCGCCCGCCGCCGCCCGCCGACCGAGTCGTGATCCGGGTGGCGAGACCGTCCCGGTCTCGGTCCTTCTAAACTCCAGAGCCATGGATGACATTGCCCGACGCCGAGGCCGGTCGCTTCCTCACTGGTCTCGCCCTGACGGAACGTACTTCCTTACCTTCCGGACGCACGATGCTATTTCCTTGGGAGCCTCACTCCAATTTCGAGAAGAATTCGAATCCGACCTTCGCCGGTTGTAAGCGGAAATGGGACGTACGCCTTCGCGAATGAAGTTCGCGCGGTGTCTGCCGAGCGTTATCGCCGCGCCGAGAAGTACTTGGACAAAGGGCATGGGGAGTGCCTCCTCCGAGATCCACGCGTGGCGAAGATCACCGCCGACGCAATCCGCTTCTTCGACGGAGAACGCTACGATATCCATGCCTGGTGCGTGATGTCCAACCACGCCCACGTTGTGCTGACCATTCGAGGTGATTGGCTGCCAACGAAAATGATGGGCTCATGGAAATCGTTCAGTGCAAAGAGGATCAATGCGGCTTTAAGCCGTCGCGGCGAGTTCTGGCAAGAGGAAGGTTTCGATCACCTGATCCGTGGACCGCACTCGTTTAGGCGAATATGTCGGTACGTATGGGACAACCCGGCAAGTCTGCCCAATTGGCCTTGGGTGAGTGGTTCGGGCGATTTGCCGATGGCTTGGCGCTAATTGGGACGCCCTCTCTCCTAGCGTTGGCGTGCCTTCTGGGAGGCTGCCGCTAGGCTCGCGGCGGCGCGGAAAGTGCGGCAGATCGAGAGGCGTCCGTAAGGATTCTCCACCTCTTGGAGGGCGATCCGAGCCTTCCGAAGTTCCGCCAAGGAGGCGCGCCCGGGACCGAACATATCGGGTGCGACCATCCCGGAAGGCCACCCCGCGCCAAAGGCGTCGGACTTCGCCTGGAGTTCGGAGGCTTCCCCGGTTCCGAGAAGGTCGCGCTCGGCGACGAGGGCGGCGACCGTCGCCGCCGGATCGTAGGGGCGGGGGTGGCCCGACACGACCCACGCGGTGGCGCGGCGCGCATCGGCCCAGTCGACGGGCAGCACGCTCTCGGGGGGCTCCCAGGGGCCGCTGAGATGGGCTCGGGGAATGACGAAGCGGGCGAGCTCCCAGTGAGCGGCCGCCATCCGGTCTTCGTCGAGCGCTTCGAACGAACCCTCCGCTTGCCGCTCGACGGCCAGTCCGACGAGAAAATGGATAGAGGGACCTTGGCTTCGCCGCAACCGGCGTGCGAGCTCGACGGCCCGGTCCCGATCCTCCCGTCGATCGTCGAGAGCGCCCCTCAGGAGAAGCGCCTGGGCGAGGCGTCTCATCCGGCTGAGTTCGGGGAAGCCGCCGTCCTTGGCGATCGGCGTCTGCCAAAGGGGAAAATCGAGCGCGGCGTCGACTCCCCCCAGATAGGGGCGCAACGGGGCGAGCGCCGACTCGGCCGCCTTCCGTTCTCCAGGCAAAGACTCTCGCCAGTGGACGAGGTCCGGCGGGAAGGGACCCTCCTCGGGCCAGCCCTCGACCGCCCGCGCAAGTCGCCGGTAGCCATTCTCGGCTTCGGCGAGCTCGGGAGGCGGCTCAAGGCCGGGCGGAGGCAGAATGGGAACCGGAGGGGTACGGGAACCCTCCGGCGCACGCAGGGCGAGCCGCCGGAAGGCGTAGTACAGCGGAACGAAAAGCCCGGTCACTCTTCTTCGTCGTCGCCCAGCGCGTCGAATCCCTCACGAACCGCGGTGCGGAGCGCGGCGCGGCGGTCGTCGGACACGATCGCCGCGTTGACGGCGTTGAGGGTGAGGCTGTAGAGGATGTCCGCGTCGAGATCGAACGCCTCCGCGCAGCGGGCGAACTCGTCGGAGAGAGTGGTGCCGAACATCGGCGGGTCGTCGCTGTTGATCGTGACCAGGAGGCCCTCGTCGAGCAGCTTGGGGAGCGGGTGCTCGGCGAGCGACGGGTAGATGCCCAGCGCGACGTTGCTGGTGGGGCAGACCTCGAGCGGGATGCCCTTCTCGCGCAGATCGGCGATGAGGGACGGATCCTCGATCGCCCGCACGCCGTGGCCGATGCGCTGGACGTCGCCGATCTGGAGGCACTCGCGGATCGTCTCGGGGCCCGTCGTCTCGCCCGCGTGGGGAACCCACGGGAGGCTCCGCTCGCGAGCGAGCTCGATGCAGGGGGCGTAGGGCAGCGTGCCCCGCCGCTCCTCGCCCGCGAGGCCCAGCGCGATCACGCCTTCCGCCGCGCAGGCCCATTCCACGACTTCCTGCGCCCGCTCGACGGGCTCGCCGCGCACGACGTCGAGCACGAGGCCACAGGTGATGCCGAGGGTCTCCTCGCCCCAGTGGATCGCGCGAAGGAGCGCCTCGTGCTGGGCGGCCCAGGCGATGCCGCAGTGCTTCTCGACCGTCATCGCGGTAAAGGTCACCTCCGAGTGCAGGATGTTCTGCGCCTTCTGCCCCTCCAGGAATTCGCGCATGATCGTCTCCAGGTCGTCGGGCGTTTTGATGCACCGGGTGACGGCGACGTAGACCTCGACGAAGTGGGCGAAGTCGCGGAAGGCGTACCACTCGCGAAGGCCCTCCACCGTGTTGGCGGGAAGCTCCACGCCGTTGCGTTGGGCGAGCTTCAGGACGGTCTCGGGCCGAATGGAGCCCTCGAGGTGAACGTGAAGCTCCACTTTGGGCATCGCGTGGCACAGCTCGGGAAGGGTCATGGCCCTACTGTACTGCAGTCGAGCGTTTCGGGTCGAACACGGCGACGCCCACCCGAGAGTCGGCGCCCCCGTAGTAGAGGAACCACTTGCCGCGAAACCAGGTCAGGCCCTCGGTAAACACGGTGCCCTGGACATACTGGCCGCTCCGCTCGAAGGCGGCTTCGGGCCGGAAGAACGGTTCGTCGAGGCGCGAGAGAAGCCGCGTCGGATCGTCGGCGGCGAAGAGAACCTGCCCCGCGCAGTACGCGCCGGTTGGGTAGCGCGGATCGCCCGCTTCCCCGGAGGCGTTTTTGCCGTTGTACATCAGAACGATGCCCTTCGCGGTGAGCACGGCGGGAGGGCCGCACTCGGTGAGAAGACTGTCGAAGCGTCCTCGGCGGGGCGCGAGAAGGATCTTCGGTGTCCCGTCCTCGTTCGTCACCGGCCGCCAGTCGACGCCGTCGTCCGAGGTCGCGGCGCGCACACCGTCTTCGCCCCAGTACATCCAGTACCGGCCGCCGATCCGCGCAAGCACCTGGCGTCCGCCGACGACCGCGGTGATCGGAGCCGCCGATTTAAAGAAGTCCGGGTGGAAAGCGGAGTTGCGGAAGACCGAGCCGAACTTCGTCCAGTGGACGAGGTCGGGCGAAGTCGCGACCGCGAGTTGGGCGCGATGGCGGTTCCACTGGGTGTAGAAAACCTCGTAGGTCCCGTCTTCGCGCACGACCACCCGCGGGTCCTCGCAGCCTCCGGTCCACTCCGCGTCCTTCTGGCCGTCTTCGGCAGGGAAGAGAACGGGGGCCTTGCGGAACGTGAAGCGAAGTCCGTCGCGGCTCTCCGCGAGGCCGAGGCGAGACGTCCGGCTCCCGATCCCTTCGCCGGAACGATCCTCGGCGCGATAGAGCAGGGCGACTCGGCCCCGATAAACGGTGGCGCCGGGGTTGAAGGTGTCCGCCGCCTCCCACGCGACGGGACCGCGGCTCATGGGGTCGGGAAACGTCGCGTCGGATCGGGGCGAGACGATGGCCTGGGCGTCCGCGGGGCGGACGAAGGGTCCGATCGCCCAGTCGGGGAGCGTCGAAGCCCTGAAGAGCAGCGCGGCAAGCATCATCCTAAGCGCCCTGCCTCAGCTCGCCCTCGGCCTCTTCGATCCGGCGCATCTCGCCGATGGTCGCGTCCAGGTGACGAAAAGCGGCACTGACGGGTTCGGGCGACTCGTGACGTCGCTGCTGCGCCGCCGTCTCGCACCGCATCGCGAGTTCGCGCAACCGCTCGGCAAGCTCTCGGGCGGGTCGGAAGGCAGGAGGCACCGGTTCGCGGGTGTGAGATGCGCGAGAGAGAGGGCCGAATCCGATGTCCTCCAGGGTGTCGCTAAGCTGCTCCAAGGGTCGTGCCTCGGGTACGTAAGGAAGGGTCTTGCCCGCAAGCACGATCGCCTCGTCCATCGCGATCCTCGCCGCGGTCAGGGCGCCTTCCCGCAGCTCCTCGCGGTGCGCCCAATCCCCTTCCTCGAGCGCGGCGAGGACACGGGCATGATAGCCGGCACACTCCTCAAGAATGGCGCCGACCGCCGGATGAAAGGCGCGATGAAGCCGGTTCCACTCGATCTGCTGACCGATTTTTCGAACGATGGCGTCCGCCTCGGCGGCGAGCCGCTGCTCGGGAGTGGGGGGTGCGGGGCGTTTGGTGCGAAGGCCGACAAAGGCGAGGGCTCCGCCCACGGCCAGTAGGCCCGTTGCCGCAAAAGGGTGGAATCCCGATCCGAGAACCGCGAGGCCGCTTACCGCCGTCGCGGTCGACAAGGCCAGGGCTTGCGTCCGGGGGGAACCGACCGGAATGGGCAGTGGTCGCGGGCGTGCCGTCAGGTATGCCCTAAGCATCGGGTAGCGCGGGGAACGGGGGCCGAACATCCCACCGCTAGTCTACGCCCAAACGCGGCACACTAGGACCGATGGCGAGCGTCCATACCTTCGTCGAAAGCCCGATCGGACCGTTGCTTCTGCTGAGCGACGGTCAATCCCTGACCGGGCTGTACATGAACGATCGGACGGTGCCCGTGGGCTCGTCCGAGTCGCCGCACGCTCCGCCTTTCCCCGAGACTCGTCGCCAACTCGCCGAATACTTCGCGGGCACGCGCCGGGAGTTCGATCTGCCCCTCGCCCTCAAGGGAACGACCTTTCAACGCATCGTGTGGGCGTTCCTCCGGGAGATCCCTTACGGGGAGACGGTCTCGTACGGCGACATTGCGCGGCGCATCCGAGAACCCAAAGCCTTCCGCGCGGTGGGTCTCGCGAACGGGCGGAATCCGATCTCGATCGTCGTCCCCTGTCACCGGGTGGTCGGCACGAACGGCAAGCTCACGGGCTACGGCGGGGGGTTGCCGAACAAGGCGTTCCTGCTCGATTTAGAGCGAGAAAGCCTCTTCTGATCCGGTCGAGGACTCCCACCGGCCTAGGACAGAAATAGGATGGGAGACAGAGAGGAAATCTAGTCGAGAGTTTTGAGAGCGGAGCGGAACCCTCATGCGAGAACTCCCCGCTCCCCTTTACCGGACTCTCTATCCCCCGGCCCCTTCCTCCTCATCGGAATGAAAGGAAGGGGTGACGTCCCACGATCTATCCGACCTCGTTCTCCAGTCCCCCTTCGGTGACGCGCCACAATAGGGGCGTGCCGGATCGACAGCAGGAGGGGATCCTCGGCCTCGCGGTCGACCGCATGATCCGGCGCTCGGTCCGGAAGACGTTCCACACCGTGCGATGGAACGCCCCGTCCCTCCCCGAAGCGCCCGCGATCCTCGTCGCGAATCACCACGGCTGGCACGACGGCTACCTCATGTACCTCGCCGCGACCCGGATGGGGCTGCGGGTGGTCGACTGGATCGCGGAGTTCGACGCCTTTCCCCTCTTCGCCAAGGTGGGCGGAATGCGCTTCCCCGCCGACGACCCTGCCGCCCGGGCGGCGACCATCCGGCGCACCATCCGGCTCATGCGCGAGGAACGACGCTCGCTTCTCCTCTTCGCCGAAGGCGTCCTGCACCGTCCGCCCGCACTGATGCCGTTTGGCAAGGCGCTGGAGACGGTGGCGCGGAGCGTGCCGGGGGTTCGGATCGTGCCCGTCGCCGTCCGCTACGAACTGGCGATGCACGAGCGGCCCGAGGCGTGGCTTCGCTTTGGGCCGGAGGTGCCGGCCGGGGATGGCCTGGCCGCGCGGACCCGCTTGGCGGTCGCGGACGGACTCGATGCCCTAGCGGCCGAGATCCGGTTCTCCCCGGAGCGATTCGAAACCCTTCAGAAGGGCACCCTCGACGTGAACGAACGATGGGATGTGAGAGGGTTGAAGGGAAGAGGGAAAAAGGAAAAGGATTTTTAATTCCCTCTTCCCTCGGCTACCCTTACCCCCTTTCCGAAGCGCGCGGAGACCGTTTCAGTCGTCAAGATAAGGGTATGTGCGCGCACGGGCACTCGCATGGACACGATCACGGACCGGTCGACTATGGCCGGGCGTTCGCGATCGGCATCGCTCTGAACGTGGCGTACGTCGCCGCGGAGGCGGTCTTCGGTCTCGGGGCGCACTCCCTTGCGCTCGTCGCGGACGCAGGGCACAACCTCTCCGACGTCCTCGGCCTCGGCTTGGGCTGGCTCGCCGTGGTGCTGGCCAAGCGTCCGCCCACGCCTCGCCACACCTACGGCCTGCGCATCGCCTACCCTGAGCAGGCCAAGGAGATCTGCAGCAAGGGCCTCATTGTGGGCAGCTGCGCCCAAGCAGACATCCGCCTAGAGTCCAACCAGGTGCGCAACCTTCCCCCTTGTATGCCAACCATGACCTGCAGATGGCGAGCAGGCATGGGCTCTGCCCTGCATGCCGCGCTGAAAGGGGAAGTCTCTTCTGTGGCTGTTGTGATCAAAGCAGCTTGCAGACAGACAGTGTCATTGGCTCTGGAAGATGCGTGGTGCCTGTTGTGCAGGTGAAGGACAGGCACGCCCATGTGCAGCGGCAGGCCGATGGGGGCTACACGATTGAGGACCTGGGCTCGCCCTGCGGCACCTTC
>CAXUKB010000040.1:0-7089 GCA_964251345.1 uncultured Fimbriimonas sp. | reverse complement strand
CCTACGGCCTGCGCCGAACCTCGGTTCTCGCGGCCCTAGGGAACGCGGTGCTGCTCCTCATCGCGATCGGCGCGGTGGCCTGGGAGGCGGTGGGGCGGCTGATGCGCCCGGAGCCCGTGGGCGGCGCGGTGGTCATGGCGGTGGCGGCGGCGGGCATCCTCGTCAACGGCTTCACCGCGTGGCTTTTCGCCTCGGGCCGCAAAGGCGACCTCAACGTCCGGGCGGCGTTCTCGCACATGGCGGTCGACGCTTTGGTCTCGCTCGGCGTGGTGTTCGCAGGGCTCGCGATCCGTTTTACCGGCGCGCTCTGGATCGACCCGCTGGTGAGCCTTCTCGTGGCGGGGCTCGTCGCCTGGGGCACCTGGGGCCTGCTGCGAGAGTCGCTGGGCCTCGCCATGGACGCGGTGCCGGAAGGGATCGACCCGCTGGCGGTCCGCGCCTACTTCGAGGAGCTGCCCGAGGTCGCGGAGGTTCACGACCTCCACGTCTGGGCGATGAGCACCACGGAGACCGCCCTCACCGCGCACGTCGTATGTCCGGGCGGCATGGGCGACGCCCGGCTTCATGCGCTCTCCGACGAGCTTCACGACCGCTTCGGAATCGAGCACGCGACGGTGCAGGTGGAGCAGGGCGTCGGCTGCCGGATCCGCGAGATGGCCGTGTGAAGGCGGTGAAGACCGCGGCGCCTTCGACGCGTACCCTTTTTCCCTCGTTCCCTTCTCCTCAAATAGACACTAAAAGCGTCGTAACCTCGTACAATGGCCCAATGGGGGTCGGCGGCCACGCGAGCGAAGCGGATCACGAATTGTGTCGGCGACTGCACCGTCAGTACGGCACGACCTACTACTTCGCCACGTCGCGCTTTCCCGCCGCCGCTCGCCGCCGCGTCCACGCGCTGTACGGCTTCGTGAGGGTGCCCGACGAGTGGGTCGACAATCCCGACGAGGATCCTGCTCCCCGCCTCCGCGAGTACCGCGAGGATCTCGTGTGCGCGCTCGACGGGGGGCGGGCAACGCACCCGGCCCTGCGCGCCTTTGGCGACGTGGCCCGCGAGTGCGGCATGGCCGTCGACGAGCCGCTCTGCTTTCTCGACGCGATGGCGATGGACCTCGATGTCGCCCGGTATCCCACCTACGCCCACCTCGAAGAGTACATGCGCGGCAGCGCGGCGGCGGTGGGAATGATGATGTGCGACGTGCTGGGCGCGGGCGACGATCCCACGATGCGCGCCGCCGCACGCGCATTAGGCAACGCGATGCAACTCACGAACTTTCTTCGCGACGTGCGCGAAGACGCCGCCCGGGGCCGCATCTACCTGCCTCAGGACGAACTCGCCGCGTTCGGGGTGGGCGAGGACGAGATCCTGGCGGGCGGGATGTCCGATCGGTTTCGGAAGCTCGCCGAGTTCCAGGTGGCGAGGGCGAGAGCCCTCTACGCTCAGGCAGACGGCGGGATTCCGATGTTGCCGCCGGAGGCCCGCAAGGCGGTACGGCTCGCCCGGGTGCTCTATTCCCGGATCCTCGACCGCATCGAGGAGCGCGGCTACGACGTGTTCGGTGGCCGCGCCCGCACCTCGAAGGTCGAGAAGATCGCCGTCGCCGCCCGCGTGCTCGCGGGCTGGGGATGAGGGAACCGCCGGCGACCGCTTCAGAGCCGCGTCGGGCGATGGTAACCCACCTTTTGCAGCGTTCGGCGCTCCCTCGGGTACCTTCCCCTCTCCATGGAAGGCCGTATCGGCGTCGACGAATCAGGCAAGGGCGACTTTTTCGGTCCGCTCGTGGTGGCCGCGTGCTACGTCGGGCCGGAGCACTACGCCGAGTTGGAAGGCGTCAAAGACTCGAAAAAACTGACGGACGCGCAGGCCCTGCGGCTAAGCGACACGATCGCCCGGGTCTGCCCCCATTCTGTGATCTCGATGGGGCCGGAAAAGTACAACGAGCTCTACGCGAAGTTCAAGAACCTTAACCATCTGCTCGCCTGGGGCCACGCGCGGGCGATCGAGAACGTGCTGGAGGTGCAGCCTGCCGACCTCGTGATTTCGGACCAGTTCGCCGCCGGGGGCGCGGTGGTGAAGAAGGCGCTGTTCGATCTTGGCAAGGCGGTCAAGTTCGAGTCGCGGGTGCGGGCGGAGGCCGACCTCGCGGTCGCCGCCGCCTCGATCCTCGCCCGGGCGGAGTTCCTGCGCCGCCTGAAGGCGCTCGGCGTCGCCGTCGGCATGGAACTGCCCAAGGGGGCCACGAACGTGATCGGGCCGGGCAAGCGGCTCGTCGCGACCCAAGGTAAGGAGATCCTGCCCACGGTGGCGAAGATGCACTTCAAGACCGCGGCGCAAGTGTTAGGGGCGTAGAATAGGCCATGACTCCGGCCGAAGCCCCGATCCACCTTCGCGCGCGCTTCGATGGCCGGGCCTTCGTTCCGGAAACCCCGGTCGACGTCCCTGAGGGCACGGTGGTCGAGCTTTGGGGAGAACCCGCTCTGTCCGAACCGAAGCGAGGCCGACCTTAATTTGGGAGCGCAAAGGGGCTTATCGAAATGAGCGACGATTTCGACGACCCGATCTTTAGGACAGTGGCGTAACTAACCCCAGATTCGGTAGCCGCCGGATGGTTCGTGCCGGCGTGAATCCTATAAATACGCGGTAGGTCTTTCGGCCCTCCGCCGAACGTTCCACCCGTGACCAAAGGCCTAAACGCCATGCGCCGTCGCCCAACCGCCATCTGGTCCCTCGTGGGGATCGCCACTGCCCTTGCGGCCTGCGCGGCCATGTGGCGTTCGAGCGACCTCGGCCTTTCGTCGGCCGACCTCGAGCGGCAACAGGCGGCGGCGCGACGGGAAGGGGTGCCGATCGACTGGTCGGACCTCCGCCGCCTTGCCCCGCCCGTGCCCGAGGCGGACAACGCGGCTCCCTACTATGTTCGAGGCTTCGCCGAGTTCCACGCGGCCAACGGGGCGAAGGGCCTCTCCGACCGGGCCCTCGAGGCCATCCTCGACGGCAAGGCGAAGCCCGAGGATCTCGCGGAGGCCAAGGAGACCCTGGCGGCGGATTCCCGGGCGCTGGTCTTCGTGGTCGAAGGCTCCGAGCACAAGTTCTGCCGTTTCGACCGTCCATGGGAAGAGGGTTCCCGACTCTTGCTGCCGGAGTTTTCTGACGAACGCGCCGCGACGCGGGCGCTCGTTCTACGGGCCGCGTTGGCGACGGAACCGGCCGCCGCCGGACGCGACCTGCGCGCCGCCGCGCGGATCGCGACGCACGCCGGGTCCGAGCCGATCATGATCTCCCCTCTCGTCGGCGCGGCCGTCGAGGCGGTCGTCGAACGGGGCATTCGCGCGGTCGCGCGGAAGGGTGGCGCGTGGGCGGAGGCCGCACGGCCCGCGCTCGGTGCCTTGGGACCGCTGCCCGACGCTCATCGCTTCCTTGCCGCCGAGTCGGCGATGGGGCGACGATTCGCCACCGATCTCGCGACCATGAACCTACGGGAGGTCAGCATGATATCGACGACTGGCGAGGGCGAGAGGCCTTTGCCTTTCGCCTTGCGTTTCATCAAGCTGAAGTTCGTGCGGGACGCCTTCGAGGCCCGCACGATCGAGTACTGGCGAAAGGTCTACGCCGCGCTCCCCGCGGATCCGCTCGACTGGCGCGGTCTCCAGGCGGCGGCGAACGTCCCGCTTCCGCCGGGGCCGAGCGGCGCCCTTGTGGCGTTATCCGCCCCTCCCCTCACCGGGGTGGCCGATCTCGCCGCCCGCATGGAAGCCCAGCGTCGGCTGACGCGCGCCGCGCTCGATCTCGAAAGCGGCCGGAAAGCGCCCCTGCCTTCCGATCCTTTCGGCGACGGGCCAATCAAGGTCCGCCGCGACATCAAAGGTTGGACGCTTTGGAGCGTCGGTCCCGCTGGCAATAACGAAGGCGGCAAAGCGAAAACGAAATCCGGAAATTCCGTCTACGATCTCGTCGTCACGGTTCCGTGACGACGCGTGTACGACGAACCCTGACAAGCGTCACCCCTTCCTTTCGCGGATCCTTGTGCCGGAAGACGGAAGGGGACGGGGGATAGAGAGCGGGATGATTGTCGATGGGCGATTGTGGAGATCCGGCCACGAACCCCGACTCTCTCCCCCGTTCCCTTTGGCGGACCTTCTCTCACCGGAGTGACGAGGAAGGGGTGACGTCCTACGGTTTCTTCGAGTTCCCGCTCTGTTCCGACCGTAAGAAGTCCCAGGGGGCAAAACGATACGGCAGAGGGGCTTGTCCTGTTGAGAGCCTTTCAAGACCTCGATGCAAGGCGAAAATAAGGAGCCTCTCGCAGGACGAGCCTCACCGCGATAAGGACAGGCGATGATTTTCTCCACGTCCAGAAAGGAATGTATTCTGAAAGCCTTTCGTGAGTCCATCGTGAGTCGTTCATTTGGAACTCGTTAAGAATCTCAGAATCTCCGTCGCTCACCGCGTATCCTCTTAGGTTGGCGGGCGACACGTCCTATGGCTCTCGAACTCCGCTTTCTTGGTACGCCCGCCGTCTCTGTCGACGGAAAGGCCGCGTCGCTTCGCCACCGGCGGGCGATCCTATTGCTCGTGCTGCTGGCCCTCCGCGCGGAGCGGCCCGTCGACCGCACGATCTTGGCGGAGGCGATCTGGCCCGAGCGCGAGTCCGAGGAAGCCTCGATGAACCTTCGGCGTGCCTTGGCCGACCTGCGCGAAACCCTCGGGGAGGAGGCGCACCGCGTGGTCTCACCGGACCGCCGGACCCTTCGCCTCGACGCCACCTGCGACGTGGCCGAGTTCGACGAGGCCGCCCGGCGCTTCGACCGCGACGCCAACCTCGAGGACGCCCACCGGGCGCTGGAGACCTACCGGGGACCGCTGCTCGAGGGCTGGGCGGACGAGTGCGTCGAGTCCGAACGCCGTCACCGCACCGACATCGCGGCCCGCGTCGCCGAGACCCTCGCGCGTTTCGCCCTTGAAGCGGACGAGACGGCGAAGGCGCTCGGTCTCCTCGATCGCGCCGAGGCGATCTCGCCGTACCGCGAATCGACCCTTCGTCTCCGCCTCGACGTCCACCTTGCGCGGGGCGACGGCACGGCGGCCCGGGTCGCGTTCGCCGACTTCGCGCGGCGTCTCGACCACGATCTCGGCCTTGCTCCCTCGCCGGAGACGCTCCGCATCGCCGAGCGCCTCCGGTCGGCGTCCCCGGCCCAGGCGAGACCCCGTCCGTCGTGGCCCCTCGTCGGCCGGGAGACGGAGCTGGCGCAGCTCCGGCGCGAGCTTGCCGACGGGGGCATCGTGACCGTCGTCGGTCCCGGCGGGGTCGGCAAGACCCGGCTTGCCTTGGCGGCGACGGAAGGTGGCGGCGCGAGTTTCGTGGATCTTGCCCGCCTCGCTCCCGGAACGCCGCTGGAGACCATCGCGGAAGCGATCGAAGCCCCGGGCGATCCCCTCTTCCTCGACAACGCCGAGCATCTCCTGCCCGCGCTCGCCGTTGCCGCGGAAGCCGCCGCGCGCGGCGGCCGCACGATCCTCGCGACCAGCCGTTCGCCCCTTGGAGTGTCGGGCGAGCGGTCGGTAAGGCTCGCCCCCCTCGCCGCCGCCGACGCCGCCCGCCTTTTTACGAGCCGCGTCGAGGCTTTTCGCCCCAAGGAGGCCGGGGATGCGGCGCGGATCGATCGGGTGTGCCGACGCCTCGAGGGAGTGCCCTTAGCGCTTGAGCTCGCCGCCACCCGGCTCCGCGCGATGTCGCTCGCCGATCTCCTGACCCGGCTTGAAGGCGAAGCGGGGCTCGAGCTTCTCGCCGGGGGATCCGTGGACACACCGGAGCGACAGCGGACGATCGCCCAGACCGTGCGGTGGAGCCTGTCGCTTCTCTCCGTCTCGGCTCGGCAGGCGCTCGCGCGGCTCGCCGCCTTTCGGGGCGGCTTCACGTTAGAGGCGGCCGAAAGCGTCGTCGGACCCCACGCGCTCGACGCGATCACCGAGCTTGCGGATCAGTCGCTCGTCTCGATGGACGAAGGCGAGCCGCCCCGGTACCGAATGCTCGAAACCGTCCGCGCCGTCGTCGGACGCGAGGCGGAAGCGTCCGGGAGCGGCTCCCCTTTGGGCCGGTGGGCCGCCGAGTTTTCGGAGCGGGCCTACGACGGGCTCTGGCACGGCGACGCTGCCGCTTGGTCGACGCAGTTGGAGAACGAATGGCCTAATCTGCGGGCCGGCATCGAAATGGGCGACGCACACGACGCCACGCGAGTCGTCGAGGCCGTCGATGCGGTTTGGTGGCGCACGGGGCGTTTTCGCGAAGGTATCGCCTGGCGAGAGGCCGCGCGGCGGCGGGCCGAAGCGGCGGGTGACGCGGAGGCCGCGGCTCGCCATACCCTTTGTGTAGAACAATTTCGGCGGCGCTTGGGGGAACCGAACCGAGCGCGCTCGGCGTTTCGTGAGCGTGCGGAGGCTCATCTCGCAGCGGGGGACCCCACCACGGCCTCATATTTTCTGCACTCCCTGGGGTTTATCGAGCGCGACGACGGCGATCTTGCACGCGCGGCGGCGACGATGCGCGAGGGGCTCGCCCTCGCGGAGAGCATCGGCGAGCCGGGACTCGTCGCATATGCCTGGCGCGGAGTCGCGGCGGTCGATCTCGCGGCGGGCCGAAGCTCCGAGGCGACGGCCCTGCTCCAACGTGCGGTGACGGCGTTCCGGCACGAGCGGCTCCTGATCCAAGAGACGACGACGGCCGGGTGGCTCGCCGAGGCTCTGCTCGAAGGCGGCGATCCGGACGGCGCGGCCGCCATGGCCGAGATCGTCTCGTCGAACGCTCGCGAGCAGCGTCTCGCCACCGTGGAGACGACTGCCGAGATCATCGCCGGGCGCGCGGCGGTGCTCGCCGACCGCTTGGACGAGGCCGAGGGCCGGCTCGACCGGGCAGACGCCCTCTCGAAGCTCCACGACTCGCCCGAAGTCCGCGCCGAGATCGCCGCCGCCCGGAGCGCGTACGCTCGGGCGAGGGGAGACGCCGATCCCCGGTTCGTCCTGGGCGCCGTTCGGAAGCCCGTCGCGGCGTACCTTCCCTATCCGATCCTCCTTAGGCTGATCGAGGAAGGCGCCCG
>CAXUKB010000039.1:0-20067 GCA_964251345.1 uncultured Fimbriimonas sp. | reverse complement strand
GCCCGCCCGGCCCGCCCCGGTGAGTTCACCCTTCGGGCCTTTGCCAACGGCCGGCTTGACCTCACCCAAGCGGAAGCCGTGGTGGAGACGGTCGAAGCGCAGACGGCCCACGAGCTTCGGGCCGCGCACCGGAACCGTGAGGGTGGCCTGCGGCGTGCGGTCGAGGCGATCCGAGAGGATCTGCGGTCGCTTCTGGCCGACGTCGAGGCGCGGATCGATTTCTCGGAAGAACTTGGCGACCTTGACCCGAAGGACGTCGCCTCTCGCACGCTCTTTCTTTCCCTCCGTATCGAAGAGATCGATACGCAGGGACGCGCCGTCCACCTCGCCCGCCGGGGACGCCGGATCGCTCTCGTCGGACGCCCGAACGCGGGCAAGTCTTCGCTTCTCAACGCCCTCGTCGGATTGGACCGCGCGATCGTCACCGAGATTCCCGGCACCACGCGCGACACCCTGGAAGAGACGGTTCTCCTCGGAGCGGAGCGGCTCATTCTGGTGGACACGGCGGGACTACGAGAGACCCTCGACGCCGTCGAACGCCTCGGCGTCGCCCGCACGATGGCCATGGTCGAAAGTGTCGATGAGGTCTGGCTTCTCTTCGATGGCGCAGAGGGCTGGACCGCCGAGGACGACGTGCTTCTCGAATCGTTGGGCCGCGCTCCCGATCTCGTCCTCGCCACGAAAGCGGATCTCGTGGACGAAGAACCGACGAAGACCGTTTCGGTAGGGGCTCACCCGCCTCTCCTTCGCCTCTCGGTGATCACGGGAGAAGGGCTCCACCGCCTCGCCGCGCGTTATCCCGAGCCCCCCGACGCGCCGCCGGTTAACGACCGCCAAGCCGCGGCGCTGGTGCCCGCCGCCGCGACGCTCCTCGAGGCGAGCGCGATTCCCGATGCCCCGCCCGACCTGCTCGCCGTTCTTCTTCGCGAAGCCGATCGGCACCTTGGAACCGTTCTGGGCGATGCCGTGCCCGCCGACCTGCTCGACGAGCTGTTCTCCCGCTTCTGCGTCGGAAAGTAAGGGAGCATCGGTTCCAGTGACTGACGAAGGCCGTTTTTAGGTTCAAAAGAGGTCGCGGCGACCGCTCCGCGCCCGTAAAAGAACAGGGGCCAAAAAAGGTTTCCAACCCTCGGAATATTGCGCACTTCCTGCGCCGAAAAAAGGGGCTAACCAGTGTAAATTAGGCACGCTCAGGTTCAAGTCACCCCTAGGCTGGAGATTTGGGGGCGGTTGACCGATGCGATTAGGGAGGGCTATAGTCCTCTTCGTTCGCCAAGGGACCCTGTCAGGGGAGGCTTACGAGGCGCCGCGGCGCCGAGGAGGAAAATGCCGAAAGAGACGCTAACCTTGGGGATCGGCCTGCTCATCACCGGAGCCGGAGCGACCCTCGCATCAGCAAGCTACACCGTTCGAGAGGGTGACACCCTCTCCCAGATCGCCGAGCGGCTCCACGTGAGTACCCGGTCGCTTCAGGAGGCCAATGGCCTCGGCAAGAAGCACCACCTGCGCATCGGTATGAAGCTGTCGGTCCCCCGAGACCACAGCGCCAAGGTCGCCAAGAAGGCCACCAAGCACCCTTCCGGCGGCGACGCCTACACCGTCCGCAACGGCGAGAACGACTGGATCATCGCCAATCGCGCGGGCATCAAGCTTTCGCTTCTTCATCGTCTGAACCCCGACGTCCGCTGGGGTTCGCTTCAGGCGGGATCGCATCTGCGCCTGCCGAGCGGCATGGCCGTGGCGGTCAAGACGCCTCGCCTGCACAGCCGCTACGCCGTCGTGACGGGCGACAGCGTTACCGTTCGGCGCCATCAGGGCGTGGGAGCGGACAAGGTTTGCGCCGTCGACGGCGGAACCCACGTGACGGTCCTCGCCCGAGACGGAGGCTGGTACAAGCTTCGCTTCCCCAAGGGCACCGAGGGTTGGGTTCGCGGCGACCTGCTCAAGGCGACCGAGGCTCCTCAGACCGTCGCCGTTCACCACACGCACCACCATGCGCTTGAGCAGCACGTCGAGCACGTAAGCTACACCGCCGCGCTTCGCCGCCGCCCGAGTCGCGCCCAACGGATCGCCCATTGGGAGAAGCACGTGGAGAACATCCATGCCCGCTACGCGCGTCGCTACGGCCGTGGTCACCGCGTGATCGTGGCTCCCCTTGCCGCGGGCAAGTCGGGTGGCGATCTCATCGCTCGCGCCGAGACCTTCAAGGGCGTCCGCTATAGTTGGGGTCATGCCTCGCGATCGGGAACGGACTGCAGCGGCTTCACGACCCAGGTCTTCGGTGGCGCAGGCGTTCGGCTCCCCCGCACGAGCCAGGAGCAGGCGCGCGTCGGTCAAGGCATCGATCGTGGCAATCTGAGTAAGGGCGACCTCGTGTTCTTCCACACGGGCCGCGGCCATCGTGTCACCCACGTCGGCATCTACATGGGGAGCGGCAAGTTCATTCACGCTTCCAGCGGTGGCGGAAAGGTCCAAGTCAACGATCTTTCCGAGGGCTATTATGCGAACCGGTTCGTGACCGGTCGCCGGATCGCCAAGAAAGGCAAGTAATCGTCGAGGCTCCGCTTCGCTTATGCGTCGCGGGGCCTTCTTGCGTCCGCTCGGCCACTGAAATCTCGATGCTCGACGAGGCGGACGAGCTTCCGCGGGTGATCGTCGGGTAGGACCTTGTGCCCACCTATGAAACATTCGCCCTTGAGACTTGTTGCCCTTGGCAACCGTGCTGGCCCCTCCTAAGCCCACCGGGCTCCTCCTATCGTCCCTCGCGCTCGCTCTTCTCGCGGTCTTCCTTCTAAGCGGAGCCGCTTGGGGCGTCAACCTCGGTCTCTGGGCGGTTGCCGTCGCCCTCGTGGCGGGACGTTCGTCACGTCTGGTCGACGTTCCACGATCGGCGAAGGGTCTTGGTCTGATGGCGGTCGGCTTCGCGGTGCTCGACTCCTTGAGAGATTCAGATTCGCTTCGCGTCGCGAATGGGTTCGCGATGGCCTTTTGTCTTGGCGGTGCTCTCCTAACGATCTCGGGACAGCGCTTGCGCGACACCTCGGTCATGCGGATGCTTGGCGCCCCGTTTACCGGGCTCGCCTCGCTCGCGGTGGGTGCCGTTGCGCTCACCGCTCGAGCGCGCGACGACCGCGAGGCTTCCGCAGGGGGAGCGAGGCGCAGCAAAGCGATCGTCCGAGGCCTTCTCTTGGCGTTGCCGCTTCTCGTCCTCTTCGGCGCGCTCTTCGCCAGCGCCGATGCCGTGTTCCGCCGGCAGGTTGAAGGCCTCGGCCAATTCGATCTCAACGTCGACGCGGTGTGGGATCATCTTCTGACCGCAGTCTTGGGTCTCACCTTCGCCGGAGGACTGCTGTACCGCCTGAATCTCGCCGGTGGACCTCGGTTAAACCCTTCTCGCCCTTCGACGAAGCCGATCGGCATGATCGAAGGTGGGATCGTTCTCGGCTCCTTGGCCGCCCTCTTCGGCTCCTTCCTTCTCGTCCAGTTTCGCTACCTTTTCGGGGCGCAGGATGTCGTCAAAGCGACGAAAGGCCTCTCGTATGCGGAGTACGCCCGTGGAGGATTCTTCGAATTGGTGATCGTCGCCGCCTTGACCCTCGTCGTGTTGGTCGGCGCGGACGCGTCGCTCAAGCGCGATCGGTCCATCGAGGAGACTTTCTACCGATGGCTAGGCCGAATTCTAGGCGGCATGGTGTTCCTGATCATCGCCTCGGCGCTGATTCGAATGCGCCTCTACACGGCGGCGTTTGGGCTGACCGAGCTCCGGATCTACTCCACCGTCTTTATGCTTTGGCTTGCCCTCGCCTTTGTCTGGCTCTTCGCAACGACGCTCGCCGGCCATCCACGAAGATTCGCCTTTGGCATCCTCGTGGCGGGGCTCGGCGTGATCCTCGCGACGAACCTCGCAAATCCGGACCGTCTCATCGCACGTACCAATCTCTCGAAGCCGAAGGCCGATTTTGCCTATCTCGCGACGCTCGGCGACGACGCGGCGCTCACTCTTCGAGAAATGCGAGACGAGGTGCCGCTCGCACATCGCTCCGAATGCGATGCCCTTCTCCGCAAGAAGAAAGCGGAAGCACGCAAAGGAAATTGGCGCGAACTCAATCTTGGCCGCCTTGCGTTAGCCCGCTGATGCGAGAAGCCGGAACCTCCGGACGGTTCACGAACCCCTAATCACGAGGTGGCCATCGCGGCTATGATCGGTTCATGGCTCAACTGGATCTGCTCATTAAGGCGCTGGACACCGCTCACTGGGAGCTCGGTGAAGCATTCAAAGGACTTCCCGACGACGAGGTCTGGCGGCGGCCGGATCCACGCTTGCTCAGCGTGGGAGAGTTAGCCGCCCACGTCGCTTACTGGGAGGCCCAGTCGTTCTTCGGCGACGGTTTCGAAAGCCTTCTTACGGTAGGCGCGTCTCGATACTACACCTCGAGCGTCCGTGAGCCCTTCGAACTGCCGATGAAAGCCGACGAGGTCTCCAGAGAAGTTCGGCGGATTCATGAAGCGGCAAAGGCCTCGTTCGTGGTCCACCCTCACGATTCGGAGGAAGTGAATGCCAACCGCGGAGATTGGACGTGGGGCTTTACGCTGGAGTACCAGGCCTTCCACATCGCGTACCACACCGGTCAGATGTACTCGGTTCGGCATCTGCTCGGCCACAAAACTGTGGACAATTAGCCAAAACTCTTCGCCCAATGCGGCGAAAACCAATACGGTCTCGTACCGCTTCTCTCACCCACCCAGGACCTAAAGCCTGGTACTCCGGACGGGACTCGAACCCGCGATCTCCTCCGTGAAAGGGAGGCGTCCTAACCGCTAGACCACCGGAGCATGACGAGGAAAGAGTGTACCCCCAGATTCACAGATCGGGCAGGCCGCCCCGTTACAGCGGACGGCCGGCGGAACCGGGGTCGGGGTTGAAAAGGCGCCAATCGACGGACGGACAGACGATCGCCATGCGATCGCGTAGCGCCTCAACGCCGGGCTGCTCGGTGGCGTAGTGGCCCGCCGCCAGAAGAGCGAAACCCGATTCGGCCGCCTCCAAAGCGATGTGTTGCTTGACCTCACCGGTGACCAGCACGTCGGCGTCGGCACGTTGCGCCGCCTGCCACTCGCCATCGGCCGCGCCGCCGACGACCGCGACGCGACGAATCGGGCCCTTTGGATCGCCCCAGGCCCAAGATCGAGTCGAAAGCGCACCTTCGACAGAGGCGGCGAAGGCGGCGAGCGAAGTCGGCTCCACGGTCCCGAGTCGCCCTGAGGGCTGCTCCCCATTCGAAGACTGCCCGAAGTCGATGAGGTCCGAAACTCCCAACCGCTTCGCGAGCTCATCGTTGACCCCGCCGCGCGCCGAGTCCCAGTTCGTGTGGGCGGCGACGAACGCAATCCCGCCGGTGGCGAGATCGAGCACCGTTCTCCCCACGTGATCGGTCGCAAGCACCTCCCTTAGGGGCGAGAAGAGGAGGGGATGGTGAGACAGGAGCAGTTGAGCCCCGATTTCGCGCGCGTGGGCGACGGCCGCGCGAGATCGATCGAGGGACACGACGGCGCGCGAGACCTCGACTTCCGGGTCTCCAACCTGAAGGCCGACGCGATCGAAGGAAAAGGCATAGCGGACGGGAGCGACGCCCTCGAGGGCGTCAAGGATCTCGCGGAGACGCATGGCCCATTGTGACCCGGTCCTTTACGCCCGATGAAGAGGGATCTCCCCCGACGTTCCCTCCTCATTGCGCTCTGGAAAGCCGATACTGTTTTCGGGGGATCCCGTCAACATGTCGAGGACGGGCCTCGGAAGGCGTAAAATAGAGACGATGCAGACCGCGACGCCCGAGCCTGCCCACGAACTCGCGAAGAATCTTCTTCGCGCGGTCGATGGCGCGGTCGCGCGACTCGGCACCACGGCGGCGGTCGAGCCGGGCCACCGAGTGAAGTTCCAGTGGCCGCCGCATCCGGTCAGCCGGGACTATCACGTCCTCGCCTCCGACTGGACGGAGCACGCGAACTTCGAGGCGCACGGCGAGACGTTCGACGTCGATGTGGCCCGCACGCCCCACGGCGTGTTCGGACGCTGCGAGTCGTTGTGGCAGGAGGCGCGGGCAGGAACGCTGGAAGCGATGCTGGAGGCTCTGCGAGAGGGAGCGGAGCCCCTGTTCGAGCGGCAGTTTGCCGTTTCTCGCGCGCTGGGGATCTCGGGACGCTTCAAAGGACGCCTGCGGGAGCTTCCGCCGTTCGACTTGCTTCGGCTCTTGTACTGCGAGGTCCGGGACGTGGCCTCTTACGCGGCGACCGAGATTTCGACGCACGCGAGCAGCGGCCTTTTCCTGCCGTCTCTGCTGGAGATCCTCAACGATCGGCGGCATCCTCTGCGGCGTTCCGCCCAATGGTGCGTGCTCGACCTGTTCGAGGACCTGCCGAGCTTCGCCCGGACCGAGGACGAGCAGGCGGGAGCGGTGGCGGCGATGCGCGGACTCCTTTGGGACGCCGAGGACGACTACTGTCGCACGGCCTACAAAGCGGGCGTCGTGCTGGGCGGCCACGTCGCGGGCGCCCTAGGCGGTCCAGCGTTGCTTTCCGTGCTCGATGCACCCAGTCGGATCGGCCGCCGGGCGGCGATCCACGGGCTGTATCACGTCGTCGAGTGGAATCCCGAGATGCGCGATCTCGTTGTGTGGGCGCTCAGCGGCGCCGCGGCGACCGACCCCGAGGCGGTTTTGCGGCGCTATGCCGCCGACATGGCGCGGGACATCGATGCGGGGAAAGACCACGTCCCGGATCCGATCTTCGACTGACGAGCCGCGTCAGCCGCCTGCTTCGAGTCCCGAGCGAGCCCTTTCCCACCGTTCGGGATCGACCTTTCGCATTTCGTCGAGCGAGCGAAGGTGCTCGCGTTCGAGAGCTTTGGGCTTAAAGCCGGGCGCTTCAACGACGCGCTCCAAAGCGAGCAAGGCCAAGCGGCGGATCTCCCGGACCTGGGCCGTGTTCCGGCGAACCGTTCGCTCGATGGTCGCGGCCCCGGCAACGAAAAGAACCGTCATAAGCGCCGAGACGGCCAAGTAGAGGTTGAGCTTGCCCCGGTTTGGCTCGGTGGTGACCGTTCTCAACACCGCAAGAACGAGGGTCGTCATCAAGCCGAACACCGCAAGGTAGCGTTGCGCGCCGAGCGTGCCCCGAGCCGAGGTCTGCTCGTGGACGATCCGAAGAATCGCCCGCGCCGAACGGTTGTGTCCCTCTTCGGCCAGGGTGCGGAACCGATCCGCGATCTGAACGACGGTCAAACCCGGATAGTTGCCGTAGCCGCCGCCGGTTCCGTCGATGAGGGGATCGAGGCGGCTTTCGATCATCGTTCGACGCTCCAAGGGGTCGTTTGAACGAGGGCTTCGCGAAGGAGTCGAGCGTACGTCCGCTCCGGAATCTCGTAGGCTCCCAACGATCGGAGGTGAGGATTCATGATCTGCGCGTCGAAAAGGGTGAAGCCCAGCTCGCGGCACTGGTCGACCATCGCGGCTAAGGCGATCTTGCTCGCGTCGGTAACGCGGTGGAACATCGATTCCGCGCAGAAGCAAGCGCCGAGGGCGATACCATAAACCCCGCCGACGAGTTCGCCGTCGAGCCAGACTTCGGAACAATGCCCCCAGCCCTCCCGATGGATCTCCGTGTACGCCTGAATGAACTCCTCGGATATCCAGTTCCCGTCCGGGCGCAGACAGCCGCGCATAACCGCTTCGAACGAGGTGTCGAAGCGAACCTCGAAAGCCCCTTTACGGATCGTTCGGGCAAGGGATCGCGAGACGTGGATGCCCTCGATGGGAAAGAGGCAGCGGCGACGGGGTCGAAACCATCCGACTTCGCCGCCCTCAACCGTCATCGGGAACGCCCCCTGCTCGTATCCGTAGCGGATCAGCCATGGCGTCAGAGGGTCGGTCATCGGGATGGCGGGAATTTGCGGAGAGACGAGCGCGAACCATCATCGGGTACCGCTCGGCCCATCGTCCTAGGGTCCCATATCGACGGCATCGGGTACGGCGCGGAGTTCACTCGGCACCAGGCCAAGGTACTCCTTCACCGACTCACGCAAGCCCTGGGTCGTGCCGAAACCGCAGGTCGAGGCGACGAGATCGACGGCGCTCTCGGTCGTCACCAGCATTTCGACCGCGCACTCGGTGCGACTGCGATCGACGAACTCATGGAATCCATATCCCACGAGGCTTTTGAACACGCGGCTGAAGTGGAACGGCGAGTAGCCCGCCATGTCGGCGGCATCCTTAAGGGGCCACGGTGCGGCAGGATTCTTCCGGACCTTCGCGATGAGATCTTTGATCGTGTCGGGAAGCTCGAGGGGGAGAGCGGCTAACTGCACCTGGTCGCCGGTCGACATCAGGCGTGCGACGACCTCGTAAAGCACCGAGATCACGAGCGGCTCCATCGCGTCGGGCGAGCCCTTAATCGCGTTGTTAAACCGCTCGTACAGCCCGAGGAAGTGCGGATCGATCGGCTTGCAGGCCACGGCCCGATTTGCGGCTTTTGCCCCGGCCCGGCTGTTGAGCCACCATTCGAGAACCGGCGTGGCGCGAACGGGCCAAGTGACGAGGAGCGATTCGTGATCTCCACGGGCCGCCTGGACCACCAAACGGCCTGGACGCATAAAGGTCAGCGATCGCGGCGGAATGAGAACGAGCCTCCCGTTCGGCGCGCTACGGGCAAGGAGGGTGCCGCTCATGTTCAACACGAGCGCATTGACCCCGGTTGGAACGGATGCGGCGCCGGTCGCGATTCGCGGCACGGTGCCGGAAACGGTCTCCAGCCGCACGTAGCTCATCCCAAGTTGCTCGACGCGCTTGAGGCCCGTGCCGGAGGCACCGCACTCGAAATTGATCTCGACGGAACTATCGCCTTCGTTGCGCACGCGGTTGCCCTTCTCCCCTTGCTCCAAAGACATTACACCATCCCGCCGAATCGATGCCTAGTACAGACGGGGTTCCGGCGGTCAAGGGTCCCGTTTCGGGTACAGAACGAGGGTGAATCGTGCCCTCACCGTGGCCGTCGTCGGCGCCACGGGCGCCGTCGGCGGGGAATTCCTCCGTCTTTTCGAGTCTCGCCGCTTCCCCGTGGGGGAGCTTCGGCTCCTCGCATCTGCCCGATCGGCGGGCCGCGCTCTCGTTTTCGACGGCCGGGACCATCCCGTCGAGGAGGCCACGACGGCGTCTTTCGCGGGCGTGGACGTCGCTTTCTTCTCGGCGGGTGCGTCCCGATCCAAGGCGCTCGTGCCCGCCGCCCTTGAGGCAGGCGCGCTCGTGGTCGACAATTCGAGCGCTTTTCGAATGCAGTCCGACGTCCCGCTCGTCGTTCCGGAGATCAATCTAGACGCCGCTCCCCAAGGGGCGAAGCTCATCGCGGTGCCCAACTGCTCCGCGATTCTTCTGCTCATGGCGGTCCACCCTTTGCGGACGCTCGGCAAAATCGAGCGCCTTATCGTGAGCACCTACCAGAGCGCCAGCGGCGGCGGCGCGGCGGTGATGGACGAGTTGCGCGAATCGACCCGTGCCCACCTGGAAGGACGCGAATACCCTCCCCAGGCCATCTCGCATCCCTATGCGTTCAATCTTTTCAGTCACAACACGGCCATCGGACCGACGGGCGCGAACGAAGAGGAGACGAAGGTGGTCGAGGAGAGCCGGAAGATCCTGGGAATGCCCGAACTGCGGGTGAACGTAACGTGCGTTCGGGTCCCCGTGCTCCGCGCTCATTCGGAGTCCGTCACGGTGGAGTTCGCGGGCTCCGCACCCTCCGAAGCCGAAGCACGCGCGGTCCTGGAGGCCGCGCCGGGCGTGCGCGTCGTGGACGACCGCGAGGCGAACCGCTTTCCCATGCCGGTCGAGGCGAGCGGAGGCGACGACGTGCTCGTGGGCCGCATACGGCAAGACCCCTCCAATCCGAACGGCCTCTGCCTGTTCCTCGCCGGCGATCAGCTCCTCAAGGGCGCAGCACTCAACGCGGTGCAGATCGCCGAGGCAATGATCGCAAGGGACGGAGTTTAGCGAGGATTGGCACGATTCTTGCGGTCAAGCCCTTTGTGCGTCCGCTCGTCCTTCTCCTCGGGATCGGCCTCGCGGATCTCGTCGCGACCGCCACGCTCCACGCGAGGGGACTGATCGAGGAGCGCAATCCCATGACGGCACCGTTGCTAACGCAGGGCGAATGGGGTTTCGTCGTGGTTAAGGCGGCCACCCTCCTCATCGCGGGCGTCCTTCTGGCGAAGCAGGCGCGCCACGACCGCAATGCGGTTCGACGAGCCTGCCTTCTCGGGAGCGGGGCTTATGCCCTGCTCCTCGTCGGTGCGTTCTTAGCGCCTTAGGCCTTGCGGCGGCGGCGAAGAACGGCGATGGCACCGACGCCAAGGGCGGCGAAGGTCGCGGGTTCGGGAGTGGGCGTCGGCGTGACCTTGACCACGATGTTGTCCAGTCCCCAACCCTCGTTATTGGCTCCTTCGTTGAGGGCACTAATAAAGTTGAAGGTCTGGGTCGGGGAAGTGCTCGCGAAGGTGAAGCTTAGGGAGTAGGTCGCATCGCCGTAATCGCTGGTACCAAAGCCGAGATGGTTTGCAGCCGAAGCCCCCGTTCGGGCGGCATAGCCCGCTCCGCCGTAAACGACCGGAGCGACGAGATATCCTCCGGCACCATTGCTTCCACCGAACGACTGCATGTTGCCCCCGCCGCTGTAATTGGCGAAGCTCGTGGCAATCAAGGTCGAGCTGGAGCTACCAGTCTGGGTAAGCGTCCAGGGGTCGGTTCCGCTTCCCGCCGGACCATTCCCATCTTCCGATCCCGTCATGTAGAGATCGAAAGAGAGGGTCACTGCCGTGTGAGACGGAAGCGCGGCAAGGTTTAGGGTTGCCGTGCCCGCACCGAAACCGTAGGTGGTACTCGGATCGCCGAGCCACGTCTCGCCATTGTCGGTCCGGGTGGCGATCGTAAGGTCGGAGCTGGTGAAGCCGGCGGTGGTGCCGGTGTTGGTGTAGACCGTGACCTGGGAGTGAGCAGCGGCCGCGAGGGCGGCAAAGGCCGTCAGAGTAAGGATTCTGCGGAGCGGGATCATGGAGAGTTCCTAAGCCATCGAAAGACGACTTGGCTCATGTTACGATCGGGTTTATGACAGTTGGGGATTTGTCACGGTCTTGTCACGCATTTCAACGGATATTGAAAGTAGTCACAGGTCTATAGCCATTGAGGATGCATCCGTGAAGGTTAAACGATAGATCGATGAACGACACCGCAAGTTAGGTCGTGTCTGGTGAATCCCTGTAGCCGTCGGGTGCTCTCGTGCCGACGCACGAGAGCCGCGTCATTTCAACCTTCGTGGGGCTCCCTGCCCCCCACCCCCTTCCCCCGGAGAGGGGGTGAGGGGCAGGGGAAACGATCCACTGGACACAGCCTAGTTTCAGGAATCGGAGCGCACCGTCTATTGGGACACGATCTTCGGTGCGGGCCCCCTCCCCTTGGAGAGGGGTCGAGGTGACTTCGGGTCTTATTTCTCGATCTAAGTTCTTCAGGCCTCGTCTTTTTCGGCCATGTACGGGTGAGGGCTTTAGAAACCCGCAAGGCCCGGAATGGGCGGGGCCGATTCGATGTCGTCGCCCTCTTTCGGGACGGGGCCGTGATTGCCCGCTTCGGCGGCGAGGCACGCCTTGAGCGCGGCGAGGGCGACTTCGACGTGCTTGGGGTCCGGTTCGCGGGTCGTCAGGCGCTGGCTCCACATGCCCGGCTGGAAAGCCGCGTTCACGAGCTTCTGATCGCGGAAGCGCCCCGCCAGGCGCAGCAGTTCATAGCTAATGCCCGCGATGAAGGGCAGCAGGCAGAGTTCGAGCAGGAAACGGATGGTCACGTTGAAGATCACGCTCGCGTGCTCGCCCAGAGGATAGCGAGGCACGAAGGCGAACACGAGAAAGCCGACGAGCAGCACAAGGATGGCGAAGCTCGTTCCGCAACGGGGGTGGATGCGACTCTCGGCGAGGCACGACTCTTGCTCGAGAGGCCGGTCGTGTTCCAGGGCGTTGATCGCCTTGTGCTCCGCGCCGTGGTACTTAAACACCTCGTGGATGTCGGGCATAAGGCCGATGAGGCCGATGTAGCCGAAGAAGATCACCGCCTTGACCAGTTCGGCGACGACGTTCACGAGGCGGTAGTCCTGAATGTGGGCGGCGCGCTTGGTAAATTCCGCGACGGTGTTCGGCAGATAGTCGAACAGGGCGACCCCGAAGACGAGGGAGACGACGAGCGCCCCGCCGACGGCGATGTCTTGGGTTTTCTGCGGCGTTTCGGCGATGTGCTCCGGCACCGGGTCGTCGGGGCTGGCGTACTTCGGATCCATCTGGAGCGCCGAGGAGAACCGCATCGCCTGCGATCCCAACGCCATGCTGTCGAGCAGGGCGAGCGACCCGCGAAGGAAGGGGAACTTCAGCCACTTTTGGCGTCCGATCCAAGTCTTCTCGATCGCCTCCGTCTGGATCACGATCTCGCCGTTAGGCGCGCGGCACGCAATGGAGAAGTAGCGCGGCGAGCGCATCATCACGCCCTCGATGATCGCCTGCCCGCCGTACTGGAGATACTCGCCCTTCGGCACGCGGGCTAGTATACGGGAGCGCCCCCCTTTTTCCGTTAGTTCTACAAGAATTTCGAACGATGACGCCTCCCGGCGCGTCTAAACGGGTGCGCTCAGGCGCAGCAATCATAATTGAGAATACGCCATGGGAAACTTTCCTGACGGGCTAAAACTCACCGAAGAGGAAGCGTTCGCGCTGTTAGGCTTGTGTCTCACGAGTCCCAACGGTTTGGACACGACCTCGGAAAGGGCAATGAAAAAGCTGGCGGATTATTGTTCGAAAGGCAATCATCCAAGTATCCGTCCGACCGGCTACCATCTCGCCCGTGAGATCGGCAAAGCGGGGGCCTGAAAAGCCTCCCACGACCGCGACGAGGGGCTCGCTTCGAAAGAAGCGAGCCCCTTTCGCATTTAGGCTCGGGGCCACGGTCCAAGCGACCGTGGCCCCGAGCCCTCTACACGGCGGCGAACTCGAACGCCCCGTCCTTTGCGTCGACGGTCACCGTCGAGCCGTCTCTGATATCGCCGCGCAGAATCGCTTGGGCGAGGGGGTTCAGCACCTCCCGCTGAATCGCCCGCTTGAGCGGACGCGCTCCGTAGAGCGGGTCGTAGCCCGCGCTCGCGATCTCCGAGGCCGCTGCGTCGGTGAGCCGAATGTCGATCCGGCGGTCCGCAAGGCGAGAGGCCAGCGCGTGGAGCTGAATGTCCACGATTCGCTTGATCTCTCCGACGCCGAGCGAACGGAAGATCACGATCTCGTCGATCCGGTTCACGAACTCCGGCCGGAAGTGCGAACGCACTTCGTCCATCACCATCCGCTTCACGTCGGTCCACTCGCCGTCTTCCAAGGGGTCTGGATAGTGCTGCGAGCCGAGATTCGAGGTCAGGATGATGATCGCGTTCCGGAAGTCGACCGTCCGGCCCTGCCCGTCGGTCAGACGGCCGTCGTCCAGCACCTGCAGAAGCACGTTGAACACTTCCGGATGCGCCTTCTCGACCTCGTCGAGAAGAACGACCGAGTAGGGCCGCCTGCGGACCGCCTCGGTGAGCTGGCCGCCCTCGTCGTAGCCCACATAGCCCGGAGGCGCCCCGATGAGCCGCGCAACGGAATGCTTCTCGCCGTACTCGCTCATGTCGATCCGGATCATCGCCTTCTCGTCGTCGAAAAGGAATTCGGCGAGCGCGCGGGCGGTCTCCGTCTTTCCTACCCCCGTCGGCCCAAGGAACAGGAACGAGCCGATGGGCCGGTTCGGATCGCTCAGGCCCGATCGGGCGCGGCGCACCGCGTCCGACACAAGGCGTAATGCCTCGTTCTGTCCCACGACCCGACCCTCCAGTCCCTCTTCCATGGTAAGAAGCTTCTGCATCTCGCCCTGGAGGAGCCGCGAAACCGGCACGCCCGTCCACTTAGAGACGACCTCCGCAATGTCCTCCGCGTCGACCTCTTCCTTGAGCATCCGGCCGCCCTCGGGCATTTCGTCCTGATTCGTGTCCGTCGCCTCCAGACGCTTCTTTAGCTCGGGAATGCGGCCGTACTGGATTTCCGAGGCTTTCGCCCAGTCCGCGTCCCGCTGCGCCGCCTCGAGTTGGAGGCCGAGGTCGTCGAGCTGCTGCTTTAGGCCGCGGGTGCCCTCGATAAGATCCTTCTCGCGCTGGTATCGGCCGCGGAGGGTCGTCGATTCCTCCTGCAACTCGGCCAGACGCCGCTCGGCGCTCACCAACCGCTCCCGGCTCGCCGGATCGGTCTCCTTCTTCAGCGCTTCGCGATCGATCTCAAGCTGAATAATCGCCCGCTCGACCACGTCGATCTCCGCCGGAACGGAGTCGATCTCGATCTTCAGGCGCGAGGCCGCCTCGTCCATCAGGTCGATCGCCTTGTCCGGGAGGAACCGGTCGGTGATGTAACGGCTGCTGAGGGTCGCCGCTGCGACGAGCGCCGAGTCCGTGATCCGAACGCCGTGATGGATCTCGTAGCGGGCCTTGAGCCCACGCAGGATCGAGATCGTCTCTTCGACGCTCGGCTCGTCCACGAGAACCTGCTGGAAGCGCCGCTCCAGGGCCGCGTCCTTCTCGATGTACTTGCGGTACTCGTCGAGCGTGGTCGCGCCGATGCAGCGCAGTTCGCCGCGCGCGAGCATGGGCTTGAGGAGGTTGGCCGCGTCCATCGCGCCGTCCGCCTTCCCCGCGCCGACGAGCGTATGAAGCTCGTCGATGAACAGGACGATGTTGCCGTCCGCCTTCTTGATCTCGTCGAGCACCGCCTTGAGGCGCTCCTCGAAGTCGCCGCGGTACTTGGCGCCCGCCACGAGCGCGCCCATGTCGAGCGAGATCACCGTCTTGTTCTTCAGCCCCTCCGGAACGTCGCCCGCGACGATGCGCTGGGCAAGCCCCTCGACGACCGCCGTCTTTCCGACGCCGGGCTCGCCGATCAGCACGGGATTGTTTTTCGTACGACGGCTGAGAACCTGCATGCAGCGTCGGACCTCCTCGTCCCGCCCGATCACCGGGTCGAGCTTGCCTTCGCGCGCCCGGGCGGTAAGGTCGTTGCCGTACTTCTCGAGCGCCTGGTGGCGGCTCTCCGCCTCGGGGTCGGTCACCCGCTGGCCGCCGCGAAGCTCGGCGATCGCCGTCTCAAGGTCCTTTTTCGTGACCCCCGCGCCCTTCAGCGCCCGCCCCGCGGGACCGTTGTCGTCCGCGAGCGCGAGCAGGAAGTGCTCCGTCGAGACGTACTCGTCCTTCATCCGCTCCGCCTCGCGAAACGCGGACTGGAACACGGACTGGAGCTTGGACGCGATCGTGGAGGCGGCCGGCTGGCCGGAGACCTTCGGCTGCCGCTCCAGGTTGCGCTCGACCTCGGCCTCCACGGTGCGCGGATCCGCGCCGACCTTCTGAACGAGCGGCCGGGCCGACCCGTCGGCTTGGCGCAACAGGGAGAGCAGCAGGTGCTCGTCGTCCACCTGCGAATGAAGAAGCTTTTCCGCAAGGCTCTGCGCGTCTTGGAACGCCTCCTGTGCGCGAACGGTGAGTTTATCGAATCTCATGTGAGTCTTGGACACTCAAATAGAGTGCGTGTACATGATTCAACGCGTTTCTCCACTTGATGGTTTCAAAAATTCTGCAAGGTTGAACGACGGCTTTCTCTCGATCTTCCTGGGATTGACGAATGTTTCCAAGACACGGCGTTAACACGCATGTCCTTTGCGGCGTCGTCGAAAATCTCGGCGGCGGACAATTGTAGTTGACTACCGCCGGATCGCCATGACGCGTCGGGCGGATCAACCGGAGCGCGGATGCCTCGGACGAAAGGGAGCCTTCTTCAGCATCTGTAGATTGAGCGGGAGAAGGATAATCTCTCGGAACCCTTGACAGATCGAAGTCTTTTCTATAGACTACAGCGCGATGAGGACGTTCTTGTCCCTACTGATGTTTCTGACTTTCGCCGTCCTCGCGACCGCCCAGCTCGCGCCGCCTGATCCGGGAGGCCCCGCCAGCAGCGGGGCGGTCGTAGGCGTTCGCGTATCGATTTCTCCTCAAGTCAAAGGGCTGAGTTGGAATTCGAGTCGCACCAGCAAGAGGCGACCTACACCGTAACGGCAACTCTCGTCGACCCTATTCCTCCCGGATACGGAAACTGGACTTACAGCTGGTCCTGCTACCAAGGAAGCGGGAATTACGGATCGGGCACCTTCGACAACCCAGCCGCATCTTCGACGACGTTCCGTGTCTCAGGCACGGGGCTGTTCTTGCCGGTCTGCAACGTGACCGGTTATAGTTTGCCGCCCGTCACCACCGGAATCGCGACTGGGAACGATTCAAAGCTCTGCGTCGCGATTGGGGGCCCCGTAGACGTGGAAATACAGGCCGCGAATGAGCCCACGTTTCAGAATGATTATAACGACTCAACCCAGTCCTACTTCCTGACCTACTACAACTATTCCCACGCCTCCGCTACCCCCACGGACGCCCAAGACACCCAGAACGCAACGGCAAGCGTCTTCGATCAACCGGGGGGCACCACCGTGAGTTGGAGCAAGCCCGGCAGCACTTATAGCTCCACCCTTCTGACGAATCCCAACGCGTTGAGCATCGATCTCGCCGCAGAGGGCGCGTTCCAAAGCGCGCCGGTCAAGGCTCACTTCCACTTCTCCGGTTACGGGCTGACGGGCGATGCAGACGACGACTCATCGAGTACCGAGGTCAACAAGGGCGGCATTTGGCTTCCGCTCGTCTACACCGTCTCAGGCCACGAACCGAACCACCTCGTCGGCGATCCGAATAACCCGTATCGCTACACTCCAAATAATTTTCCGCCCGGGTACCAGAATTACGCATCGGCCCAGGTCCGCTACAAACTGTTCGACACGAACGGCGGTGTGATGCCGGGAGTCTGGGTTCAAGAGCGGTTTAGCAGCAACCCCTTCAACCTCCAGACGAACGCCCAAACGGGGTACCTGTGGACGACCCGCCTCGTCTCCGCTCCCGACCAGTCTGTCGGCGACGAGGACGGATATTTCCAGTGGGACCTTCTGGCACGATACTGGAATGGCACGGCCGGCGGCACGACGCAGCACGAGTATTTCGCCGGTACGAAGAGCACCACCGTCGGTGCGTTTGGCATCTCGCTCGGCGTTTACACCATTACCTTCACCCCTGGCAATCCCGGCACGGCCACCCAAACGCCATGAAAGCTCTCTTTTTCGCTCTCTTCGCCGTCTTTTGCGCGTCGCTCGCCCGCGCTCAGGGTCTGCCTGCGTTCTACCAGGGCTTCTCGGGTGGCATTCCGCTGGGCCACCCGGAGGTGATCGATGGCCTCCTTATCGGGACGGTGCTCGGTCCGCCCGAGTGGCCATCGAAGCCTGTTCCGGGCCTCGTCGTCCAGCGCGTTCGGGTCGAGGACTCGCGTGCTTTTGCCCCCGGCGCCGTCGTGAACGTCGCGTTCGGCGTGCAGAGTCTCGGAACTCAGGACCAGTCGGCGCCGGGCGCGCCGGCCGTCGATCCCGCGACCGCGTTACCGGTCGGGGAGCGGGTGCTCGTCGTCGGTCCCGCGTCCCGCAACGGCCTCCTGCCGAACCCGGAGTTCGACGCGAGAGGCGTCGAGGTCGAAGATCCGACCCCCGTCGGGGCCGCGCCCACGGTCCGTGCCCTCGCCTTCTTTCGGACGGCCGCGCCGCGGCTCGCCTCGGAGTCCGATCCCACATGGCGCTACCTGGCCAGCCTCGCCGCCGCGATCCCCGGCACGTCCGACGCGAACGTGGCGTCGATCGCCCGGTTCGCTTGGTCGATCCGACTGCCCGACTGGGGATCGTTCTGGTCGCAGGGACGGGGGGACGACCGCGTCTCGCTTCTGTTCGCCGCGGCGGCCGCGAAGGCGGACCCCTATGCGCGCGCGCAGGTCGATTACGCTCTTAATCGGTTGCACTACATCGGCTACTCGGACCGCTACGAGCACGCCGTCATCGAGTCGGCGGGGCTGCCGGACGCCTTCCCGGCGGGCATCCCTCCACCGGCCTGGTGGGAGGATACGGTCAACTCCCAGGAGATCCTCAACCACCATTTTCAACACGCGCCGTTCGACGCGGACCTCGCGCGGACGGCGATCCTGCGCGGAAGGAACTCTCAGGTCCGCGTTTGGCTCCTCAACCGGTTACCCGATCAGACCCCGGCTCAAGCCCGAGTTCTTGCTCCCATGCTCGACGATCCCGATCCGGACGTGCGCTGGACGCTCGTCCACAGCTTCGTCCTTTGGCTGAAGCAGGGTCCAGGTCCCGACGCCATTCAGATCGACCGAGGTCCAGACGGCAAGGAGACGCGGCGATATCCGAATCTCGATGCGGCGACCCAGGCTTGGAAGGCCGAGCTAAGAACCCTTCCGTAGCGCTTCCCCCCTCCTCCGCTCGTCCCAAGAAAGACGAGCGGAGAAACTCATGATCACTTTTTTGCCCGCCGCATTCCTCCTCGCCCAAGGCCCTAAGGACGACCGCCCGACCGTTGTCTTAGAGGCCCAAGGGAGCAACATCGGCGTGCCGCTCGCGCCCCCTGATCTTTATGACGGGCTTATGGTGGCCACGGTCCTAACCCCTGCTCTTGGTCACCCGGTATCTGACGAGAGCCTCCTTGCCGCGCAGCGCGTGCGCGTGCGCGTGGAGGACTCCCGCGCATTCGCGCCTGGCACAGTCATGAACGTCTACTTCGAGACTACCGGAAGCAGTATGTCGGCCAACCCAGTGGCGGGGATCCCCCTTGAACCAGGAAGGCGCCATGCCCGTGGGGGCGAGGGTGCTCCTCGTCGCGAGGGCAGCGCGAAACGACGTCCTGCGCCTTCCCTCACTCGGAAATTGGAATGTGCCTGAACGAAAGACCGTCGCGCTGGACTCCCCTGCCCCCGCTGCCCTTGGTGAGGCGTTCTTCCTCACCGCTCAAGTTAAACTCGCGTCGGAAGCTAATCCCAAGTGGCGCTTCGTCCAAAGTCTGGCGGAAGCGATTCCAAGTCACGTACAACGAGCGGTTTCTCGGTCTGCGACGCAACGGTCCTCTGGCGGTCGCCGCCCGGGATGCCGCAGGGCGGATCGTCGGGGGTGCGATCGGGGGCTTCTACTACGACCGGCTTGCCATCGATCTGCTCTGGGTCGATAAGGCGCACCGGGGCCGAGGGCTTGGATCGCGCATCTTGGACGAGATCGAGACCGAGGCATCCCGGCAAGGGGCCGTGCGCGCTTTCCTGGACACCTTTACTTTCCAAGCCGCACCATTCTCTATGCGGCACGGCTACCGCAAGATCGCGCGTATTCCCCACTTTTTTGGCGAGCACGATCGAATCGACATGCTGAAGGAACCGCTCTAGACAAGTCGTGCGGAAGCCCTGCAGACCAACGTCCTATTTTCGTCTATGCCAAAGTTCCATCAATGAGCGAAGCGCAAGATTGGGTTAAACGGGCGGAGGGGCCGGTGCTGGACGGACGGTACGGCATCCTCTTCGACGTCTGCCTCCTGAAGGAGGACGGGCGCTACCGGATGTGGTTCTCCTGGAAAGAGCGGGGCATTGGGCTCGTCGAGAGCCCGGACGGCGTCGCGTGGGGCGAGCCGATTCTCGTCCTGCCGCCGACCGGCACCGGGTGGGAGGACGAGGTGAACCGTCCGATCGTCGTGCGCGACGGGAACGGCTACCGTATGTGGTACACGGGTCAGACCGTCCGCTCGTCCGACATCGGCCACGCGACGAGCCCCGACGGCGTCCACTGGGAACGCCAGTCGATGCCGGTGATGCGCCCCACCCAGCGTTGGGAGGCGGAAGGGTTGATGTGCCCGCACGTGGAACGAGACGCAGGGGGCTGGCGGATGTGGTATTCCGGCGGTGGGCTCGAAGAGCCGGTGGCGATCGGCCACGCCACGAGTCCCGACGGGCTCGAATGGACGAAGCACGAAGCCAACCCCGTCCTCGCTCCCGATCCATCCCGTTCGTGGGAGCAGGAG
>CAXUKB010000038.1:11999-20307 GCA_964251345.1 uncultured Fimbriimonas sp. | reverse complement strand
GGCCCAGCCCAGCCGCACCGAAGGGTCCTTCCCTTCCCAAGGCAACACGATGCCCGTTCGTCCCCCGGCTCGGAGCACCAGCCCATCGTCAGGCAGCAGCCCCCGGACGTCGGCGATCGCATCCAATCGTTCCACAAGCGTGATCGTCACCAAAAACTTGGGGACTTCGGACCGGTCCAGCGGCCGGTAATGTGGATCGTGCGCCGCCGCCGATCGGGCCGCGAGCGCGACCTCTTCTTCGAGAGACCGCGTCCGGGTCGAGAGATCGCCCCGGCAGCCACGCACCTCACCCGCCAGTTCGATCGTCACGAAGACAGATTGCGGAGCTTTCGTGGGCGAAAGCGATGGAGGAGCCTGCCCTCGAACCTCCGCGGTGATCGCGGAGCGCGCCACCGCAAGCAAGCGCCTCTCCTCGCTTGTCTGCGCAAGGCCGATTACCGGAGCCAGCATCGACATCGCCACGAGCCCCACCCTTCCCCAAAGCATAAAGGGAAGACGGTCGAACCCTCCTTGCGTTACTTTTTGTGAGAGCGGGACACTTTGTTAGAGGGGTCGGAACGCCCGCACGTCGCGCACCCGCATTCCGGCGGCGCGGGCGGCCTCGAATCCTGGTTCCGTGTCCTCGAACACGATGCAGTCCTCAGGCTTCGCGCCCAGACGGCGTGCCGCCTCAAGGTAGAGGTCCGGCGCGGGCTTTCCGTGCGCCACGTCGTCGACCGCAACGAGGGCGTCGAAGAGGCCGCCCAGCCCCACCGCTGCGAGACTGAGTTCGACGTTCGCCCGCGTGCCATTTGAGGCGACGGCCATCGGGATCCGTCCCCGATGCGCCCGGGCGATGTCCGCGACCACGGCGATCTCCCGCAAGCGGTCCAAACCTCCTTGGTATGCCTCGGAGTACCGGGCGATCGTCTCCGGCACGTCCAACTTCGTGCCGCGCGCTGTCGCTAGCTCGGTCAGGAGACCTTGCGGAGTCAATCCGAATCGCGGCAGGTACCAGTCTTCGGCAATCTGCAGTCCCGCCCCGCGCAACGCCTGGTTGTAGGCGGCAAGGTGGGCAGGCGCGGTGTCCACGAGCGTGCCGTCGCAATCGAAGAGAAGCGCGGAAAAAGTCTCGCCGGGCGCGAATGCTCCCTCAGGGATGGCGTTGGGGGTCTGCATTTCATTTTCATTGAACCTCGCTCTCCTTCGAACCCCGACCCTAAGCTTATCTACGCGAGGAGTTGGGGGCAGGAGCATGACGTTGTCCCGGACCGGAATCGGGTCAGCCCCTGAGCCCGGTCCTAGGTCCACACCCGCATTCTGACTAAACTCCAAACGACGGTGACCGATCCTGCCCTTCTTGCTCCGCCTCCTCGCGCTGTCCGCCCCGTCGCTTCGATCCGGCGGAAGCGTGCGTGGACCGCCGGAATGGTTGCGTTCGTGGCGTCGGGTGCCCTGCTGGCTCTCGGCGCTCTGACGATTCCCCGTCTTTCGATCCTCCGAAATGCTATTCGGACAAGCGGCCGCGTGGTCGATCACCACCTGACGCCGGCCAAGACGCTCCGGTGCATCTTGTTCGTCGAGCTTCCCGCCGAGTGGCAAGCGCGCATCGTCTCCGTCGATGTCGATTCGGAAACCTACGATCAGACTTGGATCGGCGATCGAGCGACGTTCTACATCGACGCCACCCATCCGACAAACACCAGCGAAGATCCGCCCTCGACATGGAAATTGGCCGGCTTTGTTGGAAGCAGCGTTGCCTTCGGCCTGGTGTGCTTAGTCTCTTTCCTCTTCCTTGCTTGGGACCTGCTTCCCGAGCAGAAAGAGGAACGTCGGCGGCTCCGTGAGCTACCTTCGGCCGTGGTCACGGTCACCGAGGTGACCTCTATCGGCGAATCTCCCGTTTCTAGCATCGTGTCTGGCAGTTACGTCGACGCCGAGGCGAAGCGCTGGAAAGTTCATCGACTCTCGGTGCCCAGCCCGACCGCCGTCGGTGACCGAATCACGATCCTCTACGACCACGAAAATAAAACGTTCGACGCGATCGGCCTCTTGACCGCCTTTGAACCGTCCCCATTGGTAGCGCGGAACGAGAACGTCTAAAACGGTTCGCTTCTTCTGCGACAAAAGCTCGTCTACCCCTTTACGAATGGCCGATCTCCGACTTCATCAGCTCATCACGCCGCTTGCCGCCGCTCGCCTCGTGCCCGACGACAAACTGCCGGGAAGCGGCTTCCTTGGTCTCGTGGGGACGTTCGACCACGTCACGACGGTGCCGTACACCGGCACCAAGCCCGACGACAATCACGTCTACCTGTGGGTCCGCGTGCCGAGCGGCCCGTTTGCCGGCCGATACGAAGCTGCGGTAAACGTCCATTCCGATCAGGCGAGCGACGCCGGGCGCAAACTGCTGTACGCCACCCGCGAAACCGTCGTCGAGCCGAACGCTTGGCCGGACTTCGGCGCGACATCGACGGCCGCCGTGTCGTTCGCCGGGCTGGGACTAAAGGACGCCGATTTCACGACCGTGCAGGAAGGGACGCTCCGTTCGCTCGTGCTTCAGTACGCCTCGACATGCACCCGCCTCGCCGTGTACGGCATTGAGTACAAAGAGCACACCGGACTGCACGACGTCCATCTCAACCCCGGATTGAAAGATTCGGACGGAGCGCTTGCCTTCTACTTCGACGCCGAACACGGCGGCCCCGCCGCGCGCTGGCTTTTCCTGAAGTTCCAGGGCCAATCCGTCGAGTAGTCGCCCCGCAGCAGAGGATGCGGACTCGGGCCGAAAGGGTGCGCTCGGCGGCGAGATCCACCCGCAGGTCGACCTCGGGCATTCGCCTCAGCCTCCAATTTGGCTCATGCCCCGACCGTGAGCGCGCTGCCCCTCGTGCAGATAGTGGCGCGCGGGCTTGCGGGCGACGACGTGACGGAACAGTTCGCGCAAATCATCGTCGCTTGCTCCCTTCCGAATGGGAGTCCGTAAGTCGAGCTCGCCATCGCTCAGTAGGCAGGGACGCAACTGGCCGTCGTGCGTCAAGCGCAGGCGGTTGCACCCGGCGCAAAGATCGTCGCTGATCTGCGAGATAAACCCGACGCTTCCCGGCGCACCGGGGAGGCGGAAAGAACGTGCGGGACCGTTGGTGCGGACCTCGGCGGGTTCGAGCGGACCGTGCGCAACCTCGATCCGGGCCCGGATCTCGGCGACGCCAACGCTCATCCGGCGCATCTGCGCGTCGCTCAGCATCCCTCCGGGCGCTTGGCGGATCTGGAGAAGCCCCGCGCTTCCGTGGGGCGTGAAGGCAGGCAGCGAGGGACCTTCGTCGAGGCTCCAGCGCAGGGGCATCAGCTCGATAAAGCGGACGTTGACCCGCTCGCGGAGGGTCCAGGCGGCGAAGTCCGCCGCCTCGTCGTCGTTCACCCCACGCATGGCGACGACGTTGACCTTAATCGGCCCCATGCCCGCTTCGGCCGCCGCCCGAATGCCGCCTAGGACGGCCTGGAGATTGCCGCGCCGTGCGATCGCGACGAAGCGGTCTTCCCGGAGCGTATCGAGACTGACGTTCACCCGGGTCACGCCCGCCTCCGCGAGGCGAACGGCCTGTTCGGCCAAAAGATGGCCGTTTGTGGTAATCGAGATGTCCTCGACGCCCGCCGCCCGCGCGGCACGGGCGATATCGGGCAACCCCTTGTGCAAGAGCGGCTCGCCGCCGGTAAGACGCACCTTTCGCATCCCCAGCGAAGCGGCGACGCGAACAAGCCGCACCGTCTCCTCGGTAGAGAGATACTCTTCTTTCGGTAGCGCGGGAAAGCCGTCCTCCGGCATGCAGTACACGCAGCGGAAGTTGCAGCGATCCGTCACCGAAACCCGAAGGTAATCGATGCGGCGGCCCAGGGGGTCGATCAGAGAGGTCATCGAGAGTTCGTCGCCGGAACGGACGTCCCAGCGGACCCGTCGTTCCCTTCCCCTCTGCCCCAAGAGGAAGAGAGGCGTGCGCTATTCGCTACTACGCGCAAAGTCCGACTTCCCTCCCCTTTTCTCGACGAGTTCGACTCGCTCGATGGTCATCCCCATGTCGAGCTGCTTCAGCATGTCGTAGAGGGTGAGCGCGGCGATCGACGCGGCGGCGAGCGCCTCCATCTCGACGCCCGTCTTGCCCGAGGTCTTTACCGTCGTGGTCGTCTCGATTCCGTCGTCCCGCACTTCGAACGTCACCCCGATGTGCTCCAGACCGAGCGGATGACAGTAGGGAATGATGTCGGGCGTGTTCTTTGCGGCGAGGATCGCGGCGACCTTCGCCACCGGGATCGGGTCTCCCTTCGGCACGGTCCCGCTCCGGATCGCGGCGATGGTGTCGGGCGCGGCCCGCAAGAACGAGCGTGCGGTCGCGGTACGAACCGTCGGGGCCTTATCCGAGACGTCCCACATGGGCCACCTCCCGTTCTTCGTGAAGCTTCATGCGTCCCTTAAGATGGCCGCCCGCGCGTCTTTTCCGCACGGCGAGGATCTCGGCGACGATCGCCAAGGCGATCTCGTCCGGACCGTCCGCCCCGAGGTCGAGACCGATGGGGGCGAAGAGGTCGGCCGTCCCGATCCCCGCCTCCTCGAGCAAGCGATGGGTGCGGTGAATGGGACCGAGGACGCCCACGTAAGGAAGGGCCTTGGGCAGCCAGCCGAGAATCGCCGCGTCGTTGGCGAACGAGTGGGTCATCAGAACGACGGCTGCGTCCGGCTCGATCGCAATCGCCCTCGAGGGTGGCGAGACGACGACGTTGGCGTCGGGAAACCGCTCGGGCTTCGCGTAGGCCGAACGGCCGTCGACCACGGTCACGTTCCAACCGAGGCCGTTCGCCGCCGCCACGAGCGGCACCGCATCGTGTCCCGCGCCGAACACGACAAGGGCGGGAGGCGGCGCGATCGTCTCCGCCAAGAGACTCTCCCTCTCCATGGGGATCGTCTCCACGAGGGGAGAGGTCACGAAAGAGCCGTCGGCAAACGTCGTGATCGCGATCGGCACGCGGGTCTCCAAGACCCGCGCGATCGCGGCAAGCGAACCGCCGTCGGCGGGCAACCGTTGCATCAGGACGTCGACCGCGCCATTACAACCGAGGCCGAAGCCGAGCAGGACGTCGTCGGGCGCGCTCGCGTCGTAAGTCACAACCACCGGTCCGTCCTCCGTCCGGTCGAAGGCGGTCTGCACGAGGTCCGACTCGATGCACCCGCCGCTGATCGAGCCCGCCGCCCAACCCTCCCGCGTGAGCAGCATCCGCGCGCCCGGACGGCGGTAGACCGAGCCCCGGGTCGCGACCACCGTCGCCATGACCGCCTCCTCACCCGGCGGGATCGCGCGCCAGGCGCGAACCAGGTCGATGTGTTCCCTCATTCCCGGCTTCTACGTCGCGCGATCGCCTTTAATCAGTTCGTCGAGCGCCTCGACCGTAGAGACGAGGGCGTTCGCGGCCCTCGTCCAAGAGGCGGGGCCTTCAATCGCTTCTTTGGACAACGGTTGGGGCGCTTTGTCGCACGCCAGAGCGGCGCACGCCTCGGCGCAAGACCGGATTCGGTCGGCCATTCCGTCCGGGGGCGCGCCGTTCGGGAGAGCGGCTACAAACGCCTCCCCGAACAGCAGCGCGCTTGCGCAGAGCCGCGTCGCCTCGCGGTCATAGCGCGCGACGACCCGCTCGACGCGCACTCGCGACCAGCGGCCACGCACCGTCCAGCGCTCCAGTCCCCGTGCCGCTTCGAGGGCGGCGGTCACGTCCGTGGCGTGGCGCATCGCCTCGTCGAATCCGGAGAGGGCGCGCGACGCCCGGTCGTCGTTCAGCGCCAGCGATTGCGCCGCGTCGTTAAAGGCGTTCTCCAGCGCGGTGAACATCTGCCGGGAGCGGGCCTCCACCAAACGGACCGGATTCGGACTGAGCAGAACTTGACTGACGAGAAGCGAGAGTCCGGCGCCTATCGCCGCGTCGACCACGTGGGCCCCGGCCATGGCTCGCCCACCGGTCGCGAGCAGAATCGCGGTCGCTCCCGCCTGAATAACGGTGATGGCACTCGCTCCGATGACGGCCGAGGCGATCATCGCGGGCGCGGCGAGAGCCGCGACCCACAACGAGTCTCTTGTGCCGACCAGACGGTACTCGACCAATCCGACCACGGTGCCCGCCGCGACGCCGAACACGAGGCCCACCGCTTGCCGCCCCCGGCTCGACACGCCGGGGGCGAGGCACACGATGGCCGCGGTAGCGGCGAACGTCGGTTGGCGATGGCCGACGAGTGTTTCCGCGACGAACCACGCCAGACACGCCACGACGGTGGCGAGGAGGATGTCGGGCCACGTCGCCACCCACACCCTCAGTCTCGTCCGTTTCACGCCCTGAATCTACGCAGTCGAAGCGAGTTCAGCACCACCGAAACGCTCGACAGCGCCATCGCCGCCGCGGCGAGCATGGGCGACATTCGCCCCGTCATCGCGAGCGGAATCATGACCACGTTGTAGCCAAACGCCCACACGAGATTCCCGCGGATGGTCGCCAAGGTCGCGCGGGCCAAGCGAATCGCCGTCGCGACGCCCCGCAGATCGGACCGCAACAGGGTGACGCCCGCCGCTTCCATCGCGATGTCCGTGCCCGTGCCGATCGCGATGCCGAGATCGGCTTGGGCGAGCGCGGGAGCATCGTTCAGGCCGTCGCCCACCATCGCGACCGAGCCTCGCGCTTGGTATCGGCGGACGATCTCCGCCTTCTCCTGCGGCAACACCCCCGCCTCGATTTCCCGGATCCCGACCCTTCCCGCCACGGTTTCCGCCGCCGATCGATGGTCGCCGGTGACCATGACCGGCGTAAGCCCCAGCCGAGCGAGCGACGCGACGGCGGCCGCGCTGTGCTCACCCACCTCGTCGGCGACGACGAGCATGGCGACCACCTCCCCCTCGAGGGAAGCCAGGACGGCGGTCTCGCCTCGGCTTTCCCGCTCGGTGAGCCGCGCCTCCCAGTCCGGGGCGATATTCAGCATGAGACGACGCGAGCCGACACGGATTCGCTTTCCACCCACCGTCGCCTCGACGCCCCGACCGCCGTGGGTCGAGAACTCCGTCGCCGGCAGCGGCTCGATGCCTTGAGCACGAAGTCCCTCGACGATCGCGCGGGCGACCGGGTGCTCGGAGAGCGCCTCCGCCCCGGCGACGAAGGGCAGGAACGCCGCATCGCCGACGGTGTCCACCAGCGCGGGCCGCCCCCGAGTAATCGTGCCCGTCTTGTCGAGCAGGACGGTCCGAACCGCGCCCGCCCGCTCCAACGCCGCGCCGTCTTTGATGAGGATGCCCAGTTCGGCGCCGCGACCGGTGCCGACCATAATCGCGGTCGGTGTAGCGAGACCAAGGGCACAGGGACACGCGATGACGAGCACCGCGATCGCCGCGACGAGTCCGTGAGAAAAGAACGCGAGGACCGCGAGCACCACCACGACGGGAACGAACACTGCGGAGACGCGGTCGGCCAGCCGCTGGACCGAAGCCTTCGATCCCTGTGCCCGCTCCACCGAGCGCACGATTCCCGCCAATGCCGTGTCCGCTCCCACGCGGGTCGCCTCGACCAAAAGCGATCCCGTGCCGTTCACCGTCCCGCCGCTTACCGGATCGCCGGGCGACTTCGCGACGGGAAGTGGCTCGCCGGTGAGCATCGACTCGTCCACGAAGCTCTCACCCTGGACGACCTTTCCGTCGACCGGGAGCCTTCCGCCGGGACGCACCCGCAGGCGATCTCCCACTCCTACCCGCGCTACGGGCACCTCGTGACCATTCTCGAGCGTCGCCGCGTCGGGCGCAAGGGCCATGAGACCGCGGATGGCGCCCGCCATCGTTCCGCGTGCTCGGGCCTCTAGGAAGCGGCCGAGCAGAATGAGAGTAACGATCGTCGCGCCCGTCTCGAAGTAGACCTCGCCCCTTCCCGCGATCATGGCGCCGACGCTCGACGCCCACGCCGCTCCCGCCCCAAGCGCGACGAGGGTGTCCATCGTCGCCGTGCCATGACGGAGGGCTTTCGCCGCGGCGACGAAGAAGCCGCGTCCCGCGCCAAGGATCACGGGCGTGGCGAGAAGGAACAGAAGCCCGTCTGTCCACGTGGGCCGCATGGACACCGCCATCGAAAGGACGAGGGTCGGGAGGGTGAGGCTAGCGGCGAAGACGAGATTGGTCAGTTCGTCTTCAACCCGTCCCCTCACCCCAACCCCTCTCCCCCGGAGGGGAGAGGGACGTTCCGGAACGTGCGCCTTCGCCGAGGAACCCGCCCCTTCGACCGCCGCCACCCGAGCGGCCAGGGCGCCGTCGTGGAC
>CAXUKB010000038.1:8897-11989 GCA_964251345.1 uncultured Fimbriimonas sp. | reverse complement strand
TCCGTCGCGTAATTCACCGTCGCCTCGCTCACGCCAGGCGTCTTCGCGAGCGCCCGTTCCACCCGCCGCACGCACGACGCGCACGTCATCCCCTCGATCGCGAGTTCGGTCATCCGCGTCCCCCGACCCTCGAAGAGAGCAGGGTTGGGGTGAGGGGTCACGGCCATTTAGGCCTCCCGTGCCTCGTAGCCCTCGTCCTCGACCGCCGCGACGAGGGCGCCCGGAATTCCCTCGTGCAAGACCGTCGCCCGTCCCGGCTCCAGCACGACGTCCGCGCTCTCAACGCCGGGCACGGACTCGAGGGCTTTCTCCACCGCGGCCACGCAACGGCCGCAAGTCATACCGTCGATCTTCAAAACCGTAATCATCTCTGATACTCCATGGGGTATCCCTTTAGCGAACGAGTCGCGACAAGGTCACCCGCAACTCTTCCATCAGTTCTTCCGAGCTCATCGCCTTGGCTTTGTCGTGTTCCATCTCAGCTCCGTGGCCGACGATGCAAGTCTGGACGTGGCTCGTCGCGAGTTCCGCACCGACCTGATCGAGTGCGGAACGCGTGGCGGAGAGCTGAGTCAAAACGTCGCAGCAGTACTCGCCCTGCTCGACCATTCGCCTTAGCCCCCGGACTTGCCCTTCGATGCGTGCCAAACGACGGTCGATCGATTTCCGAACTTCCACGTCCATGCGTTCAGAATACCTATTGGGGTATTCGATCCTAGCGAATTTGGACCATTTACTCGACCGGGCGGTCCCATCCCTCAAGATTCAGACGAATGCCGGCAGGGGTGACCACCTGGTCGTAGATGCCGACGTTGGCTACGAGACCGTCGAGAGGTTGGTTAAAGGGTCCACGATCGTTTTGTATATTGCCGATCGAGACGCCAGGCGCGAACTTAAGATCAAGATCTCCGAAGGGCCGAACTTTGGTAGAGTGGGCGTCCACTTTTACACCATCGATCCAGAGCGTCATTCCTCCGGTTCGATCGTCGAGCGAGCCGAGCACATGAGTCCAGCGATGCAACGGGATGGGTGCGGAGACGTGGTCTCCTTCGTCCCGACCGTTCTCCACGGAGAAGTACACTCGCCCATCGGACAAGACGGTGAGGCTATAAGGATCGAGACCGCTTCGGTCGTCTCCCCGGAACACGATCTGGGCGCCGGGGCCTTGCTGCACATAGGATTCCAACCGGACCATGCAGGCGATGCTCAGCGAACGGGTAAGCCTCAAGACGGGCGGGTCGCCAAGCTGGATGCCGCAGAGTCGTCCATCGAAGCGGAAACCCGTGTAGCCAGCAGCCGACACGGTTCCAGTTCCGGGACGGAAGAGAGGCGTAAGCCTGCCCTTCCGCAACCTCAACGCCCCGTCGAGCCCAAGCGCAAAGACCGGAACGGGCGCCCGGGCGGGATCGGGCGCCCGCTGAGCGGCAATGAGAATGGGAAGCATTCTGAGAGATTGACGCCCTTCCCAGCGTCGCGTTACCCCTTCATTCCCGGCATGTCCATCTTCATTACGGGCATGTCGTGGCTCATTCGCCCCGGCCGGATGCGAAAGTAGACTCCGAGGCTTACCGGGAAGCTCCCGTACTCGGACCGAAGCGAGGAGGGAAAGGCATAGAGTCCGGTGTAGCCGCCCACGCCGAAGTCGAAGCCGCCCCGATGCGCGAAGTCCTTCGTCACGCCAACCGTTAGCTTATTTATTTTGTACGTGCCGTCGGGCACGTCCGCCAGTTCGTCCTTCGCGACGTTCTCGTAGCGGAAGTAGGTGGTCCAATCCTTCTTGAACAGCGTGGCCTCGGCCAGATAGGCGTCGCTGGTGTGCCCCAGGTGGGCGTTGCGGCCCCAATAAGCCGTCGCGGCAAACCAGTCGTTTCCTCCGATCGCCTTGCCGTAGGACACCGAGGCGGTTGTGCGGTTTTCGTCCTGGCCGGGGGTCTGATCCTCCGGCGAGTGAAGGGAGGCGTACGAAGCGCTGAGGGAAAGACTTTTCGCGGGATTGAAGGTGATCCGTCCCGTCGCGGAATCGAGCCTAAGGTTGTCCGGCGAGTAGCGATTCTCGTCCGGTTCGCGGCCGTTGAACGCCGAACCATCGAATTTCCAGCGATCTCCGAGTTCATAGCCCGCGGTGACGACGCCGAAGGTGATGTGCGACGAGTCGAACCAGTGATGCGTGATCGGCGCCTCAGGATTTTCCATCCCGCTCGGACGCATTAGGTACATCGACCCGGCAAGCGCGGGTTCGCCAATGGGCGCGAGATACACGAAGGCGCGATTCCCCCCGCCCACACGCTTGCTGTAGGTTCCAGAAACTTCGGCGATGAGATCGTGCGGATGCTGTCGATCGACGAGTTCTTGACCATGCGCCGTCTCACCCGTTTGAAAGAGATTAGGCGCACCGAATTGACCGTTGAAGATGGGGTCGAGCGAGCCCATGACGCGAAAGCCGAGTGTGTCGCCGTTCGCGAGGTCGCGCCGGGCCATGAGCATCGGCATGGAGTTGGAGTAAAACTCGTGCGGCCCGCGGCCACCGCTCACGTTCGAATCCGTGTAATTCAAGCTAAAGTCGCCCATGTACATGAGCGAATAGCGCCCGCTTTTCCCCAGATCTTTCATGAACATGGGCGAGTCGTCGGGAAGCCAACTCGTGCCGGAGCCCTCGCGCGCCATGCTCCAGGGGCCAAGGGTGCCGCTCATGGACATCATGTCCATTCCCTTCGTCCCACCCATGTCCATTTCCATTCCGGCTTCGGGCGGGGCATCGTCGCTTTTGACGTCGAGTGTGACGTCCTTTTCGACGGACGCCCTTCCGGGCGGCGAGACCCTGACCCTAAGGCGGTAACGCCCGGCATGAGGAAAGGTGACCGCGACCCGATATTCACCGGCGGTTGCGGACGGGCTGACTACGGGAGCGGCGAGGCTCATCATCGCCATCGAAGGCATGGACAGGCTCGCGGTCGGAGCGATACCGAGATCGGGTGAAACGCGGACGACCAACTCGGTCTTGCCCACCTTGAGCCCGCCTGCAGGGAGGCGAACGTCGAGCGAGATTGCCTGAACGGCAACGAGGATGAACGAAAGAGCGGGCGATTAAGGGC
>CAXUKB010000038.1:2962-8887 GCA_964251345.1 uncultured Fimbriimonas sp. | reverse complement strand
CCGGATTTGGAAGAAGAGGCATCGGTTTGGGTCGTGGAATCGTGCATCGACGAAAGGGTCAAACACGAACGACCGGCGGCGCGCGGGAAGCATCGACGCACCGTGGGGGAAAGGGAGGCGGCCCCGAGTCGTAGCCGATCAGGCCCGGGTCGTCGATGACCGGCCTCTCGTTCCTCATGGCCCAAGGCGATCCCGGATGGGCGAATGTCTCAGGGTGACGGGGCGAGACGGTTGCTTTCGACGGCAAGGGGGCGACCGGCACCGCTCGGGCCTCGCAACCGCAGCCCTTCGCTTCGATCTTCGCCGTCGGTCGCTTCACGACCATGGATGCGGCCGGCTTTCGCCCACAACAGGGCATCGCACATCGTGCGCTCGGCGCGGGGGCGCAAGGAGCTTCGCCCGCCCGAAGTGGCAACGCGGCCACGAACAAAGCGAGCGTTAGCAGAAACCTTAGGAGTAGGTCTTTTGCCCGCCGCACCGTCCCTAGTCTACGCCACCCTTAAGGCGTGGATCGCCAAAAGCTCCTGAAACGCCGCGTTCGCGTGCTGCTCACGGGCTTTGCCTTGGGCGTGGTCTTGGCGGGCATCACCGCGTTTCCGCTTCCTCAAGAGCTCACGCTTCTCGCCCGCTGGACCGGGGCGCAACCCGGTGCCGCAGGCCTCTCCGGCTGGATCGCGCGGGTCCGCGACGCGCTCGTCGACACGGACGCGAGATATCCCTTCCTCGCTTACGGAACCGACTGGCTCGCCTTCGGCCACCTCGTGATCGCCGCCGCCTTCTTGGGTCCGATCCGCGACCCGGTCCGGAACCGTTTCATCGTTCGATGGGGCATGTTCTGCTGCCTCTCGAGCATTCCGCTTGCGATGATCATGGGTCCGTTGCGCGGCGTCCCCCTTTTCTGGCTCCCCATCGATCTCGCCTTCGGCCTCATTGGCATCGTTCCGCTGCTCGTCGTGGATCGGACGATCGGGGAGTTAGAGCGGATCGAATCGGAAGGTTGAGTTACCGCACCCAAAGGTAGACCGGCGACTCACCGACGGTCAACGTCACCTTGCCCTTGGTGGATGTGAACGGGACCGGGGTGGCGCGTCCCGGTTGGAGCGGCATCGCTTCCGCGCGTCGAATCTCTCCGACCAACGGCAGACCGATCGTCGCCTTCTTTCCCGAGCCGGTGGCCGACCACACCGCCACGACCCGCTCGCCCGGCGTGGTGTCGCTCGCGTACTCGTAGGCGTAAACGCCGCCAACCTCGCCCCGGAGGACCCGACGAAACCGGTAGCTTCCGAGCGTCTTTTGCAGATGCGCGACCGCGTAGAACGACGGCTTCGGCACGTAGTTCCGGGTCAAGCCCGACGAACCGTGAAGTTGGGGAGTGTCGTCGTCGTTGAACCAGTACAGATAGGCACGGTCGATGTCCATCGCGGAAAAGCGCAGGTAAGAGCGGACGATGTACTGGGCCTGCTGCTCGTCCGTATTGCCTACCCACTTCGCGAAGTCGCCGGTCGTCTTGTTCGGCCTCGTGGTCGCGTCGTAGCCAAACTCGGTGACCCAGACCGGCCGTCCCGGAGCGTGGACGTTTCGCCAGTCGACGATCTCCTGAACCTGCTTGAGGTAGCGGATCGAAGGGTCCTCGGGGTAGCTCCGCCGCCAGGTGGGCCAGCCCTCGACGAAGGCGTAGGTGTGGACGTTCAAAACGTCGATGAGCGACTCGAGGCCTTCGAGCGAGGCGACGTCCTTCGAATACTTGTCCCCCTTCCCCACCGCCACCGCGCAGGTCGCGATCTTCAGCTTGGGGTCGCCCTTGCGGACGCCCTTCGCCATGCTTTTGAACGTCTTCCGGTACTGCGCTTCGGTGAAATTCGCCGGTTCGTTCCCGATCTCGACTGCCTCAATCAAGGCCTTGTTCGAGGGACCGAAGAAGCGGGCGAACGCCTCGCCGTAGGCGAAGGCGCTCGCATCGGTCCAGCGGTCCGCCGGGCCGCTGCCGAACTGGGCCGACGCCTCCGTTACGTACCCCGCCGTTTTCCAAACGCCGTACAGCTTTTCCCAGTCGACTCCGTTCTTCGACATTGGGAAGGTCGTCGGTGTGGTGGGGTCTTCGCCCGTGTCCCAGTCGATTCCGTGATAATCACGAAGCCGCCTGGCGACGGGCGCGTAAAGGGCGGCACGGAACTGAACGGTGTGGACGTTGAGCCCGATAAAGTCCCGCATGAGCGGCTTCGTTGCCGAGATCACGGGCGGGACCGGCAGGATCATCGCGGCGCGCCAACCTCGAAGCGATAGCTCCCGGAGCCGACGTTCTTCACGCTTCCATCCGGAAGGTGGATTTCGGCGACCGCGTTGGGCGGAACCTCGACGCTCAGGGCGGACTTGCTTCCGGCCCGCCACCACTGGGTACGCACGGTGCCCCGGATGCTCTCGAAGCTCGTCTTGGCCCAGCTCAATCGGGGATCCATCTTCGGTGCGAGCACGATCCGCTCGAAACCGGGCGCCGCGTTGTCGATTCCGCCGAGGGTCTGGTAGACCCAGCCCATCACCGCGCCGTAAGCATAGTGCGCGAAGGAGTTCATGCCCGGGTCTTGGAAGCCCTTCTGGGGCGTGTAGCCGTCCCAGCGCTCCCACACGGTGGTCGCGCCATTGGCGATCTCAAAGCCCCAAGAAGGATAGTCCTTGTTGTGGAGAAGGCGGAACGCCACATCGTTCCGCCCGATCTTGCTCAGGACGCGCATGAGATCTCGGGTGCCGACGAAGCCGGTAGAGAGATGCCAGTTCCGGTCCTTGATCTTCGCGACGAGCTTGGCCGCCGATTTTTTCGCTGTCGCCGGGTCGACGAGGTCGAAGCCGAGCGCGAGCACGTAAGCGGTCTGCGTGTCGCCGCGCACCGTGCCGTCTTCGGAAACGTACGCGTTCCGGAACGCCAGAACGACGTCGTGATGCAGCTTGTCGTAGCGCGCCGCGTCGTCCGTCTTGCCAAGCACGTGCGCGGCCTTCGCGAGAAGCTCCGTGCTGTAGGCGAAGTACGCCTCGTAAATGATGTCGTTCGGCGTGTCGGCGTTCACGTTGAGCCAGTCGCCGAAGCAGTGGTAGCGGTCCGGCGGCAGAAGAGTGGCCTTGCTGCGGTTGCGCGTGAACTCGACGAACCGCCGCATCGCGGGGTAGTGCTCGGCGAGAAGCCGCTTGTCGCCGTACACGTCGTAGATGGTGAAGGGGCAGATCACGCCCGCGTCGGCCCAGGCCGGGCCGCCGTGGGTGCCCCCCATGATGGTGGGAGCGAATTGAGAGAAGTTGCCGTCTGCGCTCTGGTCGTCGTCGAGGCTGACGAGCCACTTGCGGAAGAACGCCTGCACGTCGGAGTAGGTGCTCGCGGTGCGAACGTAGGCTTGGGCGTCGCCCGTCCAGCCCAGGCGTTCGTCGCGCTGTGGGCAGTCGGTGGGGATGTCGATGAAGTTCATCTTCTGCGTCCACCATGCGTTCTTCGCGAGCTTGTTCAGCATCGGATCGCTGCACTGAAACCGGCCCGTTTCCGGCGTGGCGCTGCTGATCGCGACCGCGGTGATCTCCGTCGGCGAGGGCGCATGGCCGAGCCCCGTCACCTTGAGGTAGCGGAAGCCGTGGAAGGTAAAGCGGGGCTCCCACTCCTCGACGCCGGTTCCCCCGAAGGTGTAGGCGTCCGTCGCGCGGGCCGACCGAAGGTTCGCGGTGTAGGGAGTGCCGTCGGCGTTCAGCGCCTCGACGAACTGCAGTTCGACGCGTTGGCCGAGTTTGCCCTTCGCCTTTAGATGAGCGAAGCCCGCGAGATCCTGCCCGAAATCGAGGATGTAGCCGCCCGCTTGCGGCGTGATCTTGATCGGTTTTAACCGCGCATATCGCCGCACCGGCTCGCCCGGAAACGGCTCGACCTTAGCCGTCACATCAGTCGCGAGGTAGGGAGTTTCACCTTTTCCATCGATCCGAGGCACAGCACTGTACTCCTCACCCGCCAAGAAATCCTGAGAATAGGTCTGGCCAGTTGTCGCATACCAGGACCGGTCGGTTCCAACCGTTTCTTTCGTGCCATCGGTGAACTCCAGGTCGATTTGGGCGCGCACTCGCGGACGCTCACCATAGTGGGCCCTCTGGCGCGAGTAGCCGACGTAACCCGAATACCAACCGTCTCCCACCTCGACCTGAATTGAATTTGTAAAACCTTCGACCGATCTATCGAACCCCGTCGTCTTAAGCCCCTCGGGAACGATATGCAAAAGCTTTGTGATGTCGTAACTCTTCGAGTAAACGCGCTTCTTATAATCCGTCCAACCGGGCGTGAAGCGGTCATCAGAAATCCGCTTTCCATTGACTGATAGGTCGACGAGCCCCAGCGCGGTCACATGGGCGGTAGCTCGGAGCAGTCGTTTTTTGATCTCAAGCGACTTCCCGTACACCACCGATGGCCTCAGGACCTTGCCCTCCGCGAAGCGTCCCCAGGGTCCGCCGCCGTAGGGTGCGACGATCTTCGACGGCTTGCCGCCCGAGATCCATGCGCCGTCGGTCACCAGGGTCGGTCCGCCGTCCACGGTCAGCCGCGCCAGCAGACCCGCCGGTCCCTCGGCGGTGTTCTCCACATCCACCCGGATCGTGTTCTCCCCGGCTTGCAGGTACGGCCCCAGATCGACGCTGATCGAATTGCGCCAACCATCCGGGACCGCCTCCGTTTTGCGCACCTCCCGCCCGTTCACGTAGAGCGTGAAGCGGTCGTCGGCGGTGAGCGTCATCCGGGCCAAGCGCGGCTTGCCCCCAAGGGTCAAGCGCCGCTCGAAGGTCCGACTCTCCTGCGCCGCGTGGAGCGGGTCCTCGTCCGCATTCCAGATCCAAGACGCGCCTTGAAATCGCTTCGATTCCGAGTTTGGACCGTCGGGCGCGTCCCAGGCGATCCACTTTCCTTTCCAATCCTTGTCGGAGAGGAGGCCGATGGAGAAGCGCGCGGGTACGCTCCAGTCCGAAGGGACGCCCTTCTCGTCCCAGGTCCGAACCGACCAAAAGGCCGCCTCGTCGCTTCGCAGGGGCTTGCCGCCGAACTCGACGCCGTACTGCGCCGCCGAGGCGACACGGCCCGAACCCCATAGATCGGCCCGGCCCGGCGCCGTTCCCACCCGAATGTCGTACGCGGTTTGCCGCAGGCCACGCGAGCCGGCCTTCGCGGCCCCGAGCTTCCACGAAAGCTCGGGGCGCGAACGTCCGATTCCCACGGGATCGGTCAGGCTCTCGCAACGGAGCGCGTACGGGATCAGCCCTCCCAGCTTCGAAGCGGTGCCGGGAACCGATCCCGCGATGGACGGCAGAGCGTAGAGAGGCAAGATTCCCATGTCTTAACGGGTAGCTTAGCGCCGGTCGGCGGACGGGAGCTATAGACGAATTGGAGAAACCCTAGGACAAATCGATGATCACACCGACGCCCATCCACTTCGAGGCTCTTCGGGACCTTACCGCGGGAAGGGTCAGCGACCGTTTTCCGATCGTGTTCTGGGAAGACCGGGCGGGGAAATCCGACTTCACCGATGCCTACCGTCACGTCGATTTCATGTCCGTCTACGTCGCCCGGCAAGGAAGCGGAATCCACCTCGTCGAGGAGGTACCTTTCGAGGTTCACGCGGGAGACGTCTATGCGATGGGGATCGGGATGTCGCACCGCTTCGAGGCATCGGACTGCCTGGTGCTCGACGCGATCCACTTTCTGCCCAGCCTTTTCCCGCCCGAAACGCTCGAAGCGCTCTCCTCCACCGAGGGCTTAGCTCCCCTGTTCTTAGGGGATGGCGGGAGCGAATCCGGGCGATGGCTCCGGTTGAGTCCCGCGTCCCGCGCCCAAGCCGGCGAGATGTTGCGCGACATGCGCGACGAGTGGGAGACCGACGCTCCCGACCGTGCCCTCATGGTTCAGGCCGCGTTCCT
>CAXUKB010000038.1:0-2952 GCA_964251345.1 uncultured Fimbriimonas sp. | reverse complement strand
GCGTTCCTGCGATTCTTGATCTTCTTGGCCCGGTGCCACCGCAACGCCCATCGGTCCGGCTCGCGGCTGGTCTCGAGGGCACGCGCGTTGATCGACATCCGCTATGCCGAGCCCTTGAAGATCGGCGATCTCGCGGCCTCGGTCTTTCTCTCGACCGGAAGGTTCACCGAGGTGTTTCGTGCCGAGGTGGGCTGCTCCCCCCGCGAGTACCTGGGGCAGGTTCGAATCCAAGCGGCGAAGAGCCTGCTCCGAGAGACGAACCTCAACGTCTCCGCGGTCGCTTCCCAAACGGGTTTCCCCGATCCGGCGTACTTCACCCGTTTCTTTCGGCAGCAGGTCGGCCTTTCCCCCACGGAGTTTCGGGGCGACCGGTCCGCGGTGTCGCTGCCATCCTCTAATAGGGTGTAAAGAAGGCTTCTCGTCTTTGTGGCAGCGGGGCTTGCCCCGCCAAAGGCTTAGATATCCCATCGCGAGCGGTTCGATGAGAGGCTCCTGAAGGGCAAGCCCCGCCGCTACACCCCTTTCGGTACTCGATCTTCGTGCCTCCCGGTCGAAGGGGACACTCCTACCTCTTCGGCCGGGGCCTAACCGGTGGGGTCTGTCGTACAATGGGGCATGAGCATGACCGCCGCTCCGGAACACGCCTTCCCAACGCTCAGCGACGAGCAGATCGAAGCGCTTCAGGCTTATGGCCGTCAAGTCTCGTACCCGAAGGGGGCCGCGGTCTGGAAGGCGGGCGACGCGGACGTTTGTATGTTCGTCGTCGTGCGCGGCGGTATCCAAGTGGTCGACGGTCGAACCCAACGGCCGATCGTCCATCACGGCGAACGCAACTTCTCCGGCGACATCGACGTGATCACCGGGCGACCTTCGATGGTCTCAGCGATCGCGGACGAGAACTCCGAACTGCTCGTAATGCAGGGAGACTGCGTTCGCCGCATCGTCGGCGAGCAGCCGGGACTGGGCGAAATGATCCTTCGCGCGTTCCTCATGCGCCGGGCGATGATGCAGCAAGGCGGACTGACCGGCGTCTTGGTCGTCGGTTCGCGCTACAGCGCGGAGACCCTCCACCTGCGCGAGTTCCTCGCTCGCAGCCGGGTTCCGATGATCTGGCAGGACGTCGAGTCGGATCCCGACGCGCGCCTCACCCTCGAGGAATTTGGGGTCTGCGAAGCGGACACCCCGCTCGTCGTGCTTCCCCAAGGCGACGTCCTGAAGTCGCCCACCCCTGGCGAGTTGGCCACCGCTCTCGGCGTCCTGCGGCCGCTGGACGGCGAGACGGTGGACGTCGTCGTCGTCGGCGCGGGTCCTGCCGGCCTCGCGGCCGCCGTGTACGGCGCAAGCGAGGGACTGCGGACGCTCGTCGTCGACGCCGAAGGTCCGGGAGGTCAGGCGGGAACGAGCAGCCGTATCGAGAATTATATGGGCTTTCCGCTGGGCATCAGCGGTCAAGAGCTCGCCGACGGCGCGACCGCCCAGGCCGAGAAGTTCGGCGCCCGCTTCGTGACCCCCGCGACGACGCTCTCCCTCACCTGCGCCGACGCCGGACTGCATGAGGTCACCATCGAGGGCATGGGGAAGATCGCCACCCGGTGCGTCGTGCTCGCCTCCGGCGCGCGGTACCGCAAGCTTGGCGTCGAGCGAGAGGAGGCGTACGAGGGGCGCGGCATCTACTACGCCTGCACGAACGTGGAGCGAGTTCTTTGTGGCTCGGCGCCGGTCGCCATCGTCGGCGCGGGCAACTCGGCGGGCCAGGCGGCCGTGTTCATGGCGAGCGGCAACGGCCATGTGTTTCTCATCGTGCGCGGCGACGATCTGCGCAAGTCGATGTCGAGCTACCTCGCGGTTCGGATCGAAGGACTCGCCAAAGAGGGTCGGCTGACTCTCGCTTTGGAGTCGGAGATCTGTTCTCTGCGCGGCGACCACTCGCTGACCGGGGTGACTCTGCGCAATGGTCGAACGGGCGAGGCGAGGGACGAGCCCATCGAAGCGATCTTCGTTATGATCGGCGCGATCCCCCGCACGGATTGGCTCCGCAACGGCTCCAAGGTCGAACTCGACGAGAAGGGGTTCGTGCTGACCGGCAACGACTTGGTCACCCGCGAGCTCTGGCGCGTCCCAGGCCGCTCACCCTACTTCCTTGAGACCTCATGCCCCGGCGTGTTCGCGGTCGGTGACGCGCGCTCAGGCTCGGTGAAGCGCGTCGCGTCTGCGGTGGGCGAAGGCTCGATGGCGATCGCCCTCGCCCACCAGTATCTGGCGACGACCTAAAGCCGTCTCTCAACGACGAACGCGATAATCAACGCCCCTCTCCCCCGGAGGGGAGAGGGGGATCAGAACGTTCCGAGATCCGAGTTGAAGTCGGCGTTCGTCATCGAGTTCGGCTTGCGCGACTTCGCGCTTCCGTCCACGCGCAGGGTGTTGAACGAGCCGAGGTGACGCACCGGGTAGTGGGTGTGCAGCGTGTCGATCGCGGGCGGAAGCGGAAGCCAAGGATCGCTGCTGCTCGCCTTCGCATCGACGGTGTCCGCACATCCGGGCGTCTTCGAGTGATCCCAGACCTGGACCGCCGCCTGATTCTCGACCGCGCTGCCCGGCTTCCCCATGGGCCCGGCGGTGATGTAGCTCATTGCGTAGCCCACCTGCCACTGAAGGTCGCTCGGGCACTTGAAGATCTGCGTGTTCTTAAAGTATGGCTGAAGAAAACCCGCGTGGTAGTGGATGCCAGGCGTGGCGTTGGCGGCGACATAGTTGTCGTAGGGCGCCCACCACTCTTCGTTGAAGCCGGTAGGGGTCGTCGGACTCGCGTAGAAGCAAGACCGTGCTAGGTCCGGGTCCTGGCTTCCCGTGGGCACGACGTCCGGACATAGGCGATGACGGGGATTCACGTCGTCGTAGTCGTTCATGTAGAGCTTGATCGCAAGCCCCATTTGCTTAATGTTACTAAGACAC
>CAXUKB010000037.1:20024-20340 GCA_964251345.1 uncultured Fimbriimonas sp. | reverse complement strand
CATTTGCTCGACCTCAAACAGGATGTGCGACGAGACGAGGATCGTCTTGCCCCGATCGGCGAGACCCTGGAGCACGGCGAGGAACTCGCGACGGCCCACCGGGTCGAGGCCGTTCAGGGGCTCGTCGAGCACGATCACGTCGGGGTCGAGCAGCATCGCCTGCGCGAGCTTAATGCGCTGCCGCATGCCCTTGGAGTAGCCGCCGACCTTGCGCCCCGCGCGCTCGGCCATGCCGACTTCATGCAGCACCTCCTCGTTGCGGGTTTTGGCCTTGGCGGGGGGGGGCCCAGAGAAGCGCGCACCGGTGTTCACAAGG
>CAXUKB010000037.1:0-20014 GCA_964251345.1 uncultured Fimbriimonas sp. | reverse complement strand
GGCGCGGCCGGTTTGGTGCTCGGGGAACGAGTCGATCTCGGGGCAGTAGCCCAGACGCTTGTAGACCTCGGGATTGGCGAAGGGCGCCATGCCGAAGACCTGCACGTCGCCCGTCGAGGGCCGAATCTGACCGGTGACCAGCTTCATGAGGGTCGACTTGCCCGCGCCGTTCGCGCCTAGAAGCGCGGTGACGCCCGGGCCGAGGGTGAACGACACGTCGTTCACGGCGATTACGTCGCCGTACCATTTCGAGGCGTGGGTGAAGGTGATCATAGGTGCCTTCGGCAAAAGGGAAGGGGGAATAGGCGACAGGAAAAAGGGCTTGTTCCCTGTTCCTTTTGCCTCGTCACCTCTTCCCTCATCCCACCACCTCCACTGCGCGGACGCGCCGCCAGGCGATGGCGAGGCTGACGACCGAGATGAGGAGGACGATCATCAGCATCGGAACGAGCGGCGGCGCGGGCGGCGGGCGGCGGAAGCCGGGCAACGGAGGCGTGCCGAAGACGTTGGTGCCTTTCGCGCCGAGAATCGCTTTCGAGAGGCCGATGTTGAGGCCATCGACGCTCGTGTAGTAGAGGCTCTTCACGAGGTCGAAGCTCTCGCCGCGACGCGCGCCGATCGCCCACACCACCCCCATCGTCTTCGTGAAGAAGTCGCCCAGAAAGTAGATGCCCGCGTAGACCGCGCCCGCGATGCGGCCCTGCTTGAAGAGGGAGGAGACCGCGAGAACGAGGGAGGCGTGGAACGCGGCGCTGAGGGGAACGATGGCGAGGATCTTAAGCAGAAGGTAAGGGTCCTGCTTGAAAAAGCCCAGGCCCCGGAAGCTCAGCGCGCCGTAGGCGTAGAAGCCGATGCTCGGCACCGCGAGGGCGGCGAACAGGACAAGGAACACGCCGATCCACTTGCCGAACGCGTAGTCGAACCGGGTGCAGGGCTTGCTCAGGTACACGAGCAGCGCGTTCGCGCGGTTATCGTTCGCGATGGCGCCCGCCCCCACGACGAGGGCGATCAGCATCAGCGGCATCTGCGCGTACGAGAGGCCGTGCAGGAACTGCTCTCGCCATTCGAGGCGGCCGAGGAAAGCGTCCTGCATCTGCGCCCCGCCGGGGCTGCCCTGAGCGATGCGGTCGATCACAAAGAGGACCGCGATCATGATCAAGTAGTACAGCGCGCACATGAACGACATGGCCCAGAGCCACTTGTTCCGGATCACCGACCGGATCGTCTGCCGCGCGATCGTCCACCACCGGGCGACGGGCGGCTTCAGGGGGCCGTCGTAGTTTTTGTACGACAGGTCGGCGATGGGATTGAAGTCGCTCCCGGGAAGTGTGCTCATTGGGGGACGGTGACGGCCTCGATAAAGGCCTCCTCCAGGGTGCGCTCGGCGGCGGTGTAGCCCCGGACCTGCGCGCCGACCTCGACGGCGGCGCGAAGGGCGGCGCGTTGGGTGGCGTCGTGGCCGCCGGTGCCCTTAAGGCGGTAGACGCCTCGGTGGGAGGAAAGGAGCTCCAGCCCCGCATGGGCGGCGGCTTCGGGGAACAGAACGTTGGGCTCGCGCAGCTCGACATCCACGATGGCGGCGTCCATGCGTTTGAGGTTCGCGATGGTGTCCTGGGCTCGCACCTCGCCGCCCATGACGACGATCACGCGGTCGCAGGTGCGCTCGATGTCGGGGAGGAGGTGAGAAGAGACGAGGACGTGGATTCCCTTGCCGTGACTCACGTCGTGGACGAGATCGAGCATCTCTTCGCGCCCCTGCGGGTCGAGGCCGTTCGTGGGTTCGTCGAGCAGGAGGAGCTTGGGACCGTGGACGAGGGCCTGGGCAAGCTTGAGGCGCTGCTTCATACCCGTCGAGTAGGTCTCGACGTTTCGGTAGCGCGCTTCCCCCAGCCCGGCGTAACGCAGCACCTTATGGGCCCGGTCGATGGCCTGGTCGTCGGGCATTCCGGCGAGCTCGCCCGCGTAGGCGACGAATTGGACGGCGCTCATGCCGGGGATGTGGCAGTCCTGCTCGGGCATCAGGCCGACCTTCTGGCGCATCTCGCGCCCGCCCGCCGGCTGCCCGAGGATTTCGATGCTCCCGCTTACGGGCTTCACGAAGCCGAGCAGGGTCTTCAGGAGGGTGGTCTTGCCCGCGCCGTTAGGCCCGAGAAGCCCGGTGCAACCCTCGGGGATGTCGCACGTGAGCCCCTTGAGGGCGGTGAACGACCCGTACCGCACGGTCAGGTCCCTTATCGTCGCGACGGGCATAGGGTTGGGACTAGGATACAGGAAACAGGGAGAGGTGGACGAGGGAATAGGGAACAGGACCTAACCTGACGTCGTTTCCCTTGTCCCTTTCCCTCTTTCCACCACCCCGGTAAACTCCGGCTTCTATGCCTACCGAGACCACCCTCGTCCTCATTAAGCCCGGCGGCGTCCAGCGGAACCTGATCGGCGAGATCACGCACCGTATCGAGGCCCGTGGCCTGAAGGTGACCGGCCTGAGCCTACTGAACGCGACCAAGGACCAGGCCGAGGCCCACTATGCCGAGCACAAGGAGCGGCCTTTCTTCGCGGGCGTCGTGAGCTACCTCACGAGCGGCCCCATCGTGGCGCTCGCCGTGTCGGGCGAGAACGCGGTTAAGGCGATCCGCGCCATGATGGGCGCGACCAACCCCGTCGAGGCGGCCCCCGGCACCGTGCGCGGCGACCTCGCGCTCTCCATCGAGGACAACCTCGTCCACTCCTCCAGCGATCCCGAGGCCGCCGCCGCCGAACTCAAACTCTGGTTCCCGAACGGCACGGTCTAAGGTTCGGCAAAGATTCCCTCCTTTGAGGAGGGAACGGCCATCCCTATTTCGATCGGCTTCTTCGATGCCCTGGGAACCGCCCTTGGCCTGTCTCCCAGAGTCGCCCCGCTAAGCTCCCAGGGCCTGACGCCAAAGCCTCGGGAGCTTAGACGGCCCTGGATCGATCTTGGAATAGGACGGCTGCCGCGGCATAAGACGAATGAGGTGGGGGGCTTCGCCCACGGAAAACGCGGCTTTGAGTAGGTAAAGAGGCGGTAAAAGGGAGTCCGCGTCCGTGCTTCGACACGGGAGAATCCCTATGCTGTCCCTCTTCGCCGCAAGCGCGCTCGCCCGGTTCGCCTCTGGCTCCGTCGATCCCGTCGTCGAGCCACTTAAGAAGGCCGCGTCCCGCCTCGGGGATGCCCTCGGCCGTCCCGTCGAGGTGGAGCATTCCCTCGCCGGGATCCCGGTGCTCGTGGACGCCGTGGGCGCGGACGCGAACGAGGCCTTACGCACCCTCGCCTTTGGGCTGCACGCCTCGCTCGTTCTCGATGGCAAGGCTTTGCGGATCGAGCGCACCGCCGCCGACCGAAGGGCCGTCGTCGCGTCGCATCGGGCGGTGGTTCGCGCAAGGATAGTTGCGGGGCTCGCCGCCTGGGACGAGGCGCTCAAGCGCACCGAGAGCTTCGGCGACGTCGCGGCGCAGGTCAAGGCGGCGCGCTCCCGGCGGGACGCGGCCCTTAGGGAGCAACGGGAAGCTCTGCGAGCAGGCCGATCCTTCACCTCGCCCTCCGACCTCGTCTTTCCGGAACTTCTAACCCCTGCGGCTCGGCTCCTGCGGGGGATTATGGATCGCCTTGGGCCGGATCGGCTCGCGGCGCTCGCGCCGGGCGAGATCCGGTTTCTCAGCGACCGCCCGAACGCGTTTGAGGCCCCCTTGCCGAATTGCGGCGATCTCGTCGACGCATACTTGCGGACGCAGATCGGTTACGCGAAGTCGATGGGCGTCCCTGAGCCAGCGGGAAGGTTCGCTAAAATAGTCTTGACCCTCAAGGAGTGGGGAGGGAGCCTCGACCTGTACGACGCCGGGGGCAAGCGAACCGATCGAGGGGCGATGAGCTACTCCGGTACGGGCGTCTTCTACTCGCCTCCGCCCGGCCCGCCGGCCGCCGCGACGCCGGCCTTGGCGCCACTTGGCGAATCGACACGACGCCTCGCCCGGGTGTTCAGTCCGCCGGACGGTCACCCTATTCGTCGGGGCGGGGCTTCGCTTCCCGAAGAATATCTGCACCCGGAGCGGTTCGATCCCCTCGACTTCGAAGTCCGCACCGGCATGCTCGCCCTGCCCCGCACGCAGGGAACGTCCGGAATGGTCGCGGTGCTCTCCGATCGTCTGCTGAATTGGGTTGGCCAATGCGTGAAGAACGATCGCCTGGATACCACGGCCTTCGCTTGGCGTCTCGAGCACGAAGGCGGCTACGAGCGGAACGTCGAGCACGGCACACTCGTGATCCGCCCGAAAGACGCCTTGGATTTTGAGTTGGGAACCGCCGATCGCGACTTACTTGGGCGCGAAGTCCGCCGGGTCGTTGCCGATCGCGAAGTCGACCTTCGCAACTGGACCGAACTTCGCCTTGCCCTATATAACGGGCTTGACCAGCCCGCGACCGAACGCTACCTCTGGCCGCTTCCTTGGTTGATCCTCTCCACAAACCTCGAGGTGCTCAACCACGGAAGTGGCGACTGGGCGCTCCTGGGCGCGGCGATTCAGGCGGGCAGAACCACGGCGGACGGCGGCGCGCCCCCGTTCGACGGATTGATTCGAAACGGAATCGTTCAGGGATGGCTCCACTTCGTGGGCTCTCCCAGCGCGTCCGACCTCGATCTCGCCCCATCGTCCCTGCTTGCCGAGCTCCGGAATGCGCGCGTCGTTTCAAGCCACAAGGAGACGCTCGTGGCGAAATCTTACGGCGGTTTCGACGGAACGAACACGCCGGTCAAACTCGAGTACGAGGATCTAGACGTGGACCGTCTGCGCGGCGGCTTCGCGGACGCGCAGGAACCGGCAGCGCTCGGAGCGGGCGAAGCGGGATCTCGCACCTGGCGCGTCGGGCAAGGAATGGTCGTTCGGCCCGACGAGAGGCCTCTCGTCGACGCAAGGATTCACGGACTCCACTACCTCCTGGGACGCCGGATCGCTCTCGGCGTGGACGTCGTGCTCGAAGGCGGCGTTCACGCCCACATTCAGACGCAGGACTGGGAAGTCGATCGCCACGGGCGCGCCTTCGCCGACCTGCCCCTCGCGTTCCAAGAAGAGGTTCTCCGGGGGGCTCGGCAGATCTTAGACGCCTCGCCAAACGTCCCGGGATAAGGCCTTGGGGCACATCGACACCCCTAGCCGCGGGATTCGAGAAACGCTTTTTGCCCCTCGATCAATGCCCACTCGTAATCGCCGCCCGCGCCGTTGACGAGGGTGAGGGGGCCGGCGTAGCCGCCTCGCACGGCAGCGTCGATCGCCTCTCCGAAGCCTTCGAGATCGTTCTCGCCGTCGGTCACCTCGCACTTGGCGTGACAGACTTCGGCGCGTCCGGCAATGCGTTTCACCCAGTCGAGCCGCTCGCCGCAAGTCCAGTTGCCCAGGTCGACGTTGAGGCCGATCGCGCCATTGCAGAGATCGAGAAGGCGCAGGGTCTGGTCGGGGTCGCAGAGGGTGGCGAGCCAGTTCTCGGTGACGAGCCGAACGGGTGACTGGGCGGCGAGGCGTCGGAGCCGCGGGGCGACCGCCTCGACGTCGCCCTCACGCCGCGTTTTTCCGCCCACGACCCGCGCTCGCTTCGCGCCGAGCTTCGCGGCGGTCTCGATCCACGAGGCGATCCAGTCCTCGTGCCGGTCCGCCTCGGCGGGGTCGGGATGGGCAAGGTCCCCGTCGTCGATGAGTAGGCTTTGGAGGACGACGCCCTCCCGATTCAGCGCGGCGCGAAGGTCGTCGATCAGAGACGGATCGCTCCGGTCGAAGTGGAAGTGGACGATTTCCAATTGCCCGAAGCCTCTCGCCCTCGCGGCGGCGGGAAGGTCGCGCAGGTCGAGCGTCTCCGGTCCGATCCGCTCGGCCGACGTCGGTCCGGTGCCGGGGGCGTCGGGATACCGAACGCCGAGCGCCGGGTGGACGGCCCAGGAAGAGAGCGCGACGGGATAGCGGGAGTCCATGCGTTATTGTAGCGATCCGGTGGTGAGACCGTCTCGGTCTCACGTTTTCTAAAGCGTTTGCCGAACGAGATGAAATTGAGAGGCCCGAGACCGGGAAGGTCTAACCCACGGGGCTAAAGCGCGCAGAGGCGGGGCAGGATCTTCGCGGCCACGGCGGCACGGTCGATTTGCCGGCTCGCGATCGCCAGACCGGTGGCGGTCGCCTCGTCCTCGTCCAGCTTGACATCGTAGCCGTTGCGGTAGAGAAAGTCGAGAAAGCAGGCGAGCCCGACCCGCTTGTTGCCGTCGGCGAAGCCATGGCAGAGCGCGACGTGGACCCAGTAGGTGGCGGCAAGCTCCGCCACGCCCGCGCGGTCGGGCCACGTCTCGCCTTCGTAGAGAAATCGATTCTGGGGCGCGGCGACGGCGCTCTCCAGACTGCCCAGGCTGAGAAGGCCGATCTTGCCGCCGTTGCGCAGCAGGGCCGCCTCGTGATGCGCGAAGGCATCGTCGACGTTGACGAAGGTGGGTTCCGTCACGGCTACTTGGCGAGTTCCTCGAACGTGCGGGCGTAGCGCGCGTACATTCGCTCGATGCTCTCCTCGAGGGTGAGCGGCGCGCCCTTGGGCAAGGGCTCCGCGGTGTCCGGCGTCTCCGGCGTCACCGTCTCCGTGTTCTCGTCCATCGTCTCTGACCTGCGTCTATTATGGACCGCGCCTAGGGCGCAAGACCGGGGGAGTCTCGCCGCGGGTGTCACAATCTTCACCCCATGTTTGCCGTTCTTCGCTTTAAACCGTTTAAGAATCTTTGGCTCGGACAGGCCATAAGTCAGCTTGGCGACGCGTTTTATTTTATCGTCTTTATGTTCTTGACCCAGCAGGTCACGGGCTCCGAGGCCCAGGTGGGGGTGGTCGGGGCGGCGGAGACGATACCGTACTTACTTTTTGGCGCCCAGGCGGGCTTCGTCGCCGACCGGTACGACCGTCGGCGGACGATGCTCCTGAGCGACGTCGGCAGCGGCCTCACGCTGCTTCTTTTCGCCGTCGCGCTCGGTCTCGGGTTTCATCCGGCCCTGCCCGCCCTGGTGCTGATGACCTTCGCGCTGAGCACCATGCGCGTCTTCTTCATGCCCGCGAAGTCGGCGGCGATCCCCCGGCTCGTGCCCGAGGAGGACGTGATGGCGGCGAACGCGCTCTCGTCCTCGACGATGAACGTTATGCAGCTTCTCGGCCTGAGCGTTTCCGGCGCCGTGGTGGCGGCGCTCTACGCCCTTTCGCCCAACGGTTTCTATGCGGCGGCGATGGGACTGAACGCGCTTTCGTTCCTGGGCTCCGCCCTGTTCATCCTGCGGCTTCCGACGATCGAGCCCGAACGCAAGCACGACCTTCACGCCTGGGAGGACTTCCGCGAGGGGCTTCGCTACGTGCGCGAGCGGCACGAGCTCAAGGTCATGATCGCGATGCTCGCGGCGTTCCGCCTGTCGGTCGCGCCGTTCTTCGTGTTCTATCTCGCGGCGAATCGGCAGTGGTTCGGCAACCGGCCGCAAAACCTGCTTTGGATGGAGTTCGCCTTCTTTCTCGGAATGCTGGTGAGCAGCGCGGCGATGGCGCGGGCGAAGCCCGCCTACCCGGCGGCCTGGTTCTGCGGCGGGCTGGCGGTGGTGGGGGTTGCGGTGGGGGCGATGGCGTTCAGCCGCACGTTCCTCCTGATGGCGGGGTGGAACGTGGTCGCTGGGCTCGCGGTGCCCGTGGCGGACCTGCCCATCAACACCTACCTCCAGACGAGCGTGCCCGACGCCTTCCGGGGCCGGGTGGCGGCAGTCCAGAATGGCATCGCGACGGGCGCGATGCCTGTGGGCATGGCCCTCGGCGGCCTTCTCTCGGAACGGCTGGGAATCGCCGGCGGCTTTCTCACGATGGGAGCGGGCATGACGCTCGCGTGTGTCGCGGGACTTCTCGACGGCCGGTTCCGCCGGGTACGGATGCCCGTCGCCGCGCTATAATTTCTCCCGTGCGCGTTCTGGTAATCGACGACGAAGAAGGCGTGCGCGCCGCGGTCACGCGGCGTCTGACGCGCGCGGGCTACACGGTGGACACGGCCGAGAGCGCCGCCGACGGCATGGGGAAGATCGCCGCGACCGAAAAGGCGTACGACGCGATCGTCACCGACATGAGCATGGACACGCCCGAGGCGGGGCTCCAGGTGCTCCACGCGGCGTTCACGCGCGACCTTTTCGCCGAGGTGATCGTGATGACCGCCTACGGCAATGTGGCGAACGCGGTGGAGTGCATGCGCCGCGGCGCGTTCGATTACATCGAGAAGAACGCGCCGGGCGTCGACGCCTACGAGATGCTCGCGGAGAAGCTCGGCCAAGCGATGGATCGGCGGCGCCGCGACGTGCGGACGATCGACCTCTGGGAGCGGAGCACGAAGGAAGGCGACGGCACTCCGCCGAGCGACCTACCCGTCGAGTAACGCCGACCATCCGAGCGCGGCGACGCGGATTTCGGCGCTCCGGCGAACGCACCCCGCCCTCGTTTCGACGCTCGCCCGGCGCGCCTCCCCTGGCGAGACGAGCGTAAATCGGACCCGGTCGCCCGGGCGTGCCCGCGCCAATCGGTCGAGATCGGCGTCGACGACCACCGCGATCTTGGGATAGCCGCCGATGGTCGGGCCGTCCGGGCCGAGGACGATGGGCTCGCCGCTCGGGGGGATTTGCACGACGCCGGGCACGGCGGGTTCGCTGGGCAGGCTCCAGTTGTGGGGCATCGTCTCGCCTTGGAGCCGGACGCCCACGCGGTTCGACGCGAGGCCGACGGCGTAGATTCCCCCGAGGAACGCCTGGAGGTCGAGCCCGCTCGCCTGCGGCCCGGGCAACACGCGCAAAGGGGCGTCGCCCAGGCTCAATGGGTCGGCGAGCCTTAAGGATCCTCCGGCTCTCACCGGGCCGAGCGGGTTTGCCGCCACGTAAGCCCGCGCGCCGACCGGACGAATTTCCAGACGCTCGCCCGGAGCGAGAAAATACGCGCCGTCCGGGCCACCCACCACCGCGACGGCGTAAGGCTCCTCGGCCTCGAAGACGACGGGGCCGAGGGCGATCTCTAAGACGGGAGCCTCGTCGGGAAGACCCGCCAAGGCGTTCGCAAGCGCGGCGGCAAGCCGGTCGAACGGGCCGCCGGGCGGCACGCCGAACGCCCGCCGACGGACGGGCGGGCCGACGAAGCGGCGGTCGCCGTACGCGGAGACGACGCGAAGGCCGCGAGACGCCTCCCCTTTGCCGTCGCGCAAAGGGGAGGCGTTAGGCTCCGACCTCGTAGCCCGCCTCCTCCAAGGTGCCCCGCACGAGCTCGGCGAAGGCGAGCGCGTCGGGGCCGTCGCCGTGCAGGCAGATCGAGTCCACCTTTGGCGCGAGTCGGAGCGTCTGCGCCACCACCCGGGCGGGGTCTTTGAGGATGGCGCCCGGCTTGTCGCGCGGCATCAGGGTGCCGTCGTCGCGATAGAGCCGGTCGGCGAACCCTTCCCGAATAAAGCCCTTGCCCGCGCGACGCGCGATCTCGGCATGGGCGGTCCGATCCAAGCCCATGAGCGGGAGCTTGTAGACCCGGAGCAGCATCATAAGGAACTGCACGCCCGGGTGCTTCGCCAGGAAAATTCCTTCTTGGCCGTAGGGCGTGGGCGCGTCGTTCTCGGTGCGCCAACCCTCGGGAAGCACGACGGCGGTGTCGTTGTAGAACGCCCCGTGCGGCTTGAGGTAGTCCGGGTGGTGGACGGCGGCGAACCATTGCGTCTGGGCGAAGATGCTGTCGAGATAGACCTTCTGCGCGCCCGCCGGGATGGGATCGCGCCCCATGCTGGGTCGGTGCGGGTAGCCGGGATGCGCGCCGACCCGGACTCCGGCTTCGCGGCAGAGGGCGACGGTCTCGGCGGTGAGCTCCGAGCTTCCCGCGTGCTTGCCCAGCCCGACGTTGGCGGAGGTGGCGAAGCGGAGCAGGCTCCGATCGAGCGGAAAGCCCTCCCCGATGTCGACGTTAAGATCGATCCGTTTCAATTTCCTAATCGTAGAGCGTGGTGGGGCGACGTCGCACTCTCCAGTCGCCCTCCCTTTCTACGCGCGAACTCGTCCGGGCCGATCGCGACGAACCGAACACGGTCGCCCGCGCGAAGGGGAAAGTAGCCGTCCGCCTCGTCCACGAGCGTGAGCGGCGTCCGTCCGACGAGCCACCAGCCCCCCGGGCGCTCCAGAGGATAGACGGCGGTCATGCCCGCCGCGAGGGCGACCGAGCCGGGCGCGACGCGCGGCCGGGGAGTGTCTCGCCGCGGCAGGCTCGCGAGCGGCGCGGGAAGTGGGGCGAGGTACCCAAAGCCGGGGCAGAAGCCGACGGCGCGACATTCGTACGTTTCCGCCGCATGGAAGAGGGCCACCTCCGCGGGCTGCAAGCCGCATCGCTTCGCGACCTCTTCCCGGTCCTCGCCGTCGTAGAGCACGGGAATCGTGTAGAGGCGCCCGGGCTCTTGGACGGCTTGGATCGAGAGGGCGGCCGCGAAATCGACGGCGACGACGCCGTCCAAAACGACGCCCACCGTGTCGAACGCCGCCCACGCCTCGACGACGCCGGGAGTGCCGTCCAGCAGCGTCGCCGCGACGGGGGCGGGCAACGGGAGATCGCGCAGGATCAGGGCCGATTCCCCGAGGGGCTCAACGCGCATGGGGCGATTGTATAGTAAAGCCGTGGTTCGCCTCCTCTTGGTAGGTTTACTCGCTCTCGTTTCGGTGCCCAGTCCCGCGACGCTTACGGAGCGACAGTACGCGACGGCTTTTATGAACGCCGCCCAGAGTTACCAAGCCCTCGCTTACGAGATGGACGCGGACCCGCTTTCGTTTCCCAAGTCAATGAAGCGCGTGGACAAGCTTAAGTACATAGCATCGCGGCTCGAGCGGAACGCCGAAAATATGAAGAAGATCGCAATCCTGTTCGCGAAGCTCTCTCCGCCCCCGCGATTCCGGCTCCTCCACACCAAGACGCGGCGCTTTTTGGACCTTAACGCCTCGCAGCTTTTGGAGTTAGCCCAGCGCGTTCGAGTGTCCGTTGCGAATGGCAAGCAAAGATCGAACGATCTCGCGGAAGGTCTGGAGGAGCAGACGCTGATGGCTGCCTTGCGGGATGTTAAGCAGGAAGCCCTTCGGTCAGGGCTTACGCGGCGGACGTTTTAATTCTCACCGTTCGCCTTCCACCACCTCTCGTCGATCTCGGAATCGAAACCCAGCAAAGAGGCTTTGAGCCGATCGACCTTGGCCTTGAGGACGGGGTCGGCGGCGACCCGCTCGGCGACGAACGCCGGATCGCAGAGAAGATGGCTGAAGATCTCCGCCTTATCCTCCTCGACCGCCGACGTCGAGTAGGCGGTCAGGAAGCCCGGAAGGTCTTTGCGCAACGCCCCGACGTTCGCTTTCTGCATCCACCAGCCGCCGATGCCGTACCGGATGCCCTTCGCGTTGAGGGCGGCCCACGCGGGGTCGCGTCCGCCGGCGCGGGGATCGATCGCCCGATCGACCATGTGGAAAAAGTCGTGATCGAGCGCCCGACGCCCGTACTCGGGAAGCCGCGCGCCGACCTCGGCGTCGAGCCAGAACCAACCGCGGTCGAACTCCGGAACCGCCGCCCGGGGCTGTCCTTCGACGCGGACGTGCGAGCCGACCACGATGCGACGAAGGCCCACCCGGTGCAGAAAGGCGGGAGGATAGCGGCGAAACTCGGCCTCTAAGATCGGAGCATAGCGGGCAAGCGCGGCCTCGGACACCGGATCCGTGAGGATGGAGAAGTCGTACCGGGTGGCGCGAAGTACCGTCCGCACGACTTGGATTTCGACCCCGTCGTCCTTCGCGAGACGGGCGAGCCGGGCGGCGGGGGATTGAATCGCGAGGAGAGCCGCCACGAAGGGCATGGAGGGGTCTTACCCGAGGACGCGCCATAATCCGGCGCATGAGCGTCGAGATCCCCATCGTCCTCGCCGATGGCGCGACGATGCCGCACTACGCCACCGCCGGCGCAGCAGGATTAGATCTGCGGGCGAGTGAGAACGTCACGCTCGCGCCGGGCGAACGGGCCGCGGTGGCTACCGGCCTGCGGCTCGCGATTCCGCCTGGATACGAAGGTCAGGTACGGCCCCGCTCGGGGCTTGCCCTGCGGCACGGGCTCGCGATGGTGAACTCGCCGGGCACGATCGACGCCGACTACCGGGGCGAGGTTCGAATGATTCTCATCAATTTGGGTTCGGAAGTCGTCCAATTCCTTCAGGGAGAACGGCTCGGCCAGCTCGTGATCTGCCCCGTGGCGCACGCGGTGCTGGTTCCGGTGCAAACTCTCGACGATTCGGAACGAGGAGAGGGAGGATTTGGCAGCACAGGGAGGGAGTAGGGAAGGGACGTTCTGCGAGCGGTGCTTCGCGCCTTTGACGGAGGGCGACGCGATCTGCCCCGATTGCGGCGCGCCCACCGCCGAGGCCGCGCCCGGCGTCGACTCTCCCGTGCATCGCGAGTTGGCACAGGCGAATCTGCTTCGTTTGCGAGGCGATCTCGATGGCAGCGAGAAGGCGTTGCTCGCGGTGCTCCGCCGCTATCCGAACGACCCCCTCGCCCACGAGATGCTGGGCGAGGTGTGTGCGGAGCGGGGCGAACTCGACCGAGCCATCGAATGGTTTGAGTTGGCCCTGGACCTCGCCCCCGACTCGGTCGAGGCGAAACGGCGGCTGGAGGAGGCCCGGCGGCAACTCGAGGCGCGCGAAACGGCGGACACCGCCGAGACCCTCGGTCTTCCGTCGGCCGGGCCGACCCTGGCCTGGGCCCCGCTCGTGGGCGCTGGGGCACTGGTCTTGGTGGCGGCGGCGATCGTGTTTTGGCCCCGTGCCGCCGCGCCGAGGCCGCTCCAAGCGACCGTCGTCGCCCCGACCGCGCCGTTGACGACACCGCCCGCAACTCCCGAATCGACGACGGTCCCCGCGCCGACGACGACACCCTCGACCGTCGTTGTTGGCGCCACGGGCACGGAGGAAGAGCGGAAGCTTCTCGAAGCCCTGCGGGCCCAGGCCGGGCCGGTTCGGGTGCAGTCAGCGTCGCTCGACCCCCGGACCCAGACGCTCGCGGTCGCGTTCGAAGTGGCCGAGTCGGACGATCCGAAGGCGACCGCGCTCGCCATCGGAAAGGCCGCCTTGAGCGTGGCCCCGACGGCGATGACCGCGAGTCTTCATGCGCTTCGCGCCGACCGTCTGGTGTTCGCCGCCGACCTGCCCCGTGCCACGATGGCGAACCCGGACCCGTTGACGAACCTTTGGCCCGCCGAGACGACGAACTCCACGGCGGCCATGGGAGCCTCTTCGACCGGCTCCGCTCCCGCCGGCCCCGCAGCCTCCGGCACGCCCCCGGCAGGCTCGACGTCCACCCCGGAGGCAGGAGCGACGCCGAGCGGAACCGGTGGGGCGAGCGCTCCGCCGCCCTCGACGACGGGAGCCGCCCACACGGGGCCGTAAGAATGCCCCGCACGACGGAAGGCCGAAGCGGATAAACTCGCCGTAAGATGCGACTCTCCGTCCAGCTCTATACCGTCCGCGACGCCCTTGCCGAGGATTACGTCGGCACCCTCCGCAAGCTCAAGGCGATCGGGCTGGAGTACGTCGAGGGCGCGGGCAGCTACGGCGGTGGAACGCCCGAGGAGGGCAAGGCGATCCTCGACGACCTTGGGCTCAAGGCGAGCGGTTCGCACGTCGGACTCGACCGGCTTCAGCACCACCTGGACGAGGTGATCGCGGAGCACAAGACGATGGGCATCCCCTTCGTCATCGTGCCCTACCTCGTCGAGGCCGACCGGCACGACTACACGAAGCTCGCGGGAATCCTCACGCCCATCGCGACGAAGATCAAGGAGCATGGCCTCACCCTCTGCTACCACAACCACGACTTCGAGTTTCAGAGGTTCAACGATGAGACAGGCCTTGAGATCCTTTATTCCAAGACCAACCCCAACCTCGTGCAGGCCGAGCTCGACCTCGCCTGGGTGGCGATCGCCGGTGCGGATCCCGTCGCCACGATGGAGACGTACGCAAACCGCCTCCCGCTCGTCCACCTCAAGGACTACGATCCGAACACGACGCCCCGCTGGCGTCCGGCGGGCGAGGGCGTGATGGACTGGGACGCCTGCCTGGCGGCCGCGAACGACGCGGGCGTTCAGTACGGCGTGATCGAGCTCGACGAGTCGCCCGGCGACCCGATCGACGCGGTGCGCAAGAGCTTCGAGTTCTTCTACGGAAAAGGACTCAGCTAAAGAGCGGGGAAGAGGGAAAGGGAAAAACGAGGCCGAACCTCAGCCCTTCTCTTCTTCCCTCTTTCCCTTCCCTTCTTCCGATCCGTAGGGCCGAAGCTCCTCGGGGCGGTCCTTGAGGTAGGCCAAGAGGGTGCGCCGCTTCTCCGCGCCGCGCGAACCTTCGCGGCCCACCGGCAGGCGGCCGGGGAAGGCGTGGGCGAAGCGCGCGTAGATGCCGCCCCATCGCTTCTTCACCGAATCGGTGGTGCGCCCCAGCAGGTTCGCGATCTCTTGATCGGTGTAGCCTTGGCGGGCGAGGCGCAGGATGGCGCGCTGGGCGGAAGAGAATCCCAGGATCGGCGGCTCGTAGGAGAAGAAGCGTTGGTTCGAGAGATCCTCGCTCGCGATCGCCTCCTCGCGGGAAATGCTGAGGACCACCGCGCCGTCGTCTTCCCGGAGCCGCTCGTAGCCGAAGCCGTCGAACCACTCGACCGTCTTGTCGCTCGGCGCCTCGAAGGTGATGCGCCGCAGACGATTGCCGCACACGAGGTCTAGAAACGCGGCGAAGAGATGGCCGCGGACTTTGGCGAAGTTTTCCAGCGAGCGCGGCGTGTCGCCGTAGCCCACCCAGCAGACGACGAGGTCCATGCCCTCGCCCGCGTTGGCCCGCCCGATCTTCTCTTCGTCCGGCGACGCCTCGCCCGACTCGGCGGCTTCAGCCAAGCCGTCGAGAAGGTGCGGGCCGCCGGGCGCGGCGATCCGGTCGGCGACCTCGGGCATCGCAGGGGCGGAGACCATCACGCCGACGGCGCGAGCCTCCCCCGTTTCGGAAAGGTCTTCCATGACGATCCCCTCCGGCAAGCCGGCGGCCCAGAGGCGGTTCCAGCGTTCCCGCTCTTTGGCTTGCTCGGCCTCCGAGTGCCAAGCGGGCGGCAAGAAGAGACGGACCATCGTCTCCACGTCGCCGGCATGGATATTCCGCGCGCAGAGAAACATTGGCCCGCTATTATGAACGCCCTTTTGCCTCGAAGATGCCGGTAAATCCGCTCAGAAGGTCCGCGTGGTCGAAAAAGGTGGCGAAACCGGTCCCGGTCGTCCCCGCACTCCTGCGAGTAGACTCTATCGCCGGAGCCCCCCGATCGAATGACCGCCCGACCCGCTTCCTTTGATGAGGTTCCCCCCCGATGAGCCGCGGCGGCTTCCTCGCGCGATTTCAACACCGCTTCACGCGCGACATCGGCATCGATCTCGGCACCGCGAACACCCTCGTCCACGTGGGCGGCAAGGGCGTGGTGATCCGCGAACCGAGCGTCGTGGCGATCAACAAGGACGACGGGAAGGTCGTCGCGGTGGGCGAGGAGGCGAAGCGGATGCTGGGTCGCACCCCCGCCAACATCGTCGCGATCCGCCCCCTCAAGGACGGCGTTATCGCCGATTTCGAGCAGACCGAGGCGATGCTCCGCCACTTCATCTCGCGCGTGGGCCGCAAGAGCGTGCTCCGCATGACCGTCGTCGTCGGCATCCCCAGCGGGGTAACGGAGGTCGAGAAGCGCGCGGTCATCGACGCCACGCGGAACGCCGGAGCGCACCAGGCCTACGTCATCGAGGAGCCCATGGCCGCCGCCTTTGGCGCGGGACTCCCCGTGGACGAGCCCAGCGGTTCGATGATCGTGGACATCGGCGGCGGCACCACGGAGGTGGCGGTGATCTCGCTCGGCGGCATCGTGCACTCCCGCTCGATTCGGGTGGCGGGCGACGAGTTCGACGATGCGATCTCCGCGTACGTGCGCCGCGCCTACAATCTCACGATCGGCGACCGCACGGCGGAGATGACCAAAATCGAGGTTGGCAGCGCCTACCCGCTGGAGCAAGAACGCCAAATCACGATCAAAGGGCGCGACCTCGTCACCGGCTTGCCCCGGAGCGCCGTCGTCTCCAGCGACGAGGTGCGGATGGCGATCCAAGAACCGCTTAAGGCGATCGTCGAGGCCGTGAAGCTCACCCTGGAGGCCACACCGCCCGAACTCGCCGCCGACGCGATGGATCACGGAATCGTCTTGGCGGGTGGTGGCGCGCTCCTGCGCGGCCTCGACAAGTTGATCGCCGAAGAGACCCAGATGCCGGTCTATATCGCCAAAGATCCCTTGAGCTGCGTTGCCATCGGCACGGGCATGGTCGTCGAAATGCTGCCCGAGAGCCCCCTCATCCGCAAAATGCTGGAGCGGTCTTCGAGGGCGTGAAGGGATCGCGGATCGCGGATTGTGGATTGTGGAGGCACGGTCTCGAAGCTAAGGGGCCTGCGTCTGGAGCAGATCGCCGGACGCCCGGCCTGATCGGAGCGCATCCGCGATTCCGGAGGGTTCTTGAACCGTCGTGACCGCTCGAACGGCTCCGGCGACGGTTGGATTCTCTTTCTCCTGATCGTCGCCGCCCTCGTCCTCGACCGGATGCAGACCGCCGCCACGCGGGCCGGGAGGCTCGATCCCGCCGGTCTCGTCTTGCGGAGCGTGGTCGGCGTTCTCGGCCGCCCTCTCAACAACCTTTTCGAAGGCGGAGGCGACCTCTCCCGCCGCCTTCGGGAAGGGGATCGTCTCTCCCGAGAGAACGACGCCCTGCGCGCCCAGTTCGCCGCGGTCTCGCTCTACGCCGAGCAGATCGACTTGCTCAAAAATCAGGTCGCGAACCTCCGAACCCTCAATGGCCTGGGGCCGCTGCCCGGACACGAGCGGGTGAACGCGGACGTGGTGGGGTTCCATCCGTACGAGGGGAGCATCGATCTCTCGGTCGGCACCGAGCGGGGCATCGCGCAGGACATGCCGGTGATCTGCGCCGATGGCCTCGTGGGCATCGTTCAGGTCGCTTGGCGCGGCGGCGCGCGGGCGGCGCTGGTCACGAACGCAGGCCAGCAGGTCGGTGGGCTCGATCTCTCCCGCAAGCCCCCAACGGAAGGCCTAATCAAGGGACGCGATCCTTCGACGCTCGTCCTCACGTTCTTCGACCCGAGCATGGCCGTCCAGTCGGGCGACACGGTGGTGACCTCGGGGCACTCCGAGCACATCCCGCGATTGCTGCGGATCGGACGGGTCATCTCGGTCGAGAACGACCCCGATTACGGCATCAAGCGGGCGATGATCGTGCCGTTCATGAGCCCAGGCACTCTGAAAGAGGTTCAGATCCTGAAGTGAGCGGCCGCTTCTGGCTTGTCGCGGTGCCCACGCTCTGGCTCGCGGGGGCGCTCCAAATGGCGCTGGCGCCTCGGATGTCGCTTCCCGGCGCACCTCCGGACTTTCCGCTCGTCGCGCTCTCGGCCCTGGCTCTCTTGAGCGATCGCCGGGCGGGCACGGGCGTCGGCTTCCTGGCGGGGCTTCTGCAGGGCGTGCTCGCAGGCGCGAACCTCGCGGCCTACACCATCAGCCGCACCCTGCTGGGCTTCGCGCTGGGGTGGGTGCGCTTCGCGGGGCTCGTGCCGAACGCGGTGGTGGCGGGCCTCGCCGCGGCGGTCGGCACCTTGCTGGCGCAGGGAATGCTCATGTTCGCCGCCCACCGCGGGCCGGTGGTTCCGTTCTTGGCGGGTACCCTCTTAGCGGCGATGATCGATGGAGTTCTCGCGATGCCGTTATACGCACTGCTGCGCCGACTGATCGAACCCGAACACGATCGATGAGCAGTCACACCAACGTTCTTGAAATGGCCCGCCAGCAACTCGCGGTGGCCGCCCGCTACCTGGAGCTGAACGCCGGCCTCCACCAGGTTCTCGCCTCGCCTCAGCGCAAGCTGATCGTCAACTTTCCCGTCGTCATGGACAACGGCGAGGTTCAGGTCTTCGAGGGATACCGCGTTCAGCACAACTCGAGCCGGGGCCCGACGAAAGGGGGCATTCGTTACCATCCTGACGTGGACGTCGACGAAACGACCGCACTCGCGATGTGGATGACCTGGAAGTGCGCAGTGGCGAACATTCCTTACGGCGGGGCGAAGGGCTCGGTCAAGGTCGACACGAAGAAGCTGTCGTCGCGCGAACTCGAGCGCATGACGCGCCGCTACACTGCCGAGATCAGCGGCGTGCTGGGCGAGCGAAGCGACATTCCCGCGCCCGACATCGGGACCAACGCCCAGGTGATGAGCTGGATCATGGACACCTATTCCATGATGGCCGGCCACACGGTGCCGGGCGTCGTCACCGGCAAGCCTATCGAACTGGGCGGTTCCGAAGGCCGCACCGAGGCGACGGGACGCGGCGTGGTCGTGGCCTTGGAAGAGGCCGCCAAATCGCGCGGAATCGAGCTGAACGGCGCGAAAGTCGTGGTCCAGGGCTTCGGCAACGTCGGCGCGACCGCCGCGAAGCTCGTTCAGGAGAGCGGCGCCGTCGTGGTCGGGGTTTCGGACGCGGTAGGGGGGATTTACAACGCGAACGGCCTCCCGATCCGGGAACTGTTCACCCGGTACGCCGGCCGTGAGGGCGGCATCCGCGAGTACAAGGATGCGCAGGCGGTCACCAACGCCGAGCTTCTGGAGCTCTCCTGCGACGTACTCATTCCCGCCGCGATCTCCGCCGTCGTGGACGATACGAACGCAGGTCGCATCAAGGCCAAGCTGATCGTCGAAGGAGCGAACGGCCCGCTCACCCCGGCCGCCGACCGAATCCTTGAGGACAAAGGCGTGTTCGTCGTGCCGGACATCCTCGCGAACTCAGGCGGGGTGGTGGTGAGCTACTTCGAGTGGGTGCAGGACCTTCAGAATTTCTTCTGGGAGGAAAACGAGGTGAACAGCCGCCTCACGCGAATCATGCGCTCCTCGTACGCCGCCGTCGAGACCATGGCGAAGGCCCATAAGACCGATCTGCGCACCGCCGCCCTCATCATCGGCGTCAAGCGGGTCGCCGACGCCACGACCCGCCGCGGAATCTTTCCCTGATCGGTGCCCAGGCCTCCGCGCCTTCGGAAGTTTGCGTGAAGTTGGAGATCGGGGAAATGGTAGGACGTCACCCCTTCCTTTGGCTTGCGAGAGAAAGGGGCCGGGGGTGAGAGAGTCCGGTCACCGTGGGGAACTCGGAGCGTTGAATAGGGAGTAGCCCTGATGCGGATTCTCTCCCGCTCCTCACCCGCGGCTCCCCCATTGTTCTCTATCCTACTTCTCTCGGCACGAACTCTCCACGAAGGGAAGGGCGGCGGGGCTGTGCCGCAGATGATCGAGAGATCTGTGCAACGGATATCGTCATCGATTGGCGCGGAGGCATTCGGAAAATAGACAATCCCTTTCCGCTTCCGAGCCTTCCGACGCCTTGGGCACGCGGACGGTAACCGCGTGGTCGGCGGCGATCGTTGCCGACGTTCGGTCGGCCTTCATAGAGGGATGACGGCCGGGGTAGCGTAACGGTCCCATGGACCGGATCCTGCTCGACTTTCCCGAACGGCTCGAAGGCGAGCGAATCGTGGTGCGGCCTTGGCGCGCCGGGGACGGCGCGGTGCTGTTCGAGGCGGTCGACGCCTCACGCGAGGCGATCCTGCCTTGGCTTCCCTGGGGTCGTTCCTCACATGCGACGCCGGAAGTCAGCGAGTCGCTCGTCCGAAAGTGGCGCGCCCAAGGGGACCTCCGCGAAGACCTCTCGATGGGAATTTGGGTCGACGAACGCTAAATAGGCGGTTGGGACTGCACCACATCGACTGGAATCTGCCCTCGTTCGAGATCGGCTACTGGCTTCGGCGAGACGCATGGGGGAACGGTTATATCACCGAGGCGGGACGACTCGCGCTAGAGCTTGCG
>CAXUKB010000036.1:0-20452 GCA_964251345.1 uncultured Fimbriimonas sp. | reverse complement strand
GGTAGACCTCCCGGGCGATCTCGACGGTCTTCTCTTCGATGGTCTGGCGCTTGTCGGGCATGGCTTGTCGGCCGCAACCGCGGCGGTCGTCGAGGCGAGGGCGAGAAGGAGGGAAGCGGTCATGCCGCCTCCTGAAGATCAACCGAAGCGAGGATCGGCCGGTCCGTCACCGAATCGTAGATCGCGTCGAAGTAGGGCCAGTCGCGGGCGAAGGCGTCTCGGAACGCGATCGGGTGCGCGTGGGCGTCCCGGTGACACTCGTCGCAGAGATGCGCCCCGTTGCTCGCGTCGTGACGAAGCTCCGGGTGCGAACCCTTCGGGAAGAGGTGGTGGCACTGGGTCCCCAGCTGCTCGTGACACGACTGACAGACCCCGTGGTGGCGGAGCTGGACGATGCCGCGCCACGTTCGGTCGGGCGCGTCGTTGCGGCGAGCCTTCTTGCCGCGGGCGGGCAGGGGTTTCGTTCTCGTCTTCATGGCGGAGCGGCGCATCGGGGCCGATCTCCTGAGGGGTGTCTTCTTCATATTCAGCGTTCGAAGGGGTGGCCGTGCGTGGCCGGAACGCCGGTCGAGTAAGCTTAAGAAGTTCTGCAAAGAACCTTCGCGCCGCTCTCCGGTGGTGTCGAGGTGGCCCCTGTGTCCTCAGGGGCTTTTTGCTGTCTGGCGGTCGGCCAAGACGCGAGCGCGGACGTTGTAGTAGGTGGCCTTGCTCACGCCCCACTTGACCGCGATGGCCTCCGGGGTCGCATCCGGGACTTCACCCTCAGCCACCATCTCCAACTCGTCCTCGGGCGTGAGCTTTCGCCTGCGGCCCGCTCGTCCCTCAGCCTCTTCTAATCCAGGCATGGATTATTATAGGCCTAATGGACTAATAATTAATCCACCCTCGCAACTAATTTTTGGACTAGATTCGTCTTTGTGTTGAAGATGGCGGGGATCAAACTTAGGAAGGCGCGCGAGGCGCAACGTCCCACCGTCAGCCAACGGGCCCTTGCGGAGCTTTTAGGCAAGTCGCGTGGAGCGATCCAGGGCTACGAGGAAGGCAAGACCGAGCCGAAGCCCGAGAGCATCAAGATCGTCAGCCGCAAGTGGCGCATTCCGGAGGAGTGGTTCTGGGACGGCAAGGACAGCCCGCTCCCGCCGAAGCTCAACAATCCTGCGGAAGATGGCCCCGAAGCGTCAGGGCACTTGACAAGTAGGCAAACGTCTACTAATATGGACGTGGACTTATCACTGCTCGGGCCAAAGACGAAAGTACGGGCCTTCCTCGGTGGCAGCGCGAGACCCTTCCTTATGTCCTCAGATCAAGTCGAAGAAGTCGAGATCCCGTTCGCCCTAAGCGAGGACTACATCATCGTGATGGTGACGGACGGCACGCTTGGCCCGGAGATTCGCTCGGACACGGTTCTCGTGTTTGAGAAGAAGATCGCGCCAGTGGAGAACTCACCACTGCTTGTCGAAAGTGCCGAAGAGGAAGGAAAGTACGCGATTCGCCGCTTCGATCCCGATGGTGCCGAGGGGCAGGGAACCTTCATCGACCGGAAAGGCGTTCTCGGGCCTCTTTCGCGGTCGGAGTGGCGGATGCGCGGGGTGCTCACCGCGATGACGGCTCGCGGCGGCTTGGTGGTGTAACGTCAGCCTTCCCGGCTTCGTGGTGAGGACTTAGCACTCACCCCGTGTGAGTGCTAGTTTGTGCAAGAAGGCGCGAGTTAGCGGGTAAAACGACCGTCGATGGCAAGGCCCCGATCCGTCGCCGCTTCGCCGTCCCTGTTTCCGTCGGGGAGCCCGCGAAACGAGCTTCTGTTCGGTGACAATCTTAAAATGCTGGACAGGGTCGCGGATGGCTCGGTGGACATGGTCTACATCGATCCGCCGTTCAACTCGACCCGGCAATTCAACCTCCTCTTCCGTCAGATCAAGGGCGATCCGAGCCCCGCTCAGATCATGGCCTTCGAAGACACATGGACGTGGTCGCCGTCCCTCATGGACGAGTTCCAGGCGACGAGCCACTCCGCCAAGCTCAAGAAGCTCGTCGATTCTTTGTACGACCTCCTCGGTCCCTCGGAGATGCTCGCCTACGTCGTCATGATGGCCCCAAGGCTTGAGCATCTCTCTCGCAAGCTGAGGATGACCGGTAGCATCTTCGTCCATTGCGACGCCGTCGCGAGCCCATACCTTCGACTCGTCTTAGACGCACTCATGGACCCTCGCTACTTTAGGAACGAGATCGCGTGGAAGCGCACGAGTTCCCACAACGACGCTTCTCAGGGGCAGAGGCGATTCGGCCGCACGCACGACACGATTCTATGCTACGGACGGTCCGATGAATCGAAGTTCAACACCATCTTTCAGCCGTACGACGACGATTATATCAAGAAGCATTATTCGAACGTCGAGGCGGCTTCTGGAAAGCGGTACAAAACGAGCGACCTTACGGCGGCTAAGGGCGGAGGGGACACATCATACGATTGGAAGGGGGCGGTGCCGCCTAAAGGTCGGTTCTGGGCCTACTCTCGAGCGAACATGGAGCGTTTCGAGTCGCAGGATAGGCTGGTGTACGCCGCCAAGAGTGGGATGCCTCGTCTCAAGCACTACTTGGACGAGATGCCCGGTGTGAGTCTTGGCGACACCTGGACCGATGTTCCGCCCCTCAACTCCCAGTCACGCGAGCGGCGCGGCTACGCGACCCAAAAACCGACGGCGCTTCTTGAGAGGATCATTCGGGCCACGACCGACGAGGGCGATCTGTGCCTCGACGCGTTCTGCGGATGCGGCACCACGATAGCCGCAGCCCAAAGGCTCGGTCGGCGATGGGTCGGCATCGACGTGACATATCTCGCGATTCGGGAGATTGAGGAACGGCTCGCGGAGGAGTTCCAGCTGGAGAAGGGAACGGACTACCGAGTAGAGGGCCTGCCAGCCGACCTCGACGCCGCTCGAGAGTTCTTCAGGAGCACCAAGTCGGATAGTCATAAGCAGTTCGAGATGTGGGCCGTCGGTCTCGTGGGCGGCCGACCGCGCGAGAAGAAAGGCGCTGACAGGGGAATCGACGGAGACCTCTTGCTTCACGATCCCGATAAGCGCCTGGTCATCGCTCCGCTCCAGGTCAAAGGCGGCGCAATGAACCCGAGCTCGGTCAGGGACTTTGCCCACGTCATCCACCGCGAGAAAGCGCCTGTCGGCGGCCTGCTCACTCTAGAGCCGCCGACGAAGCCGATGGAGCAGGCGGCGGCGGATCTCGGAACCATCGAGTGCAACGGGCGCAGAACCAATCGCCTGCAACTCCTCCCCATCGGCCACCTCCTGGAGCGGAAGGCGAACCTTGCGATACCTGACGGCTTTTCGGTGCCTCCGAGTCGGTATCGCCCCCAGGGCATCCTGTTCTAATCTCGATTATCGGGATCAACAAGGGTCGCGTCCTCACCCGAGGCGCGGCCCGTTTGGTTGCGCGAGCGGGTGGTCACAAGAGACCCGCCGGACGAAAGTACGGTAATCAATTTATAGTCCAATAATAAAGTCCAACAAGGCTTGACATTGGATTATTTCTGGACTAATATATCTCCGTAGCCCGAGGACACGGGCTTATCGGAGAACAAATGATCCCCTTCGCAACCGCCAACCCCGGAGAGTTGGCGTCCTTGATCTTCCTCGGAGCGCTACTCGCCTCAACGGCGGCGGCGATCTTCGGCCACCGCGCGACGAAACCCCGAATCACGTTCGACAACGTGGGCGCGGAAGGAGCGTGGGCGTAGTGGCCTTCGACGTGAGCACCGCCGATAAGGCGCTCCTCGCCTCCGGGATCATTAAGAGCCTCAGCGCGACGAAGGCGAACCTGCGGCTCGTCGAGTCGCCCCGCGTGGCTTCCGAGGGCGCGGGAGCGAAGGCCTACCTGCCCGTCGCCACCGCGCACTGCTTCGTGTGCTGCGGCCGGGAGTGGACCCGGGAGCAGAACGAGTTCTGCCCGTTCTGCCACATGCGGGCGAAGGCGTACAAGACCCCTGAGCAGAAGCTCGCGGAGTGGCGCGAGAAGGCGGAGGATCCTCGCAACGTCTGCGTCGAGCGGGACGGGGAGCTTTCCATCGCCCAGGTCGGCCCGGAGCCGATCCACTACCGCGATTGGCTCATCCAGGCACGGGCGAAGCTGCTCGGGTGCGGAGGTAAGGGCTTCGTGCTCGTCGACCTCTTCGGCGAGGGCGCGATCACGCACTACCTTTGGACCGTCGAAGCGGTGCCCGAGAAGTACGCCCACCTCTTTCGGGTCACCCACCTGCGGGTGGAGAAGCTGACGGACGCGCAGGAGCGGGCGCACTGGGACCGTTTCGAGCCGTGGGCCGACCAGACGCGGAGCGCGGCGTGAGCGTCGTCCTGCTCGCGACGAACATCGCCGCGAAGGCCGCCGAAGCGCTAAGTGCCCGGCGTGCCGAGGAAAAGGCCGAAGCGGAGGCTAAGGCCGACAAGAAAGCCCTGGAAGAGGCGCGGTGCCACGAGAAGCGACGCTCCGACTTCGCCACTTCGCTCGGGAACCTGCTCGGCATAGACCCGGAAGAGATGCGCGACCCCGCGTTTCTTGAGAGGATGGAGTTCGGGCTCACGAAGCACGATCGCAACAACCTCCCTCAAGAGGGCTACGGCGTAGTACTCCAGGGCATTCCTTTCGTTTGGCTCTCCAAGTACGCAGGACCAGGCCAGCAGCGAGCGAGCTTCGTCCTGAACACGATCGTTAAGGGGAAGTCCTTCCCGGTCAAGACGCTCGCGGATCTCGGGGTGGCGCTTGAGAAGGCGGCTGAGCCAGACCCTCAGCCGCGCCCTCAGCCGGGGGGCAACGACTATAACCCGTTCGACGACGAGGAGCAGGCGTGAACGCCCTTACCCTGCATCTCCTGTGCGCCACGGTCGCCGCGGCCCGCGCGATCGGCGCCGCCCAGAAGGTCGCGTACTCGCTCGATACTGAGGCGGTCTGCGGTGAGTGGAAGGGCGTCTGGCACATCGGGCGCGGCTTCCCGGGCTTCGTCGGAGTGTCGTCGCTGGACGATCCCACCAACCCGCCCGCGTCGTTCGATGGCCAGTGGGAAGACCTCGACGAGCCGCTCGGCGCGCTGACCGGCTCCCGGATCCCGAAGTGGGGCATCGCGGACTGGGCGGGGAGTCGCCCGTTCTCGGACGCGAACGTTCTCGGCGCGATCGCGACGGTCGAGGCCTCGTTCCTCGTCCGCCTGCCGCTCGACTTCGACTGGCGGACCTGGGCTCCGGAAGGGGTGCCCGCGTGACCCGTCGACGCAAGCGCCGCGAGAGCGCGGCGGTGACCCTTTGGCGCACGCCACGGCTTTCGGCTCTCCGCGACGTCGCAGAGGACATCGACCGGTGGATCGTCGACTCGATCGACGATCGTCCCTGGCTCGTGCTCGTCGTGTTCCTCCTCGCCGCGCTTCTCGTCGGTGGCAGGGACCAGGCGGAGGACCGCCAACGCTCCCAAACGGAGATCTCCCGATGAAACTCCTCTCGCTTTCTCTCGCCAACTTTAAGGGTGCCCGCGACGTGAGCATCGCTCCGAAGGGCGCCGACCTCGTCGTCTACGGCACGAACGGCGCGGGCAAGACGACCCTCGCCGACGCCTGGAGCTGGGTGCTCTTCGGCAAGGACTCGCGCGGCCGCGCCGACTTCGACGTCAAGACGCTCACCCCGGACGGCAAGGCCATCCCCATGATCGACCACGCGGTCGAGGCGGAGATCGAGGACGAGAAGGGGCGAAGCCTTCGGCTGCGCCGGGTGTACAAGGAGGTCCACACGAAGAAGCGTGGCAACGCCTCCGCGGAGTTCGGGGGCCACACGACGGACTACTTCGTCAACGACGTGCCGGTGAAGGAGTCCGAGTACGCCGCCCGCGTTTCGAGCGTGTGCCCCGAGGCCAAGTTCCAGGTGCTCACGGACCCTGCGCAGCTCGTGGAGCGCACGAAGTGGCCGGACCGCCGCAAGCTCCTCGTGGAGATGATCGGCGACGTCACCGACGCGGACGTCATCGCCTCGAAGCGCTCCCTCGCCAAGCTCCCCGGGATCCTGGGCGAGCACTCGATCGACGACTTCCGCAAGATCGCCGACCGGCGCATGAAGGCGATCAACGCCGAGCTCACCGCCATCCCCGACCGCATCGACGAGGCGAACCGCGCCATTCCCACGGTGCCCAGCGGCAACTGGGAAGCCGCTTCGGAGTCGGCCGAGCGGGCCGTCGCCGACGCGCAGGCCAAGAAGGCGTCGCTCGTCTCGGGTGGCGCGATCGGCGAGAAGACGGTGCGCCTTCGGCGGATCGAGGGCGAGCTCATCGAGATCGCCAACCGGCTCAAGGCGGCGGGCAATCCGGAGCGGGACTCCGCGCTGGCCGCGTTGCGGGAGATCGACGCCAGCATCCGCCTCGCCGAGGGCGAGGTCGCCTCGCTCAAGCGGCAGATCGCCGCGGCGGAGGCCGAGAAGTCGCGCATCGAGCCCCGACTCGCCGTGAAGCGGGCCGAGGTCGCCGCCGTGAAGGCGAGGGCGTTCGTCGGCGAGACGCTTTGCCCGTCGTGCGGCCAAGAGCTTCCGGAGGATCGGCGCCAGGCGGCGCGCGAGGAGTTTAACGCGGCTCAGGCCAAGCGCATCGGCGAGATCACGGTCGAGGGGAAGGCGCTCCGCGCGGACTTCGACGCCGCCGAGTCGCGCATCGCGTCCCTCGTCCAGGAGGAGGACGCCGCCGTCCTCCGGCTCAGCGGCGTTCGCTCCGACCGAACCGCGATCTTCGTCCCGGAGGCGGCGGTCATCGAGCTTAAGGACGATCCCTCGTATCAGGTCAAGATCCGCGAACGCCGGGAGATCGAAGAGGCGATCAGGCGGCTTCAGGGTCAGGGCGAGCAGGCGCTCGCCGAGGTCGACGCGGAGATCGCCGCCGCCAAGGCGCGGCTGCACGAGGCGAACGGCCACATCCTCGCCCGCAAGCAGGCGGCCGGCATCCTCGAGCGGATCGAGGGCCTCAGCGCGGACGAAAAGCGGCTCGCCGCCGAGCACGAAAGGCTCCAGGGCGAGCTCTTCCTCACCGACGAGTGCATCCGCGCGAAGGTCGCGATGCTCACCGACCGGATCAACGCCCGGTTCTCCCTCGTGCGGTTCCGGCTTTTCGAGGAGCAGATCAACGGCGGGCTCAAGGAGTGCTGCGACGTCACGGTCGGCGGCGTGCCCTACGAGAGCCTCAACACCGCCTCGCAGATCAACGCGGGGCTCGACGTCATCGACGCCCTCGCCGCGCACCTGAACTTCGCGCCGCCGATCTTCGTGGACCGCTGCGAAAGCGTGACGGACGTCCGCCTCACCGCGGGCCAGCAGATCCGGCTCGTGGTGAGCGCGGCGGACAAGACGCTGCGCTCCGAGACGATCCCGCGCGACGCCGCCCCCGCAGTTGCCGCTCCCTCGGCGCCCGCCGAGAGCCGCGCGAACCCCGAGCCTGAGGAGGCTCTTTTCTGACCATGAGCACCACCACCGAAATCCAGCCCGTCAACGCCACGCCCACCCCGATGACGATCTCCGAGAGATTCGTTCAGAAGGTCGAGCGGCAGTTCGTCGCCGAGATGGGGAGCCCCATCTCCTGGACTCCTCTCCAGAAGGCGCTCGCCCAGCACCTTTACGTCAAGATCGACGCCGCCCTGAGCGCTTTGGAGATCAAGCGCGCGAGCAACAGCTACAAGAAGAATGACCCGCCGATCACGTGGGAGAACGTCAACATGACGAAGCTCGCGATCGACGCGTGCAACCGGGTGAACGTCGGCCTCGACGCCAACATCCCCAACCACATCCACGTCATCCCGTACCTCAACAAGCGAACGGGGAAGTACGACGTCGACCTGCGGATCGGCTACACGGGCGTCGACCACTGCGCCCGCAACTTCGCCACCGATCCCCCGATCGACATCAAGTACCAGCTCGTTCACGAGACCGACGTGTTCAAGTACGGCACCCAGCACGGTATCGCCTTCTACGACTATCAACAGACGAGCCCCTTCGATCCGGGCAAGGTCATCGGCGGCTTTGGCTACGTCTCGTACGAGGACCCGCGCAAGAACCAGGTCGTCATCGTCGAGGCTCGCGAGTTCGAGAAGGCGCGCAAGGCGTCCGGCGGCGTCGAGTTCTGGGGCGGCGAGCAGACGGGCTGGGTGGACGGCAAGAAGGTCAACACCGGCTACGACGAGAAGTTCGAGAAGGAGATGCAGTTCAAGACGGTGGTCATCCGCGTCACGAAGAAGATCGCCCTCGACCCCTCCAAGATCAACGCCGCGACCTTGAGCGCGATCAGCGAGGCGCACATGGACGCGATCGACGCGGAGATCACGGAAGAGGTGGCCGCGAACGCCAACCGCGAGCCGCTCTCGCTCTCCGCGCCCACCATTCAGGACGCGGCGACGTCGCAGCCGGAGCGCCAGCCCTCCCTCGTCGAGGAGCCGCCCGGGGAGACGGAAGAGTTCTGATGCTCGACTTCGAGGTTCTCGCCTCGTCGTCCGCCGGCTGCGCCTACCGCCTCTCCGGCGGCGGCGCGGCGGCTCCGCTCCTCCTCGAAGCTGGCCTTCGCTTCGAGGATATCCGCCGGGGCCTCGGCTTCCGGGTCTCGGAGCTCGCCGGGTGCCTGGTCACCCACGCGCACGGCGACCACTCCAAGGCGATCGTGGACGTAGCGAAGGCGGGCATCGACGTCTACGCGAGCCGCGAGACGTTCGCCGCGTGCCCGGGCGTGCCGAAGCACCGGCAGCAGGTAGTCGAGGCCGAGGAGGAGTTCGTGGTGGGCGACTGGATCGTGATGCCGTTCGCCACGGTCCACGATTCGCCCGGGTCGCTCGGCTTTCTTATTGGCTCGCCCAAGGGGCACCGACTTCTGTTCCTGACCGACAGTGCCTACTCGCCGAAAACCTTCGAGGGGCTTACCCACGTCGCGGCGGAGGCGAACTTTAGCGAGGAGATCCTCCGCGCGAACGCCGCCGCCGGGCACCTCGACGCGGCACGGTACAAGCGCGTCAACTCGACGCACCTCAGCATCGAGCGCCTGGTCGAGATGCTGAGGGCGAACGACCTCTCGCGAGTCGAGGAGATTCATCTCTTGCATCTGAGTTCGAGCAACAGCGACGAGGCCGCGTTCAAAAGGCTCATCGAGCGCGAGTTCGGCATTCCGTGCTTCGTCGCGGCGGAGCGGACGCTTGGGAGGGTGGGGTAGTGGCTGAGCGCAAGTACGCCGAAGACACGACTGTGTCGGTCGAGAAATCGCTCGCCGAAATCTCCGAGCTCCTATCGAAGCACGGCGTGAAGCAACGTGCGGTGTATCAGGGCGAAGAGGCGCTCGCGGTCGGCTTCGCCCACCAGGGTTTGCAGTACCGCGTCGAGCTGCCCGTGCCGCCGCTCTCCGACTTCGCTCTCGACTCGCAAAAGCGCCGCCGGGACGCGAAAGGGATGCTCGCCGCCCAAGAGCAGGAGAACCGCCGCCGACTTCGTGAGCTCGTGCTCGTCGTCAAGGCGAAGCTTGTCGCGGTCGCAGGCGGGATCTCGACCTTCGAGCAGGAGTTCCTCGCTCAGATCGTCACCGAAGGCGGCCAGACGTTCGGTCAATATGCGTTGCCGAAAATTAAGGCGCTGGCGGTCGGCGGCAAGATCCCGTCGGCGCTGCCGATGCCGGGGGAGGGAAGCCAATGATCACCATCCTACTCGCGCTTGCCACTGGCAGCGAAGTACAGGCAGCCCGTGACGAAAACCAGAGCGATCGACTCGGTTGCCATCATTCGGTAGTCGGGGAACATGCCGCCCCCGGACGCGTATCCCGGCAACTGGTTCGAGTAGAAGGCCCAGAACCCTATTGGGTTACCCAAGACGTCGAGCTTTGGCTGCAAGCCGAAAGCGACGGTCCCGACCACTGCGGCCGCGACGAGCACGCGGCGCTGGGCGACGTTCGGCATGCCCGCAGTTTGCCACAAGGAGGCGTAAGGTGATCATCATCAGCTTTGCGATGACGACCGCCGCGCTAAGGGCGGAGCGCAAGACGGTCACCCGCCAAGATTGGTCGGACGCGTATGCCGAGCGCGTCCGGCGATCTCTCGAGAAGTCGGGCGGCCTCGCTCAAGCCTGGTCCGCGTCCCCCCACCGAAAGGGCGAAAAGGTGGGCGTCGTTCGGGTGCTCTCGATCCAAAAGGAAAAGACGAGCGACATCCCCGATTCCGACTGGGAGGCGGAAGGCTTCGCCTACATGGCGGAGCAGGGGCTGAGCCTCGGGAAGGACCTCACCTGCGAGCAGCACTGGCGGAAATGGCGTCAGGACACCTCAAAAGAGGCCTACACCGTCCGATTTATGGTTGCAGAACTGCTTTGTCAGGTCTGCGGGGAGGCGATTCCCATCCCAGACGACGGTCGCTTTGAGGCAGGGGAGTACGAAGTCCTCTGCGGCGACTGCTACATCGACGATTTCACCTTCGAGTGCGTACGCTGCCACGAAAGCAAGCCGATCGAGGAGCAAGGGCAGATCGGCGCTCACATCGTGATCGTCGATGAGGACGAGGCGGACAAGCCGGTCGGCCTCTACCGGATATTGAATCACCCTTACTACGTCTCTGCGGTGGTCGGCGCGGGATGGATCATCGGCTCCGCGGTGGACCGGGTGGGCGACGTACCGCAGGGAATCGACACGGACGGCTATCCCGTCGGGCACCTTTGTCGAGAGTGCTCGGCGAAGTCTCTCGCGGAGATCGCGGAGCGGCTGGCGAGCGAGGTCGCGGCGTGAAGGACGGACCGGGCTTCGCCTATCCCAAGGTCATGCGCACCCAAGAGGAGTGCGAGGCGATCGGGCGTGCCGTTTTGCTGGCCTTTCCTAAGTTCAAGGCCGAGGTCTCGGAGACCCGCTTCTATCTCGATGGGGACTCGAACCACGTTGATGGGCACTCCCTCAAGTTCTACGACCCTGCGGCGCGTTGCCATGGGTCGTACTGGAGGTTTCCGGTCTCGTCCAAGCTCCAGGACGCCTACGAACGGGAGTGCGAGGCGGTCTCCGCCATGTTCGTCCGGGCGCTCTGCGCGCTGGGCAAGGGCTACACGGTCGGCTCGATGATCGCCAACCACGGGCTCGACGTCGAGCGGCTCGCCGAATTTATGGTCAAGGCGGGTGCGGCGTGACCCAACCCACCCTCTTCGACGCCGCGTCGATGCGCTCATTCAATGCACCCGAGATTGTAAACGCCGCTTTCGCCACGGAGGCGAAGGTGCGGCAGCCCCGGGGCGACGAGAAGGCTACCAGCGGGACGGAAAAGATGTCGCGGGCGATGAGGGAGGGGCGGGGTTAATGGCGGTCGCGACTCAGCTCGACCTCTTCGCCGACACGCAGGGGCTCACAGTCTCGGCACTGAAGGAGCTTATCGGGAATGAAGACTTCTCGATGATGGGCGGCGTCTCGCTCGAGGAGGCGCTCCAGGAGATCGCCGACGGCAAGACGGCGCGCGCGGTCTCGGCGAGGAACGGCATGGCCTCGATGCTGACCTTCAGCCTCATGAGCCTCGGCATGGATCGCCTCAGCCCCGGATGGGACTCACCCGAGCGACTCGAAGAACTTCGCCCCAAGCGAGCGACCCCCGCAACGAAGTCGATGAAAGGAAAGGACATCCCCGAGGAGATCAAGGACCTCCTGCGCCAGGGCGTGCGCGAGGGCGACGTCTACCGCCTGCCGGAGGGGCAACTCGACAGAAAGACCTACGAAGCCGCCATGAAGGTGCTCGGCGGCATCGGGTTCAAGTGGAACAAGCGGGCCAAGGCGCACGTGTGCGGCCCGCACGGCCAGCCGGAGCGGCTCTGGGAAGTGCTCGACGCGGGCAAGGTCGTCGACCTCAAGCAGGAGCTTCAATTCTTCGCCACGCCGCCTGCCGTTGTGGCGAGGCTTTTAGAGCTTGCGGAACTCGGAACCGGGATGCGCGTGCTGGAGCCTTCGGCGGGAACGGGCAATATTGCGAAGGCGGTGCGGGATGTCGTCGGGGACGAAGGCAAGGTCGACTGCTGCGAGATCCACCCGCCCTTCGTCGACGCCCTCACTCGAATGGGCTTCGACACGTGGCCCATGGACTTCCTGCTAGTCGACGACGAGGAGTTCGAGCCCTACGACCGAGTGGTAATGAATCCGCCCTTCGCCAAAGGTCAGGACATCGAGCACGTTTGGCGCGCGCACCGGCTGCTTAAGCCTTCCGGGATTTTGGTCGCCGTCATGCATCCGGGTTGGCAGACCGGGGGCACGAAGAGGGAAGGGGCGTTCCGCGACTGGCTGAAAGACCGAGCAGGCACGATCGAGGACGTCGAAGCCGGGGCGTTCAAGGAGAGCGGCACCGACATCGCGACGGTGATCGTGAAGGTGAAGGCATGACCCGCCCCGGCACCCCCGAGCAGCTCGGCTTGCCCGAGATCGCGGCCGGCGACTGGTACACGCCCGACTGGCTCTTCCGCGAGCTTTCGGACCTCTACGGCCCCTTCACGCTGGACGCCGCCGCGCTTCCGAGCAACGCGAAGTGCGTGGAGTACTTCACGCCCGAGCAGGACGGGAAACGCCAGCCCTGGCGCGGTGTCGTATGGTGCAATCCTCCGTACTCGAACCTCATTGAGTGGATACGGAAGGCGCACGAGGAAGTCGAGGTAGGTCGCGCGGAGCGAGTACTCCTTCTGCTCCCGGCACAGACGTCGACCGACTGGTTCCACGACTATGCCTTGCCGTTTGCACACCTGCATTGGATCCGCCGCAAAGTCCGCTTCGGCGGGCGGCGAGACCGCGCTCTTATGCCGAGCGTCGCGGTGGTGTTTGGGCTCAAGGAGGCCGCCTAGATGGCCTCCCTTCGTTCAGTCGATGCGATGACCAGGCGCCGGGAACATCGGCACGCGCAGTCGCATGGTGTACGTCGTGAAGTTGATCGTGCCCGCGGCCGAAATGCTCGCGCCACTCGACTGCCCCACGTACTCCCATCCGCCTGCGGCGAAATTGTTGAGATCGGCCTCGGAGCTCACGACCTTGTACTCCCAGCGCATGGCGTCGGCGAGGCGCTTGGGCCGGGGCAGGTCGGCTTGCGCGTGGGCGACGGTGGTCAGGCCGGCGGTCACGAGGCAACCCAGAACGAACGCAGGAACGGCGATGAGGAACGGGGTTCGCATACGAACAAGACGCGTTGCGACGGCGCGCGGTTTGCGGGCCTCGTTCTACTGAAAGAAGTAAACCCAGAAGGGCGGGCTCTTGATCCTCGGACGCCAGTGGCAAACGCCGGCGTGTCCGGAACCAGGCACGGCGGAGGGCGATCGCGAAACGCCGTAATCGGGCTTGTGACGCGGATTCGCCGCGAGACAGAGCGAGGCGACGACCGCCATCAAGACCAGAAGCAAAGCGCGCCTCATGGCCGGATTATAGTCGGCTCGCTCTTTCAGTTTCTAAGAGTCGCGCCGGCCGTTGCTCAGTGCTCAGGTTCAAGGGGTCAAAAAGCGTGACCGAAGGACGGCTTGAGAACACGCCGACATACGGGCGAATACGGCAGGAGGCGACAGGCTTCGTAGTGGACGCCATGCCCTTCGTCATGGTCCGCGTCCGCCAGATGTTCAAGGCCGGCAGGACGTGCGCCGGGGGCAAGTACACGCACCGCCCGATGCTGTTGCCCCGAACGCCCGACTCCGCCAAGGACCTCCTGTGGCTCGCCGACCGATTCCCGATGGCGTTCGCCGACGGAGTTCGGGAGGACCTGTACAAGCTCGCGGGCCGGTACGATCGCGCGATTCGCGCCGCTGCGGCGGGCGACACGCGTCTGTCGTTCGACCTATCCCCGCTCGCGCTCACGATGGCCGAGCCGCCCCGCCCACACCAGGTCGGGGCGATCAACCTGCTCGCGGACGTCGAGAGGCTCCTCCTCGGCGATGAGCTCGGCCTCGGCAAGACGATCACCGCCATCGGATCTCTCTGCGAACCCGAATCGCGGCCCGCGCTCATCGTCGTCCCGACGCACCTCACCAAGCAGTGGGAGAATCAGCTTCGGCGATTCCTCCCGGGCGCGAGCACGCACGTGATCAAGGGACGCAAACCCTACGAGTTGCCCCCCGCCGAGGTGATTGTCACCGCGTACACCCGGCTCCAAGGCTGGGAGGACACGCTCGTTCCGAGGGGCTTTCGCTCGGTGATCTTCGACGAGGTGCAGGACCTTCGGCACACGGGAACGACCAAGCGCACCATCGCCCGGGCGCTTAGCAAGGCGGCGGACCGTTGCCTCGGACTTTCGGCCACGCCGATCTACAACATGGGCGCCGAGATCTGGTCCGTGATCGACGTCATCGCGCCCGGCACTCTCGGGATGCAGGCCGACTTCGTCGCGGAGTGGGGCAACATGGACCGAGTCATCGAGCCTCTCGCGCTCAACTCCTACCTGACCGCCCACGGCCTGATGCTGCGCCGCGAGAGGAAGGACATCGGGGTGAAGGCGGATCCCGTCACCCGCGAGGTCGTGACCCTCGAAGGCGACCTGGAAGGGTTAAGGGCGATGAAGGACGTCGCGAGAACGCTCGCCATGTCGGTTCTCTCCAACGTGGTCGGCGAGTCCGACGAGGCGGCGCGTCAGCTCGATTGGAAGCTCCGGCAGGCGACCGGGGTCGCGAAGGCGCGCGCGGTCGCGGAGTTCGTGAAGCAGCTCGTCCAGAACGGCGAGAAGGTCCTCCTCGTCGGCTGGCACCGCGAGGTTTACGACGTCTGGCGCAAGGAGTTCGCGCACATGAACTCCGTCATGTACACCGGCACGGAGAGCACGGGGCAGAAGGCCGAGGCCGTGAAGGCGTTCGTCGAGCGAGACGCCGACGTCTTCATCCTCTCGCTACGATCCGGGATCGGCCTCGACGGGCTCCAGCACAAGTGCTCGAGCGTGGTGTTTGGCGAACTCGACTGGAGCCCTCAAGTCATGGAGCAGGTCATCGGGCGGCTGGACCGCGAGGGGCAAACGAGGCCCGTCACCGCGTACTTCCTCACGATCGACGACGGCTCCGACCCGTTCGTGCTGGAGGTCCTCACCGACAAGCGCGCCCAGGCGGAGGGCGTTGTGGAGGGCAAGACCGGCGCCACGGTGCTGGCGGACAACGGACCCAAGTCGGGCCGCCTGCGTGCGATGGCGGAGGCGTACCTCGCCTCAATCGGCGAGGCGATTCCTCAGGCCGAACCGCAGACCGGACTTCACGCGGAGGTCACTGCCGCGCTTCGGCGGCTTCGGCTGCCGTCGAGCACCGAGCGCGAGATGCAGGATGCCGTCGCAGACATGCTTCCGCAACTGGTCGACGCGGAGGTCGAGCGCGAGGTCAAGGTCGGCGAGCGGGCACGACTCGACTTCCTCGTCCGCGACGATCGGGAAAGGATCGCCGTCGAGTGCAAGATTGATCAGACCGGGCGGGCCGCGGTCTATCGGCAGGTCCGCCGCTACGCCGAGGAGTGCGGCGTCACGGGCGTCGTGATCCTCGCGCCGTGGGGCGGCGTCTCGTCCTTCGTGGTCGACGAGGTGCCGGTCACCGTGGTCGACTACACCAAGGCATCGCTGAAAGGGAGAAAGGATTGAAAACGCTCGCCATCCTCCAGAACCAGTGGGGACCGAAGGCGCACGACCCCGACTATCCGTCTCGACTCGCCCGCCTGGAGTCGCTCACTCCGGAGGCCTACGCGGACCATGTGCGCCGGTGTCTCGCGTGGTCCAGATGCCGCACGTACCAGCGCCTTGTTAAGGAGTTTGGCGAGGCGGCTTTCGCCTCGATATCTTGGACCAACGCGAGTCGAAACGCTGGAGCGACCGCCTCGTCTAAGTTCGCCCCGTCGGCGTCTCACCTCGACGCGACGCTCCGTGCCCTGCGGCCGGACGTCGTGATCGCCTTCGGCAAGGTCGCCGCCGAGGGGATCGAGGCTTGGGTGAGGACGCCGGAAAGCACATCGATATCGTTCGAGCTCATCCTCGCGCCGCATCCCGTGGCGAGGCACTCGGGCGCAGGCGACGAACTGCGGGCGGCGGTCTCGATGTGGCGACAGGCGGCGAGGTGGCCCGGTGCCTAGGTCCCTCCTGTGGTCTCCGGCCGACCTGCGGCGAGAGATTCCGAACGTCCGCACCGTTGCCGCGGCCCGTGCCTTCTGGGAGATCGAGGGCTTTCCGGGCTGGGACGACCCCGTGCTCGGCAAGGTCGTTCGCCCCGCCGACCTCGACGTCTGGGTGGCGTCGAGAAAGGCCGTAGCGGGTAACACCGCTCTCACCACCCATGCCGCGAAAGAAGATGACCCAAGGAGAGAAGTCGAGCCTGGCGGCGCGCAAGGCGCTGAAGGAGATCAAGCGGACGGTGCCGACGGGGAAGCGGGATCCGGACACGGGGCTCCCGATCAAGGTCCGGATGAGCTTCTACGGGGCGACGAAGGAAGAGGCCGAGGCCGGGCACCGCGACCATTTGCGCCTGCTGAGCCGCCCAGCGGACGGCAGCGTCGACGTGAGGCCCGGCACGATCGGCTGGTGGTATAGCGCCCGGTACGCGCCGCTCAAGGCTCACCTCCGTCCTGCGTCGAAGGCGTCGCTCCAGGTCGCCTTCGAGCACCTTTGGCGGCAGATGGGCGAGCGGCAGGCAAAGGACGTGCGCGCCGCCGAGGTGGTTGCGGCCCTCGCCCGCATCGGTCAGTCCGCGTCCCTGCGCAATAAGGTGCGCGGCCTCGTCCTCGACATCATGGATCTGGCGGCGGACGAGGATCCCGAGGTCCGGCCAATCTCCCGCAAGCGGGTGCCGCGGGCGAAGGAGACCGCGCCGCGCATCGAGGTTCTCTCGCCTCGGCAGGCCCGAGCATTGGTCGAGTCCCTGAACCCGGCCTACCGCCCCGCGGCCTACCTCATGGCGTTCCTCGGTCTTCGCTCGGGTGAGGCGATCGCGGTTCTTGGCGGCGACCTGACGCCCCTCGGCACCTTGACAGTCAAGCGGCAGGACGACGGCTTCCGGGGCTGGACGCACGACCTGAAGACGGAGGAGTCTCGCCGAGAGCTGCCAATCCCGGCGGGGCTCTGGAACGAGATCGTCGCGAACCGGGCGGCGCCAAGCGTCCCGCTCACCCGAACGCGCGACACGAAGACGGAGCCCGGGCGGCAGGTCGACGAGGCGGTGTTTCGGCGGGCGGTCGCGGCGGCCCGGGAAAGGCTTGGACTCCCGCCGTGCCCCGGCCACACCCTGCACGCCCTGAGGCACGGCGCGTCGACCTGGCTCGCGACGAATGGCTGCCCCGACTCCGTGCGCAAGGCGATCCTCGGACAGTCGCGCTCGAGCGTCGGCGATCGCTACGTCCACGCCTCGCCCTCGGTGATGCTCCCGCTGCTCGAAGCGATGTGGGCGGCGTCGGAGGGCGCGGAAGGGATGGCGCCCGAGCGCAAGGGCGGCGCCAGGGTCCCGGCGACCGGAATGCGGAACGGCCGGGCGAAGGTCACGGACGAGAAGCGCGAGACGATCCTTCGACGCTTAGCGCTCGGTGGACCGGAGAACGGGGTGAAGAAGATCGCGCGCGAGGAGGGCGTGAGCCCCAAGGGGGTGCGGAACGTGCGCGCAAGCGGCGCAACTCTGTCCACCAAACCCGTCGTAGCGACTACGACTCTCGCGGAGGTCGAGTCCCCCGCGCGGTAGGCTGGTGGAGGCTAGGGGACTCGAACCCCTGACCCCCTGCTTGCAAAGCAGGTGCTCTCCCAACTGAGCTAAGCCCCCAGACATCAAGATTATACACCGGAGGGCAGCAAGCCGAAATCGGGGGAGAATAGGGAAATGGTCGCCTTCTATGCCGCTCTTACCCTCACGCGCTACAACACGCTTTCTCGCGACGAGCGAGAGGCCGGCTGGCATCTGCTCTTCGACGGACGGACGACGAAGGGATGGCACAACTTCCGCTCCGCAGGTGTACGACCCGGTTGGAGGGTCGTCGACGGAGCACTGACTTGTGTCGATCCGCGCACCGCCGGCGACGTCGTCACCGACGACAAGTACGATTGGTTCGAGTTGACGCTCGACTATCGACTATCGGTCGAGGGGAACAGCGGCGTCATGTTCCACGTCGCCGACGAAGGCGGCACGACCTGGCAGAGCGGGCCGGAGGTCCAGATCCACGACAGCAAAGTGAGCCACGAGAGCCAGAAGACCGGTTGGCTCTACGGCCTCTACGCGGCGTCGGTCGACGCCGCGCGACCTGAGGGGGAGTGGAACCACCTTCGAATCGTCGTTACGCCGAAAGGATGTGAGACGGAACTAAACGGGGTGCCTTACGTGCTGTTTACGTTGGGGAACGACGACTTCAAGGCGCGGGTGGCGCGGAGTAAGTTTGGAGCCATGCCGAACTTCGCGCGGCTCGATCGAGGAACGATCGCGCTGCAAGGCGATCACGGGGTAGTGGCATTTCGCGACGTCAAACTGCGGCCGCTCGCCTTTGGTTCGTAGGGAGAGCATCTGCCGGTAGACTCGACGGCGATGTCTCCCCGACTCGCCTTCGCCGTCGATGCCGCCTATCGCGCCGGGCGCGGAACACTGGCGCACTTTGGGGTCGGTACTGAAGTCGAGATCAAGGCCGACGCGACGCCGGTGACGGTGGCGGATAGGGGAGCCGAGCGGCAAATTCGCGAAGCGATCGAGCGGAAGTTCCCTGGCGAGGACGTTCTCGGAGAGGAGGAGGGCGGCGATCCTTCGTCGAACGACCGGTGGGTCATCGACCCGATCGACGGAACGAAGTCCTTCGTGGCCGGGGTCCCGCTGTACGGCACCCTTCTGAGCTACGAAGTGGACCGGGTACCCGTGCTCGGCGTGTGCTACTTGCCCGGCTTGGACGAAATGCTCTGGGCGGAGCGGGGAAGCGGTGCGTTCCTCAACGGCCGATCGATCCACGTCTCCCAGCGCGACACTCTGGACGGATCGGTTGTCTGCTACGGCTCCCACCGCGGCTTTATGGATTCGGGCCGCTGGAAAGGAATCGAGCGGCTGGTCGGAAGGGCGATGGCCACGCGCACATGGGGCGACGCGTTTGGGTATGCCCTCGTCGCTTCAGGGCGGGTCGACTGCATGCTCGATCCCGGCGTAAGCCGTTGGGACGTAAGCGCATTCCACGTCATCATTCCCGAGGCAGGGGGCCGGTTTACGGATTTCGATGGACAAGACGTATTTACGGGAGGCGACCGGAAGCTTCCCGTGGTCGCCTCGAATGGGATCCTCCACGACGACATCCTGGCGCAATTCGCCTAAGGGAACGATGCGGCTCTTGGGGATCGACTTCGGCTTTGCGCGGATCGGCGCGGCGGTCACGGACGAGGCGGTCGGGCTTCCGACGGCATTGCCCGCCCTGACCGCCAGTGGCAAGCTCAAAGTCGATGCGGTGACGATCGCCCAGTTGGCAAAGCGGCAGGAAGCGGAGATGGTGATCCTCGGGCTGCCGCTCGAAGGCGGCGAAGAAGGGAAGATGGCCCGGGTAATGCGGCAACTCGGCGGGCACTTGACGGCGGCCGGTCTCGTTGTGGAGTACGTGGATGAGACGCTGACGAGCGTAGAAGCGGAGATCAGCCTCCGAGGCACGGACATGAAAGCGAGCCAGCGCCGCAAGGCTCGTGACGGCGAGGCGGCTTGCCTGATTCTCGAGAGGTACTTGGATCGTTGAAGCGACGTCTGGGTCTGGCGTTTGGCTTCCTCTTGTTGGTCGTCGGCGTCGGGGCGTACCTGTTCAAACGCGCCTTAGACGCGCCGGGCGGAACGCCGCATTACGTGCGATTTGCCGAACCCACATCCTTGTCGGCGGCGCTCACCCAACTCCAGACGGAAGGTTCGCTTCGGAGCGCTTCGGCCACGGGATGGCTGGCCAGATTTTCTGGTGGCCCCGCCATCGTTCCGACCGGCACCTACCGAATTTCCGGTGGCGTTGGCGGTTGGAGTAATCTTCGCGCCCTCTCTCGGCCGGTCATCCAGCGAATGCGACTGCCCGAAACGAACTGGGCGAAGCGCGACGCACGGCTCTTGGAGAAGCACGAAGTCTGTACCGCCGACGCCTACATGGCCGAAGTCACCCACCCTGAAGGTCGGAAGACCGACTTTCCTCTTCCCAGTGGGACCCTCGAGGGCTATCTCTATCCAGACACCTACGATCTCCCGCCGTTGCTGGGCGCCAAGGCGGTAGTGGGTCGTCAACTTCAGGCATTTCGGGAGAAGGTTTGGGAGCCGCTCAGCCATCCCGCCGACTTAGAACGTATCCTCACGCTCGCCTCGCTCGTTCAACTCGAAGCCGGCCGAGACGACGAGCGGCCGATTATCGCTGGCGTCATCGAGAATCGGCTGAAGAAGAAGATGCGGCTCCAAATCGATGCGAGTATCCTCTACGGAATCGGAAAGTGGCGGCGGCTGACCTTTCGGGACTATCGGGAGTTCGATTCGCCCTACAACCTCTATCG
>CAXUKB010000035.1:12989-20681 GCA_964251345.1 uncultured Fimbriimonas sp. | reverse complement strand
TCGATGGCCTGACCGAGAAGGTAGGTCGGTTGGGCGCGCGTCTCCTTCATGTGCGCCTTGTTCTCGTCGGTCCACTTGGCGGTGACGGGCGAACCGGAATAGTTCACGACGACGTCCGCACCGTCGATTTCATCCGCCCAGCGGTCCATTTTCAGCCCGTTCCACGTCACCGGCTTTGCGCCCTTGATCGGCTCACCGTGGCGAACGAGCGCGACGACCTCGTGCCCGGTGAGCGACTCGATGAACGCCCGGCCGAGGAAGCCGGATGCACCCGCGACGACGATCTTCATGCCTGATGCCTCATTGCGAACCTTAGACGACGCGCGACGGCGCGGAGTCGAAGGTCTGTCACAATTCCGGGGTATGGCGCGCAAGATCGCGGTTCTGCCGGGCGACGGCATCGGTCCCGAGGTGACGGCAGAGGCCGTCAAGGTTCTCGTGAGGCTCGGCGGCGACTACTCGTTTGAGACCGCACTCGTCGGCGGCGCGGCGTACGACGACGCGGGGCATCCCCTTCCCTCCTCGACGCTGGATCTGTGCAAAGCGTCCGACGCGGTGCTGTTCGGCGCGGTGGGCGGACCGAAGTACGACGCGATTCCCGACCCGATGCTCCGGCCCGAGCTGGGAGCGCTGCTTCCTCTCCGAAAGGAACTGAACCTCTACGCGAACGTCCGTCCGGCGAAGACGCCCGCGGCCCTTGTGGATTCCTGTCCGCTGAAAAACGTGAACGGCGTCGACTTCATCGTCGTTCGGGAGCTCACGGGGGGCCTTTACTTTGGCGAAAAGTCGCGGACGCCCGACGGGGCGATGGACACCTGCGTGTACAAGCGGTCCGAGATCGAGCGGATCCTTCGGGTCGGCTTCGCCGTCGCGCGGACGAGAGGGCGCAAGCTCCTGAGCGTGGACAAGGCGAACGTGCTCGAGACCTCACGCCTTTGGCGAGAGACGGTGAACGCGCTCGCGCCGGAGTACCCCGACGTGGAGGTCTCCCACATGCTCGTGGACAACTGTGCGATGCAGATGATCCGCGATCCCGATGCGCTCGACGTGATCGTCACCGAGAACCTATTCGGCGACATCCTCTCCGACGAGGCGGCGATGCTCACCGGATCCCTCGGCCTTCTCCCGTCCGCCAGCCTAAGCGACGGCGCCTTCGGCCTCTACGAACCCATCCACGGCTCCGCGCCGGACATCGCAGGTCAGGACAAGGCGAACCCGATCGCGGCGATCCTGAGCGCGGCTATGCTTCTACGCCATTCGTTTGGCGACGAGGAAGGCGCGAAGCGGATCGAGGCGGCGGTGGATGCCGCCCTCGACGCGGGTCTCCGCACCCTCGACATCAAGACTCCGGGCACGACGCCGGTCAGCACCTCGGCGATGGGCGACACGATCGCCGCCTGGCTCTAAACTTTGGAGGCGCGAGAGCAAGCTCTCGCACTCCAAAACGGGTCACACTGGATCTATGATTACCGTCGTCGGCGGCGGCTTCGCAGGCGTCGAGGCCGCGTGGGCCGCCGCCCAGCGGGGCGTCGCCGTGCGCCTCTACGAGATGCGGCCGGTGCGCAACACGCCCGCTCACACCACCGATTTCCTTGCGGAGCTCGTCTGCTCCAACTCGCTGAAGAGCAAATCGCCGACCTCGCCTGCCGGTCAGCTCAAGGCGGAGATGCAGGCGCTTGGCTCGGTGGTGCTCGAGACTGCCTACGAGCACGAGGTGCCCGCGGGGCAGGCGCTCGGCGTGGATCGCGATGCGTTTGGGACCGCGATCACCGAGCGGATCGCCTCGCATCCCCTAATCGAACTCGTTCGCGAAGAGTTCACGCCGTCCGAACTTGAAAAGCTGCTCACGGCGAACGAGATCGTCATTCTCGCCACGGGACCGCTCACCTCGCCCGAGATCGCGGACTGGCTCGCCCGCGCCACCGGTCGCAGTCATCTGTACTTTTACGACGCGGTCTCGCCGACCCTCGAAGCCGCCTCCCTCGATCGCTCGGTCGTGTTCGCCCAGAGCCGCTACGATAAGGGGGAGGGCGACGACTACCTCAACTGCCCGTTCAACAAGGAGGAGTACCAGGCGTTTGTACGCGAGCTCGTCGCCGCGGAGCGCGCGCCGATCCACGCCTTCGAAGCGGGCGGCAAGCGGGACGTGGGCACGGAGCCCCACCCCAACCCTCCCCAAGGGGAGGGGGACTTTCTGGAGAAGGTCAAGTACTTTTCCGGTTGCTCGCCCATCGAGGTCATCGCGGAAAAAGGCGAGCGTTCGCTCGCCTTCGGCAACTTCAAGCCGGTGGGCCTCACCGATCCACGAACCGGTCGTCGCCCCTGGGCCGCGCTCCAGCTCCGGCCAGAAAATCGGGAGATGACCCTCTACAGCCTCGTCGCGTGCCAGACGCGCCTGAAGTGGGGCGAGCAAAAGCGCGTGTTCGGGATGGTGCCCGGCTTGGCCAACGCGGAGTTCGTGCGGTTCGGCGTCATCCACCGCAACACCTACCTCGAAGCGCCGCAGACCTTAGAGCCGTGGCTAGAGCTTAAAGGCCACCGAGGAATGTTCGTCGCGGGCCAGCTCACCGGCGTCGAAGGCTACGTCGAGAGCGCGGCGTCGGGACTTTACGCCGGGATCGAGGCCGTGCGTCGGACGCGGGGACTTGCGCCATGCCCCTCGCCCCGCGCCTGTGCGTACGGATCGCTTTCGTCGCACCTTCAGGACGCGACGCCGCGTGAATTCGCCCCCATGAACATCAACTGGGGCCTCTTTCCGGAGCCCGAGATCGAGAACCCGCGCGACAAGACCCTCCGCCGGGACGCCAAGCTCGCGAACGCCCAGGCGGCGTTCGCGGAATGGCGGACGGAACTGGATCCAATGGTCATGGCGGCCTAGCGTCTTACGTCGGGTGCCGCCGGCGGCGTGGCTCATTTGGAAGTCGCTCACGAATGGAACGGGGCAGCATCGCGCTTTGAGCCATCAGGAACACGAAGCCAAACAGAGGCATAAGGGCAAAGATCAGGTGGAGAGGTCCACGGGGATGACGATCGACGAGATTCATCGCCGGCGCGAGGAGAATCAGAACAAAAGCAAGCCCGCCGATCCATGGGAGCCGCCTTCTCACGGCAAGGCCGCGTTGCAGGAGATCGGGATGGAGCGTCACCGGGGGAAGGATCATCTCGGACGTTCGTGAGTCCGTGGGGAGAGCGTCGAGGCGCGCAAGCGTCATCTGGGCACTCATGCTGCCCGCAAGCGGCACAAAGCCGACGGTTGTCTCCCCAACCTTCGCAACGAGCCGCGGAACGCGAACGATCGCCTCGATCGGGGGCGTGGGTTGCCGTTCCATGGTCGCCCGCGGCAGCACGAACGAGACGGTTTGGCCGACGAAACCCACACCGCTCCGCTCAAACCAGAGGATGCCGGCGTCCCAGCCGAGCAACGTACCTTCCTGCCGGAAAACGACCATAACGCCCCGTTCGTCGGGCCCCTGCGGTGCTTCGAATGTTTTGAGTCGCAAGGGCACCGCGGCGGGCCAACGATGGCGCCAAACCATCCAACCGACGGCAAGGGTTCCAAGCACGCCGAGCCATCCGCCGTTCGGCTCGAGAAAACCGAAGGCCCCCGCGAATCCAAGCGCAACCATCACCGTCGCAAGCCAGAGCGAGCGCCTTTTGGGCAACGGACGCAGCCCAGGCAATCTTCCCGTCCAGAGCGCGACCGGGGTCAGGACTTGATCTCCTTCACCGGATTAGAGCTTGTGAGTTCACCCCGTCCGAGTTCTTCCTCTTCCGCAAGGTGGGTCAGGAACCCACGATTGGGGCTCGTGGGTTCACTCAGCGCCGCCAACCCGCTGAATAAAAAGACCATGGTCTTCGTTCCGACGATGGCCGGGACAAGACCGGGGCCATGAAGCGCAAGCCAGACGTTAACGGTAAGAAGGGCGCCTGCGCCGATCGATCCAAAGGCGAGCCGTAGTCGATCTCGGCCACTCCGCTCTTGCGGTGGGCCAATCAGCCCCGGCCTCGGAACCAGAGGTGGATACTCGCCCGTTGCCTCACTTTCGGTTCTCTCCCGTAAGCGTTGAATCCCAAGGATCAATCGGGCTTCGTCGTCTTCTCGGAGGTCTTTGCCCTCGGTCAACACTTTGATGCGCACCCACACCTCCCGCGTCGGGTGACGCAGGGGAAGGCCCTGGTTCAGGGCCTCGCCACTTGTCACCGCATCGCGCGGCGAGAGGAGGTACGCACCGGGAAGGACATCCGGTGCCGCGAGTCGGAAAGACGTGACGCGCCCGCTAAACCAAACGGCGTCCTCTTCGAACCCCAACGCTCCATCGTCCCAACCCGTGACGACGTCGTCCTGCTGAACGACGATCCGAACCGGAAGAGCGTTGACGCCGGGTTCGAGAAGCCCTTCCGTCCGTGGCAGTCCAGGGGTTTCTTCTTGATGAGCGACTCGCCACACCGACCGGTGTGGAACGGCATCCATGGCGGCAGGATAGCACGACTTTTGGCTCTCCCCTACCCCTTTCTCATCACCCGGCGATGACCATTACGGATCGAGAAATCCGGACCGCCGCGATGAGAGGAAACTCCTCTACGCCGAGCGCAACGTGAGATAAGTCACTTCGGGCGGGCAACAGAAGCGGACGTAGACGGGCGTGCCGATTCCGCGCGTGACGTAGACGCGGTGGCTGCGGCCCTTCACCAGCCCCGCGCGGAACTTCTGGCCATACTTGCTCGGAATGATCGGCGCGGGACCGAACGGGATGCAGACCTCGCCACCGTGCGTGTGGCCGGAGAGTTGGAGGTCGATCCGGGTCGGCCATATCTCGTCCTCCGCAACGTCGGGGTTGTGCGAAAGCAGAATGCGCGGCACGTCGGGAGAAAGCCCCTCGAAGGCCCGAACGGGATCGGCGCGACCGAACCGGATGTCCTCGACGCCGCCAAGGGCGAGAGCGTCGTCGCCTCGCTTCAAAACGCGATGCCGATTTTCTAAATCTTCGAGCGGCGTGTGTTCGGCGACCATCCGGCGCAGCGTCGGCATGTCGTAAACGTTGTCGTGATTGCCAAAGGTCGAGACGACGCCGTCGCGGGCTCGAAGTCCGTCGTACAGGCCGTTCAAGTCGGGAACCCGGCTCGTGTCGATGTCGCGTCCGTGCAGGAGATCGCCCGGAATGGCAATCAGATCGGGCTCGAAGGCATTGGCGAGAACGACCGCCCGGTCGAGATAGACCTGGTCGATGTTCCGCGGCCAGTGGACGTCGGAGAAGAGCGCGATCCGGTAGCCGTCGAACGACCGCCCCAGTCCACGGATCGGCACCTCGACTCGCTCGACCTTGAGGTTGTTCGGCTCGACGGCGATCGCGTCTCCCGCAAGGGTCGCCGACAGCCCTAGAAAGAGACCGCGCTTGATTAGCTTTCGGCGGGAGATCGGCGTCTTCGCGTCGGGCACGCTAGGGATAATCGGCTTCGGCGGCGAGAAGTTCCCGATGGGGTTACGCTAACCGGCGTCTCGGCGACGTTCTCTGGCGATTTTGCACCGCACCCCCTCCTTCGGAAGGGGCTGGGGCTTTTAGCGGTAGACGACGGCATTCAGCGTGTGCTCGACAGGGGCGAGGCACTCTCGATCGGTGCAGGTCTGAAAGGCGACGACGATTTCCACGTCCGCGCCCGACTCACCCTTCGGCAAGGTGATCGTCAGCGGAATCTCGACCCGGCCGCGGTAGCCCCCATCGTCAGGGGGGTAGGCCACCTTCGCCGACAGGGGTCGGACCTCGATTCGAGTGGGAACGAGCCAGCGATCGGGAGGATTCGGTCCGTTAATGTGAAAAACGTCCGGCAGATCGATCATCACGGTCAGGGTCGCGGTGCCGTCGGCCCCCACACGAGTCTCCCGCTCCGCAAGCGAGACGCTGACGCTCGACGGAACCGGAGGCTCGATCGCCTCCGCCGGTTCTTCGCCGACGGGGAGCAGACCCATCGCCGCGGCATAAAGGCCTTCCGTGGACGTCGGCGCGCGCTCCATCGTGCCCAAGAGCGCGCCGACGAGGCGGCGCGCCCGGCCGTCTTCTCCCATCGCGACGAGGACGCGGAGGGCAAGCGCGTTACCGCTGGGAAGCGGGGCGTCGAACGTCGGTCGGGTGCGGCCAAACAGCGTCTCGTGGGACGCGGACGTCGAGAAGTAGGCTCCGGTTCCGGCGTCCTCGAACTCGCGGATCATCTGTTGACCGAACTGCACGGCATAGCCCGTGTAGAGTTCGCCTGAATCCGTCGGATGCACCAGTTCGCCTAGCTTGAAGAAGCCGTCAGCGAGGGCGGCGATGTCCTCCAAGAAAGCGTCTCCCTGCGGCGTACGGGCCACGATCGTGTGCGGAACGCCCCCGTAAAGACCCACCATCTCCAAGATTTCGTCCGCCGTCCGGCGGGCAGGCTCCGCGAGGCCCGCCTCGGCGAGAGCGCCGATCATCAGGCCGTTCCAACCGACGATCGCCTTGTCGTCGAGTCCCGGACGCGGTCTTTGCGCGCGCTTTTCGAGGAGAGCGTCGAGTGCGGCATCGAAGGCGTCGCCCACGTCCTCCCGAAGGTGGAGAATGTTCTTGCCGGTGGGCCTTCCGGTCGCTTCGTCGCGGAAATTTCCTTCGGGCAAAGCGCCGTACGCGGCGGCGAAGTCTGAAGAGAGGTCGCCGTAGTCCCAGACGTAGTACGCGCCCTCTTCGGAGTGGCCTTGCTCATCCGCAGAATCGGCGTCGAGTGCCGAGTAGAACAGTCCTTCGGGTGAGGTCATTTCGCGGGTGAGCCAGCCCACGATTCCCCCCGCCGCGCGGGCGAAGAAGGCCGCCCGGTGAGGATCGACCTCTAGGGCGATAGCACTCGCATGGGCGAGGTTGCCCAGCATGAGCGCGTTGTCGTAAAGCATCTTCTCGAAGTGCGGAAGAAGCCACGCGCCGTCGGTGCTGTACCGGTGAAAGCCGCCGCCCACCTGGTCGTGAATGCCGCCAAGGACCATCGCCTCCAGGGTCATAAACGCCATCGCTAAGGCGGCCTGTCGCTCCTCATCGGCGGCGAAGTCGCTCAACGCATGGGCGAGCAGCAGATCGATGGCCGTATGCGGCGGAAACTTCGGAGCGCGGCCGAAGCCTCCCTGCTCGGGATCGAAGCTTTCGATCTGGGCCTGCAGCGCGAGCCGGTACAGTTCGGGCCCGAAGGCGACGGTCGGCTCGGGAGAGCCCGTCGAGAAGTAACGCGCCAACTCTTCGCCGAGACGGGCCGCCTCCGTTTCGACCTCGACCCTTTGCCCTTTCCACGCCGCGGCAAGACTGTCGAGGACGCGGAGAAATCCGGGATGGCCACCCCGGTCGTCTTTGGGCCAATAGGTGCCGCCGTAAAAGGGTTGGCGATCGGGGGTCAGGAAAACCGACATGGGCCACCCGCCGCGGCCGGTCGCCATCTGGACGAATGCCATGTACGCCTCGTCGACGTCGGGTCGCTCCTCACGGTCGACCTTGACGCAGACGAAGCCCTCGTTCATCTTCTCGGCCACGAGCGGATCTTCGAACGACTCGTGGGCCATGACGTGGCACCAGTGGCAGCTCGAGTAGCCCACGCTGAGGAAGACCGGCTTCCCTTCCTTCCGGGCGCGTTCAAACGCCTCGTCGCCCCAGGGCATCCAGTCGATGTGGCACTTGCCTGCGGCTGCGGCCCGTTTGA
>CAXUKB010000035.1:10372-12979 GCA_964251345.1 uncultured Fimbriimonas sp. | reverse complement strand
GTTGGGCACCTCGGTTCTACGGGCCGCGCCGCCGCGCATATCGCCGAGGGTGAACCTTTTCCATTTCGGCGCTCACTCAGCCCTCATGCGACGCTGGGCGCCTCTGCTGTGGTACGGAACGATCTTCGCGACGTCGTGCACCGTGATCTTTCGAGATCCGTTCGTGAGAGCCGTCGGATCGACCCTTCCCCCCTTGGCGCGGTCTGGCTGGGCCACTCTCTGGGATCGTGACGGTCTGATCCTCGTGAAGGGATGGCACGCGGCGGAATTCGCCGTTCTGTTCGCCCTCATTCGACGATCGATCGGCGACCTCGGCTGGTCGCTGTTCCTAGTCTCCCTTGCCGCGACGCTCGACGAGTTCCACCCGACGCTCGTGCCGGGCCGGGGTGGCGTCGTCTCCGATGTTCTGATCGACGTCGGCGGTGCGTGCGTCGCGGCCGCGCTGCTGACGTGTCGCTTTACGATGCGGCGGCTGGCGCGATATCGCCCGTCGTGAAGAAATCGTTAAGCTTTAGATACCCCCTACCCCTTCATTGTATAGTGGTAGGGGGTACCCCTATGAAGCGCGCTTTCACCCTTATCGAGCTCCTCGTCGTCATCGCGATCATCGCCATCCTGGCGGCGATCCTGTTCCCCGTCTTTGCCCAGGCTAAGGAGGCCGCTAAGAAAACGGCCGACCTCTCGAATCAAAAGCAAATTGTGCTCGCGGTGACGATGTACGCCAGCGACAACGACGACCGTACCTGCCGCACCCACCACGATCTCGAGGAAGGCGAGACGATCAAGGACCTTTACACCTGGTACCAGCCACTCCAGCCCTATCTGAAGAGCTCCGACGTCCTCCGCGATCCGTCCATGAACGACACTCCCACCCTTTTTCCCTATCCGGTAACCCTCGCCGACTGGAAGACCTACCGCACCGACTATCTTATCAACGGCTTCTTCGCCCACGGCGCGGTGCTGACGATGGCCTCGCGGCCCGCGGAGCAGATCATTTTGGGCGAGCGGCACGCGGGAATCGCGTTCTTCGACTACCACCCTTGGGCCTCCGCCCCGGACAACAATTGGGAGCGAGGCTTCCTCGACGGGTCGGGCTACCAGATCGGAGACGTCGATTCCGACTCTCAGATCCCCGATCCGCAGAACGTCGGCCGGCACTCGCGCGGCAACAATTACGCCTTCACCGATGGGCACGCCAAGTGGTTTCACTTCGAAGGCACTCTCGATCGAACGAAGCCCACGACGGAGGTCGACAACTGGGGCATGCACAACATCGACAGCCTGCCGTCGAACGAGGAGGGATAGGTGACGCGGACGATCCTCTTCTTTGCGATCCTCGGATTGCTCGCCGGCTGTTCCGGCGGCGGGTCGGGGACGGTCAATCCGACGGTTGGGCAGATGAAGCCCAGCGCGCGCGGTCGCTGGCGTTAGCCGATGCGGACGTGAACGTCGTAGAACGAGCGGGCGGCCTCCGCTCGCTTCTATGAGACGATACGATGCGGTGATCGTGGGCTCAGGCCCCAATGGGCTTGCCGCCGCGATCACGATCGCACGGGCGGGCCGGAAAGTTCTCCTCGTCGAAGCGGCGTCGGAGATCGGCGGCGGACTCCGTTCGGCCGAACTCACCCTGCCCGGCTTCGTCCACGACGTTTGCTCGGCGGTGCATCCCCTCGCCGTCGGCTCACCGTTCTTCCGGTCGCTTCCGCTCGAGCGCTTCGGCTTGGAATGGATCGACTCTCCAGCTTCCCTCGCAAACTCTCACCCGGACGGCAGCGCCTCCCTCTTGACTCGTTCGATCGACGAGACCGCCGCCCAGTTCGGGGTCGACGGAGACGCATACCGAAAGATCTTCGTACCGCTTACTTACGACTGGGAACGGCTGGTCGGCTTTCTTCTCGGACCGCCCCTCTCGATCCCGCGCCATCCCTTTTCCGCCGCTCGCTTCGGTCTTCGGGCGCTCCGGTCTGGCACGAGCCTTGCGGAGGGAGCCTTCTCCACGGAGCACGCCCGCGCCTTCTTCGCGGGGCTTGCCGCCCATTCGATGCTTCCCTTGGAGGCACCGTTGAGCGCGTCGTTCGGGCTCGTGCTCGGGGCATTGGGCCATACGGTCGGCTGGCCCATTCCGAAGGGCGGTGCGCGGTCGATCGCCAGAGCGCTCGGGGCTTACCTCGAAACATTGGGTGGCGAGGTACGAACCGACACGCGGATCGAATCGATGGCGGATCTCCCGGAGGCCGACGCTTACCTCTTCGACACCTCGCCTCCGGCCCTCAGTCGAATCGCCGGAGAGCGGCTGAACGAGGGCTATCGAACGCGCCTGAGCGAATTCAAGTACGGGCCGGCGGTCTTCAAAATGGACTGGGCACTCCGTGGTTCCATTCCGTGGCGAGACGCACGGTGTTTTCAGGCCCTCACCGTCCACCTCGGGGGGAGCTACGCCGAGATCGTAAGCTCCGAAAGGGCGCCTTGGGAGAATGCCTTCGTCGAACGTCCCTTCCTTCTGCTCTCCCAGCCGACGCTCTTCGATCCGACGCGGGCGCCGGAGGGACGGCACATCGCTTGGGCGTACTGTCACGTTCCGAACGGTTCGAATGCCGACCTCTCCGA
>CAXUKB010000035.1:3925-10362 GCA_964251345.1 uncultured Fimbriimonas sp. | reverse complement strand
GTCGTCGAGAATGAAATCGAGCGACACGCCCCGGGATTTCGACAGAACGTGCTCGAACGGTCGAGTTGGACGGCCGCGCGGTTCGAGTCGCACGACGCGAATCTCGTCGGCGGCGACATCGGCGGCGGCGCGAATACGATCGGCCAGATCTTCGGCCGCCCGGTCTTCTCACCGTCGCCCTACCGAACGTCGGACGAAACGATCTTTCTCTGTTCCGCCTCCACGCCTCCCGGAGGCGGAGTTCATGGGATGTGCGGCTTCCACGCCGATCAGTCGGAGCTCAAGGGACCGCTCCGATCGGCCCTTAAGGCCTAATCCCTACCGACGCTTCCCTTTTTCGCGTAGAGTAGGGACGTAGGCGACGTGTACGCTTTACTCTTCCTGTTTGGTTTTGTCGGCTTCGTCGGGATGGCGGGGCTAAGCTTCCTGCACTCCGGACACCAGTCCCACTCGGGAAACCATGTCGGCCCCGGTCGAGCCATCGGGTCCGTGAAAGCGATCCAGCACGGCGCCCGCGTTCAGCACGCCGGCCCCAAGGTTCACGGTGCGAAGGGCGTCCGGGGACCTCGACTTCGGTCCTGGTGGGCGATCTCCCCGTTCGACGTCCTCGCCTTCTGCACCGGCGCGGGCGCGGTGGGCGAAGTCCTGAGGCAGCAGGGCATCGCCCCGACGACGACCCTCATCGCGGCGATCTTCGGCGCGTTGGTCTTCGACTTCGGCCTCGCCAAGCCCCTGCTCGGTGCGCTCCTCAAGTTCGAGAGCCGCCAGAGCGAGGGACTCGAAGGCTCGGTCGCCCAACGCGTCGAGGCGATCTCACGCTTCGACGCCCAAGGGCGCGGGCTCGTGCGGGTCGCCTTAGACGGTCAACTGGTGCAGGTTCTCGCCCATCTCGATCCCGAAGAGCGCGCCCGGGGCGTCGTCGTCGCGAAAGGCGACCCGTTGCTGGTCGTCGACATCGACGCCGCGCAAAACACTTGCCGCGTCACCCGCGAGCTTGCGTCATGACCCACCCCCTCTTTCCCATGCTTTCAACACGAAAATGACACCTCTCTTCATTGGCATCGCCCTCCTGGTGCTCTTCCTCGTCGTGTTCCCCATCATCGCCACCGCGCTTCTGCGCACGGTGGACGCGGGCTCGATTCGACTCGTCAGCCTTATGGGCGGCGACCCCAAGGTTTACAAGGGACCGGGCAAATCGAAAGAGATCCCGCTCTTCACGACCGGCGCCACGATCCCCAGCAAGGCGATCAACATCGACCTCGACATCGCGGACCAAACCGCAGACGTGGATCGAAGCGGCCAGCCCCGCCCGATTAAGGTGCGCGTGCTCGCAAGCGCCATCGTCTCGGTGGGCGACTCGAACGAGATGATTCGCACGGCGGCACGGCGATTCTTCTCCATGCCGGTACCGGTCCAGAACTCGACCCTCACGGACCTTCTGACCTCGACCGGACGTCGGGCCATCAACCTGCTTCACCACGACGAGTTGTTCAATGCGAAGGTGAGCTTCAATACCGCGGCGACGCCGCAAGAGGAGAGCATGGAATTGGCCCGGGCCGCCGCCTCGCTTCCCGCTTCGGTGGTGGAAGACGACGACCGGCTGGCGATCATCATCAAAAGCGCCTGCTCCCGCGAGCTCCAAGACCTTGGCCTCGTGTTCAACTCGTTGAATATCAAAGAGGTCCAGAGCGAGGTCGCGGAGGCCCGGCGGAGGCAGTCCGCGGTCGAGGCGAAGGCCAACGCAGACATCGTGCAGGCCGACCAGGAGCGACGCGCCCGGGAGGCGCAACTGTCCGCCGAGCAATCGGTGAACGATAAGCAACGCGACCTCGAAGAGCGCCGGGCGCAGAACGCGGCGGTGATCGCCAACGCCGACGCGAAAAAACAAGACGCCTTGCGATCGCTGCGCGAAGCCGAACTGCGGGCGACTCAGATCACCCAGGCCACCGCCGACGCGGAAAAGATGAAAGTCAACGCCGAAGCGCAAGCCGAGGCGGAGGCGATCCGGATCCGCACCGTCGCCATCGCACAGGCGGAGGCGATCCGCGAAGTGAACAAGGCGATCTCCGAGGGAGGCGACGCCTACCTCGCGCTGCGCCAACTCGAGATGTTGCCGCAGATCGCGCCGGTGATCGCGAACGCGCTCGCCCAGGCCAAGCTCGTCAATATCTCTAGCGATGGCAAGGGGGCGGCCGGAGGGGCGGCGGAACAGATCACGGGCGTCATTCAGACGATCCTCGCGGCCCAGTTGGTGACCCACACCCTCGGCACGAACGCCCCGTCGCCCGCGACGAACGGCACGCCCGCGCCCATCGTCAATCCGGTGCCGGTAACGGCGATTCCATCGAAAGTGGAAAAACGATAAGTCGATCGAACGACCATTCGAGAGCGGACGCTCCGAATGGTCGCGGAAGTCAAAATTAAGCTGTGCAACTCGATCTCGCGACCGGACGATACGACGGCCCGCCAACGGCGACGAAGCGGCTTGGAGACCTGACCGCAATCTATGGTGAGGTCGACGATCCCGAGCGGGTGGTCTACGAGATTTACGGCGAGCCCAACCAGGACGATCTCGATCCGCCGAAGCTGCTCCACGCGACGACGGTGCTTCAGCCCGGCAGGATAAACGGCAAGCCGTTCATGACCCGTGGCCACTTCCACGTTCGTCCGGAGCGGGGAGAGATCGTCCTGACCCTTGCGGGGGAAGGCCGGCTTCTTCTCGTCGACCGTGCGGGGGAGACTCGGGTCGAAACGATGGTCCCGGGGATGGTGAGCGACATCGACGGCCACTGGGCCCACCGCGTGGTCAACGTCGGCGAAATGCCCCTCGTGTTCTTCGTCACCTGGCTCAGCGACTGCGGGCACGAGTACGGACCGATCGCTTTCCCCGAAGTCGACGGCTTGTAAGCAGCAAAGCTTAAGCCGCCGGGGCCACAAATGGAGGCCGACGGCTTGTGCGCTCGTCAGTGTCTTTACCCGCTCCGAAAAGCACGGGTGACGGCGTACAGACCCCACCTATACCCGTGGCACCCCCGGCCCCATCACACCGATCGAGGCCTACTTCAAGTGAAAAAGGCCCTGCCGCACGAACTCGATCCAGATAAAGTACATCCGATCGATGAGCAGGGTGAAGCGCATCATGACGGTGGAGCCGAAGATCGCCCCAAATCCAATCATGAGGAGCCAGCGGCCGATGTTCGAGACGCCTTGGAGCGCCTTGCTCTTCACGTCGAACGAGAAGAGGAAGTAGGCCACCACGCTGAGCAGGGTGATCAGGAACACCACGTTCGAGATCGCCTGAGAAATGTAAACGGTCGACTTGACCGCCGCCACCGTGGCCGCCGCGGGGGGCGGCTTGAGGCCGAGAATCGTCGGTTGGGAAAAGGCGGTGGTCGTCGGCAGGATCGGCTTCATCGAGGCGTCGATCTGCGGAATGTAGCGGTTCTGCCAAGCGTTGAACTGCTGGCCCGAATACAGGCCGAGCAGAATGCCGATCGGGATGCGGCTCATCCAGTTGTGGCGGCGGCTGAACACCGTGTAGCCCATGAGCCCGATGGGGATCAGAAAGGCGTACATCCAATAGCCCACGTTGCCCGTGTTGCCCGTGTCGGCGGCGGAGCCGACCATCTTGTCCCACCACGCGGACTTCAAGGTCTCCGTCCAGAGCGCGACCAATCCCCACCCGGAGGCGAGGCCGAGGAACAGGTGCTCCCAGAAGCGGTAGAACTTGTTCTCCTTGTAGAGAATCGAGTAGAGACCGACGGTGGCGAGGGCTCCCGCGCCGAGCTTGACGAGTCCAAAGTCCATCTTAGCGGGTCTCCTTTCGGGCGAGGAACATGCCGACGTTGCCCACGACGACGGCGATGATCAGCAAGAACAGACAGACGTGCAGGGTCGGATAGTAGGCCGTCCCCTTGCCTTCGTTCTGCATTCCCTTGAAGCCGGGAACGCCGTCGGGGAAGTTGGCCGAGCCGCCGGGCTCGATGCCCGTCTCCATGAGCGTCTCGAGATCGAGCGCGCCCTTCACGCCGCCGATCATTCCCTTGATCTGGCCCGAGTCGTAGTAATTCTGGTTTTCCGGGACCATGACGCCGGTGACCATAAACATCAGGGGCGCTTTCTGAATGCGCTCGAGATAGACGGTGTTCGTTCCGGAGCCGGTGACGTTAATAAAGTATTTGAAGTCGGCCAGCGACTTTATCCCTTTGAAGACGGGCGATCGGCGCACGTCCGTGGGAACGCCCCCGGGCGGAAGATCCTTACGGCCTGCGAACGCCTTGAGAACGTCGTTGTTGATCGCCGTCGCCTGACCTTCGCCATTGGGGAAGTAACCGATGACCGTGTAGTCCTTGAACGGCGAGTAACGGTAGCCGACGTTCTTCTCTTCCTCCCCCGCGACCCGAGCGATCAAATCGCGCTCGACCTGGGGGGCTTGCGGGTCGCCGACGGAAAACACGGCGAACTTGATCTTCTTGCGCATGAGAATGCGCATCAAGGCTTCGGTCTCGCCGCCGCTTTCGCCTCGGGTGGAGTTGGTCCAGTCGGCCGAGATCAGAACGCGGTCGCCTTCCTTGAGACTCATCAGATGGCCGAAGAAGTCGATGCTCGGATCGATCGGCACGTTAGGAAGGGGGACCTTGAAGAAGAGCGGAATCGCGGCGCAGAGCATCAGGACGACGTAGATCGTCTGCGTCGGAATCGATTGAAGCTTCTGCGCGAAGGTTCGGGGGCGCTGGATCACGCTCGGTCGCCTCCCATCTTCTCAAGGCTCAGCCAGAGCCGTAAGGCCATGGCCAGAAGGCCGACCCCCACGCCGAAATCGATTCCCCGGATGCTCGGCGTCTGGATGTTGTCCTTGAGCCACTTGGCGACCGTCGAGAGCTTCAGATTGTTGGCCATTGAGTTCGCGTCGCCTCCCGAGAGGCTTCGCACGACGCCGTTCCAGTAAAACTCCACCAATCCCATAAGGCTGAGGAGAACGATAAGCGCGGTGATGAGCAGGATCGTGGCCTCGATCGACCGGGCGCGGAAAGCGCGGTAGGCAGCGGAAAGGATGTAGAACGCGATGACCGAGAACATCGCCGCGTCCATGTTCTGGAGCAGGCCGTCGAAAAGTAGGTCTCGGCCGTATTGCGCCCAGCCCCAGCCCGGTCCCGCGATGTACGGCAGTTGGCCGCCCGAAGGGCTCTGACGCTGGATCCAGTCGGCATAGCCGAAGATCGTCATCAGGACGAGCGAACCGACGAGGACCGCGGAATAGCCCCAGTCTCTTTGCGCCTTGAGGAGCCTTCGGAGATGGATGCGGAGAAGCGAGTAAATCCCGAGCCCAATGAGGGTTCCCGCGATGATGTTCGTGAAGTCGGCGACGCGGGGCTGGGCGTCGGTCAGCCAGAACGAGAACGCCTCCAACGTGCCGCGCGGCGCGGAGTTCGGTTGCTTGTCGATGGGCTGGGGATAGATCCAGTACAGGACGTAGTACAGCCCACTTAGGAAGGTGAAACCCGCCACGATGGGTCGGCGGATGTTCGTCGGCGCGTTCATCAGGCCGAACATGAGCGCCAGACCTGCCAAGAACGCGACGACGATGCCGATCCAAAGCTTGGGCGAGCCGTTCGGCGCGTTCCAGAACGAGCCGGGATCGACTTGGGCGATCAGGTCGATCACTTCGCGTCGCCTCCGCTCTCGCCCGGCGGGGTCGACGGGATTTCGTCTGCGGGAAGCTTTTGACGCTCGATTTTCACGTCCTTCTCGGGATCAGGGTTCAGGAGGCGGGACATGAGGGTGTCGGATTTTTTCAGGGGGCGCGGTTTCTTGAGCGGCTCCATCTTGCCTTCGTTCCAAGCCTCGGTGGCGGTCCCCCGGATGGCGAAGGTGTTGAACAGCGCGCCGAAGAGGGCGAAGCCTGCGATCAGCAGCTTGCCCCAGTCTTGGCCCACCAGCGAGCCGACGAGCACCGGCTGTCGGGTGAGGTAGGCACTGGCCGCGTAAAACTCGTCGCCGATCAGCACGTAGTCGCACGCCGCGATAAAGAAGGGCGTTTGAGTGAGCTCCGTGGACGAGGCGACCTGAATCGCGCCGAGGTTGTTGGCGGTCTCCGCGAGGATGAGCGACTCGGCGTAGAACTCGCCCATGAGGAAGCAGGCGGCGGCCTGCTCGCGGATCATGAGGCCGGAAACGCCCGCCGCGAAGGCGAACTGACGGTCGGAGACGAACCGAACCGAGTCGACGTCGTACTTCTCAATCGAGCCTTCCTGCTGATAGACGTCGCGAATCACCTCCTGCGCCACCGTCAGGATCGACGCGTTGTAGCAGCAAACCATGATGGGATTCGAAAACCGCGAGGCGACGCGCGCGACGTAGGAGAAGATGTTGATCGCCTGCATCGACTTCGCGTTGATGGTGTCCGATAGGCCGGGCACCATAAACACGGGCTTGCC
>CAXUKB010000035.1:0-3915 GCA_964251345.1 uncultured Fimbriimonas sp. | reverse complement strand
GCCCTCGTCGATGGCGCGCGCACGCTCACGTATGCCGAGCTCGATCGCGCGGCCCACCGCCTCATCGATCGCGTTGAGGCCCGCGATGCGGCGGATGAAGAGGCTCTTGCCCCGCTTCGCCCGACCGATGTTGAACAGGATTAGCGCGACCACGACGAGCGTGAGCACGATCCCGAACCAGCCGGTGTCTCGGTATTGGTCTCCCATTATTTTCCTTGCGGGGATTCTAGCCGCTGAATGAGCCTTTCGATGTTGTCCCTCTTTCTGAGAAGACGGCTGAGGTCGTGAACGCCGTCGTAGCCGAGGAACGGAACGGCGAACGGGGCCATGACGACGAGCGCGTTCGCGCCGACGTTGGCGAGAGGCTTGTGAAGCTCCAGGGCAATGATGGCAGGCGTCTCCATTCGCCGCCGGCGGATCTCTTTCTCGGCTTTGTCGAGGAGCCGCTCGGTCTCTTCCTCGGTCAGATCCTCTTCCCAAAAGTCGGCCATCTAAAGGACGCCCAACTCCTGGTCTTCACAACGTCCTGCGTTCTTCGTAGAGGCCAGATCGTTGTTCAGGGAATCCATGCGCCCTATTGTAGCGGAGCCTCGGGAGCATGGGCCCTCACATACTCGAGAACCGACTCGCGATTCTCCGGTTGGGTGACGAGGCCGACGCCGCGGAAAGCGTCTAGGGTCGAGGCGCTCTCCAGGGGGGAGAGACGGATCTCCGCGCCTTTGTCCAGCACGCGACGCACGTCGGTCCAGTCCATGGCGGTAACGCTCGGTCCGGTGCGCGCGCTCGCGCCCTTCGCGTCGAGCCGAAAGCGCGTACCAAGCCAAGCGTCACCAGTCGAGCCGAGGATCATGGCGAAGCCGAGCAGTCCGAACAGCGGCTTTCCGAAGCCGAACCAACCCACCCCTAAGGCAAGGAACGCGACGGCAAAGATCGCGACGAGCTTGACGGGCGCCCCGTCCGTCGGACGGACGGTCCAGACGAGCGGTTCGTCGTTCACCGACCTTCCTTGGAACGCGTGGTCGCCGCAATCTTCGTGACGGCGCGTGCAACGCCGCGCCCTGACGCAGAGAACAGAACGCGGACCGGGCCGCGCGCTCCCAAACGATTCACCGCCAGTTCTCGAATAGTTCGCTTACCGACTCGTTGTGGTGGATGCGCCGGATCGCATCCGCAAGGAGCGGCGCGCAGGAAAGCACTTTCAGCTTGGGGAAAGACTTGCCCTCCAAGGGGATCGTGTCGAGCACGACGACTTGGGAGATGCACGATTCCTGAAGCTTGGCCGGCGCGTCCTTGCTGAAGATCGCGTGAGAGCAGCAGACGATCACCTCGCGGGCGCCGCGATCCATGAGCGCCTGGGCGCCCGCGACGATCGAACCGCCGGTGTCGATCATGTCGTCGATCATCACGCACCGCTTGCCCACGAAGTCGCCCACGATCTCCACGACCTCGACTTGATTCGGCGCCGGGCGGCGCTTGGCAATGACGACGAAGGAGCAACCGAGCCGCTCGGAGAGCGCGTTCGCGCGGGTGACGCCGCCGGAGTCGGGCGACACGACGACCACGTCCTTGTCGTCGCGAAAACCTTTCGAGATAAAGTAGTTCGCAAGGATCGGTCCGCCATAGAGGTGGTCGACCGGAACGCTGAAGAAGCCCTGAATTTGGTCCGCGTGAAGGTCGACCGCCACCACGCGGTTCGCCCCTGCAAGCTGCAGCATGTCCGCCATGAGGCGTGCGGCGATGGGCTCGCGCGGCTTGATTTTCTTGTCCTGCCGGGCGTAGCCATAGTAGGGCACGACGACGGTAATGCGGCGGGCAGAGGCGCGACGGAACGCGTCGAGCATGATGAACAGCTCCATGTACGTCTCGCTCGTCGGGGCGCACGTGGGCTGCAGGATAAAGATATCCATCCCACGGGCGCTCTCCTCGATCATCACCCGGATCTCGCCGTCGGCAAAGTGGGTGAGCATCCGCTTGCCCAGACGCACGCCGAGGTTCTCCGCGACCTTCTTCGCCAATTCGGGGTTCGCGCTGCCGGTAAAGAGCTTGAGTCCCGGCAGGGCCGAAGACTGCGTTAGGGATGTTGTCGGCGGCTTCGCCGAATCTTCGCTCACTTCCCGACCTTCCGTTTCTCCCGCCACTTTGCCACCCATCCTTCCTTCGTTTCCTGCCTTGCCCGTCCGAACGCACCCGCTCCGGGGGGCACGCTCTCGGTGATCGTGCTCCCCGCCGCGAGCATCGCGCCATCCCCGATCGTGATCGGCGCGACGATCGTGGACTGCGAGCCCACGAAAACGTCCGCCCCGATCGTGGTGCGATGCTTGGCGAAGCCGTCGTAATTGCAGGTGATCGTGCCCGCGCCCACGTTCGTCCGGGGGCCGACCGTCGCGTCGCCCAGGTACGTGAGGTGAGCCGCGGCGACCCGCTCGCCCAGTTCGGCGTTCTTGAGCTCGACGAAATTGCCGATTCGACCGTGAGGTCCGACGCCGCTTCCCGCGCGAAGGTGGGCGAAGGGTCCAATCTTCGAGCCCTCCCCCACCGCGCTCGCCTCGACGACGCTGAGTTGGACCTTCGCACCGTCTCCGATCTGGGCGTCGCGCAGGATCGCGTTGGGGCCAAGCCGCGCGCCGGTACCCACGGTGGTCAGGCCGAGAAGGTGACAGCCGGGCTCGATCGTGACGTCCGGACCGATCTGCACGTCGGCCTCGATGTAGGTCGTCGCGGGATCGCGAAGGGTCACGCCGTTCAGAGCATGCCCCTTGAGGATCGTCCGGCGCAGGACGGCTTCCGCCTCGGCCAGTTGCCATCGGTCGTTCACGCCCGAGAGGAGGGTCGGATCGGCCGACTGGGTGGCGACGGGCAGGCCGTCTTCCGCCGCCATCGCGACGAGGTCGGTGAGGTAGTACTCCCTTTGGGCGTTGTGATTGCGCAATCGAGGAAGCAACCGGAACAGGGTCGCGGCGTCGAAACCGTAGAGGCCGGAGTTGACCTCCTTGATTGCCCTTTGCTCCTCACTCGCGTCCTTCTGCTCGACGATTCGGCAGGGCTTTCCGGCCGGGTCTCGAACGATTCGGCCGTAGCCCGTCGGGTCGTCGAGGACGGAGGTCGCGACCGTGACCGCTTTGTCGCCGTGCGTACTCAGGAGAGCGGCCATCGTCGCCGCGTCCACGAGGGGCGTGTCGCCCGAGGCGACGATCACGGGGCCTTCGAAGCCTTCGAGCGCGGCGGCCGCGCAACGCACCGCATGGCCCGTTCCCAGTTGCTCGCGCTGCCAGGCATATTCCACGGTGCCGCCGAGGGCCGCTTGGACCACCTCGCCGCCATGACCGACGACGACCACGATCCGCTCCACCCCCGCCCCTCGCAAGGCGCGGACGACATGCTCCACCATCGGAAGTCCGCAAACCTTGTGCAGAACCTTGGGCAGGTCCGACTTCATACGGGTTCCCTTTCCGGCGGCGAGAACGATGGCGGCGGCTTGGCTCGGCATAAGGGCGACCGCTTATTATGGCCGAGGCGAGTCCACCCTCCCGCAAGATCGCATTTTCTAAGGGCTTCGGTTCCCCACTCGAAGACGATTCAAACCTCATGAAACGGCTTGCCCTGCGCTCCCGGTATCGTGCCCCTAGATGCTTCTGTCGCTCTCCGGCGTCGTCGATCCGCCGATCGTTCTCGCGAGTCTCGGCGTCGTCGACGGCTCCGCCGCCGAGTTCGCGCTCGCGCCGAACGGCTACGCGCGATATGGCGAGGATCCTTCGTTCGTCGCCGGGCGGTCGAACGCCGGGGACTGGCCCTACGCCCTTCCGGGTCCAAGCGACGCTTGGGCGGGCGGGCGATCCCACGAAGATGCGATCTACTTTGGGATCGGCGCCGTCTTTCCGCAGGCGCGCTGCCGGTTGGTCGTCGACTTCGTAGGAG
>CAXUKB010000034.1:19128-20682 GCA_964251345.1 uncultured Fimbriimonas sp. | reverse complement strand
GATGCTGTACAAGTATCCGCAGGCCGCGTTCCCGTACGACGAGCTCATCCAGAAGAACGCCACGGCGGGACGCGCCGCGCCCGAGTACGAGCTTCGGGACACCGGCGTGTTCGACGAGAACCGCTACTTCGACGTCGAGATCGAGCACGCGAAGGCCGACGCCTCAACCACGGTGTTCCGCGTTACGATCCACAACCGGGGACCGGAGGCGTCCGAGATCTGGGCGTTGCCCCACGTCTGGTTCCGGAACACCTGGTCGTGGAAGGACGGCAGCCCGCACCCCGCGATCCGTCAGGAGTCGAGCCGAGCCCGCATCGACCATCCTCGCTACGGCCGGATGGCGCTCGTCGCCGATGGCGCGCAGGAGTGGCTGTTCACCGAGAATGAGACGAACGAAGAGCGGCTGTTCGGCTCGCCCAACCGCCAGCCGTACGTGAAGGACGCCTTTCACCGCGCGATCGTCGACGGGGATCGAGAGGCCGTCAACCCGAACGACCAGGGCACGAAGGCCGCCGCGGTGTTCCGGGAGACGATCGCCGCGGGGGACTCGTTTACGTTCTACTACTGCCTCGTCATGGGGGACGGGGCGGCCCCCGACGTGCAGGCGGTTCTGCGCGAGCGCAAAGCCGAAGCCGAGGCTTTCTACGCGGCCCTCGCCCCCAACCTGCCGCCCGAGGTGGCGAAGGTCCAGCGGCAGGCCTTCGCGGGCATGCTCTGGAGCAAGCAGTTCTACCACTACGATGTGGAGACTTGGCTCAACGGAGACCCCGCCCAACCCGCCTGCCCCAAGAACCGGACGCGGAACGATGCGTGGCGCAACGTCCACGTCGCCTCGGTGATGTCGATGCCGGACGGTTGGGAGTACCCCTGGTTCGCCGCGTGGGACCTTGCCTTCCACACGATCCCGCTCGCGCTGGTCGACCCCAAGTTCGCGAAAGAGCAGCTCATCCTCCTCATGCGGGAGTGGATGATGCACCCGAACGGGCAGGTACCCGCGTACGAGTGGGCGTTCGGCGACGTGAATCCACCCGTCCACGCCTGGGCGGCCCTCCGTGTGTACGAGATCGACGGCCGTCGAGACGTCCTCTTCCTCGAACGCGCCTTTCAGAAGCTCCTGCTGAACTTCACCTGGTGGATCAACCGTAAGGACTTCGAAGGCAACAACGTGTTCGAGGGCGGTTTCCTCGGCCTCGACAATATCGGCGTCTTCGATCGAAATCGGGAGCTTCCGACGGGATATGCCCTTGAGGAGAGCGACGCCACGAGTTGGATCGCCATGTTCTGCCTGAACATGATGGACATCGCGTTGGAGCTGGCTCACCACGACATCGCGTACGAGGACATGGCCTCGAAGTTCTTCGAGCACTTCATGTACGTGGCCACCGCGCTGAACAGCACGGAGCGCGGCCTCACCGACCTTTGGGACGAAGAGGACGGCTTCTATTACGACGCGCTGGTGCATCCGGACGGATCGGTCGAACCGAACCGGATTCACTCGTTCGTCGGCCTGATCCCGCTGTTCGCGGTCACCACGATCGAGCCGCAGGCGATCGC
>CAXUKB010000034.1:0-19118 GCA_964251345.1 uncultured Fimbriimonas sp. | reverse complement strand
TCCACGGATTCCGGCGGCGAATGGAATGGTTCCTCGACAACCGGCCCGACCTTACGAAGAACGCGGCGAGCCTGGAAAAGCCCGGGGTGGGTCGCCGAACGCTGCTCTCCGCCGTGGGATCCGACCGCCTCAAGCGGATTCTGCGACGGGCGCTCGACCCGACGGAGTTTCTGTCGGATCACGGGATGCGGAGCGTCTCGAAATACCATGCCGAGCACCCGTTCGTGCTGAGCTTGGGCGGCGAAACCTACTCGATCGACTACGAGCCGGGCGAGTCGACGAGCGGGGCGTTTGGGGGCAATTCGAACTGGCGCGGACCGGTCTGGTTCCCGGTGAACTTCCTGCTGATCGAGTCGATCCAGAAGTTCGACTACTACTTCGGCACGAGCTTCACGGTGCCCGAGCCGGAGCCGAGCGGGGCGGCGATGACTCTCGCCAACGTCGCGGCGGATCTCGAGGGACGTCTCCTGGGACTGTTTCTGCCCGACGAAAACGGGCGACGGCCATGCAACGGCGGGAACGACCAGATGGACTTCGATCCGAACTGGAAGGATCTCATTTGGTTTAGCGAATACTTCCACGGAGACACCGGGAAGGGCCTTGGGGCAAGCCACCAAACGGGCTGGACGGGCCTGGTCGCGAAGCTTATTCAGCAACTCTACGTCACCGCGCCGGACACGCGCTACGGATCGTAGCGTATCCTCCTAAATGAGCGGTCGAGCGTGAAGCGCCGTTCGCCTCGGGATGTTTTCGGGACTTTTGTCCCGAAAACTGAACCCCGCGCCAGTCCTTTCGTTCATCTCCCTACCAGGAGAAAACGATGAACATCCTCAGAACCCTTATCGCCACCGCCGCGCTTCTGCCGGTTATCGCCAGCGCACAGAACCCCTATCACGGGAACATTAACGAGCGTCAGGCCGAGCAGCACAAGCGAATCGTGCAGGGCATCCGTAGCGGCCAGCTCACCCACCGCGAGGTGCGTGGCCTCCACAACCGCACCGCCGTCGTCCGGGCGCAGGAGCGGCGCGACCGGTACTTCCACCACGGCCATCTCACAAGCCACGAGCGAACTCGCCTCAACCACGAGATGAACCACGACAGCCGGTCGATCTACCGACAGAAGCACGACGCCCAGGTTCGCCACCACTAAGATCGTCTTTGAGTTCGTTTCATAACCCGGACGGGATGGCCACAGGATCTCGCCCAGGTTCTCGCAAAAGCGCGAAGACGCAAAGGATGGTTGTGAAACGATTTCTTAGGGTGTCGAGACTGAAGCCCTAAAGGCTTGTCGCCGCAGTCGCGCACGCTGGCAAGAGAGCATCCGGCACCTATTCGTTCTTTCTAGACACCCAGGGAGCAGGCTTTGTCCTTCCAACACCACGCCAGTCTTAGGGGCCTTCTTGCCGGCGGATCGTTTCCCGCCATCGCAGATTGCTTTGCAGCCTCTCGACGAGGTCACGAGCGGCGTGCCGACCTGCCGCCTCGGCCGCGGCATCGTTCGACGCTCCGGGAGGGGGGAGAGCCGCCCGCGCGTTCGCGCTACCGCCATAGCTGTTTCCCCCAAGGTCCACGCCATAGGGGTCGACCGGAAGATGGCGTCGGGCGGCATCCCGGCGCACGTACCGCAGTAGCTCCTCGACGGCGGCGCGAACGGCGTCCGCGTCTTCGGGAGAAAGGGGGTGGTCGAGTGCCTTTGCACGGTGGTCGCCGCTTCCCCAAAGAAGCTTGCCGACCGTCGCGGAGATGCTGACCCCTTCCGGAAGCGGCTTCGTCGGCTCGAAGGCCGGATCGACCTGAAGGTCGCCGCCGTCCGGACCGTAGGTAACTTGCGTCAGCGAGACGGTCCCCGAGAGGTCGGGTTCGACCACCGGAGGCTTCACGACCGGCACCGAGACGGGGGCGGCGGGGGTGACCGTCTCGAGGCCGGGCGTGTGGCGAACCGCCCAGACGCCGAACGCCGCGAGCGCGACGAAGCCGGCCCACGCCGCGGGCGGAATCGTAAAGCGACCTTCGCGGCGCATCTGAACGAGCGTCTCGCGCAATCGGGCCACCGGAATGCCCGTCTCCAGCGACACCCCTTCGAGGGTGCGCGCGACGCCCACCGGCACCGCGTCGACCGACTGTTCCGTCAGCCGCGCCACAAGCTCCCGGATCTCGCCCGGAGCGACCATCGCCTCGGGTTCAGGGGCGAAGCGTTCCATCCGTTTCTAAGGCTCTCCTATTCACCTCGTCGAACCCGCGGGTGGCGCGCACGGCGAGGTCGTGCGCCGCCCGCGCGGTCGCGGCCACCTCGCCGGGCACCGTCGGGACGTCGCCGACGGTCACGCCCTCCGGCCCCATGATCTCGACATGACTCGTTTCGGGCAGGGGAATTCGGGCATCGGCGGCGGCGTCCCCTGTCCACGGACCGAGAGGCGGACGGCGGTCGCGAAAGGTGGCGTTGACGATCGCCGCTTCCAGGCGAGCGACGATCGCGGAAGGGGCGATCGGCGCAAACGAGACGCGCGGTCCGTGCAAGACCTCCAGCCGTCGGCCGGCGAACCGTAAGGAGAAGGCCGGCGGCGGCGCGACGAGCCCCGAGCTGGGGTCGGCGACGGGCGCGAGCGCTTGATCTTGGGTTCGCTTCGCGTCCTCGAGCAGCTTCTCGGCCAACTTTTTTAGATCGGTCCGGCTCGCTCCGGTCAGCGGCACGGCGATCCACCCGATCGTGCTTCCCGCCCAGCCTGACAGGGCGAGATGGACGAAACCGGGGCGAGGCGAGAAGACGCTCCCGTCCTGACCTCGATAGTGAGTGCCCGGCGGGGCCGACGCCATGCCATCTTCCGAGGCCGCGCGCCCGACGACCGCCTCGGCGGCACGCGCGAGTCCGTCGCGGACCGTTTCGTAGGGCAGCGCGCGCGCTTCGCCCGAATTGTCCGCGACCTCGTCGCTCTTTTCGCCGATCGCTTCGACCCGAAAGCCGGTGGGCGGATGCTCCGAACCCGGACCACCCTCCCAATGGGCCGTCAGCGGAGTGGTCTGGACGGAAGGCCGAACCGTCGTCCGCGTGGCGGATGGCAGAACCGGAGGCGCGGACTGGAGAGCCGACGAAGGGTCGTTCGGATGGATCCGCCACCAGGTGACGCCCAGACCGACGACGAGCGTCGCGCCCGCGATCCACGGCAACGCCGACGGCCGCGCCCGGGGCGGCTCGGTAAAGGCGGTTTCGGCCCGGATGCGTCGCAGGTGGGCGGCCACGTCGACCTCCGGCAGTCCCGCCGCCTCCGCGACGTCGCGGATCGTCGTCGCCCCGTCGAAAACGGTACCCGGCGCAAGGCGGTCCTGGAGAGCGTTCAGCTCCGTGCCGGTCAGCGATTGCGCCTCGTCGAGTTCGAGGTGAGATCCGTTCATCGGCGCGAAGCCCCCGAAACGGACATCCCGACCTTGACGGACGAGCCCGGCACGCCAGGGATGCCGACGACAACCGGACGACTCGAAGCCTCTGGACGGGAAGGAGCGCCCGGCGAGCCGACCTGCGCGGCGGCTTTGCGGACCGCCTCGTCCAGAATGCGGTCGGCGGCCCTTGCGGCCGCGGCGGCGTTGGGGTACTTCTTCGAGGCCGTCATAGGGAGATTAAAGACGACGTCGCCCCCCGGTCCGTGAAAAGTGACGTTCGCGTAGGCGGGCGTCGGCTTCTTTGCGAAGGCCGCGTTCGACTCGGGCGACGAGAAGTCGGGAGGATCGGCGTCGTGCCAAATGAGATGGCGAACGGCCCAAGTGAGCTTACGCGCTACTCCCGCCGCATCGTAGGGCAGGATGACGAGGCTCGTCGAGTTGGAGCCGGAGACCTGCCGTCCCGAGAACGCGATCGTGTATCCGGTCGGGGGCATCACCGCGTTTCCCCACCGGGGCGGTTCGACCTTTAGGCTCGCCTCCTGGCCTTTCATCAATCCATCGAGGAGCCCATCCACGGTCGCTTCGATCCGTCGTCGGACCTCTTCGTCCCACTGCGCCGGGGAGAAGCCGGGCATGGGGTCGATCGGCAGGGACGTGTGGGGAACGTAGCTCGTCGTCCCCACGGAATACACCAGCGTTCCGGCGTCGGGCTTGGGCTCCATGTTTCCCATAAAACCCTTGGGCGCGGGAAGCGGATGGTCGGGCTTGGGGGCGTCTCGCTCGGCGGCGCGAGCCACCTCGTAGACGTTGAGAACCGCTTCGACGAGGGCGGTGCGGGCCGCGTTCCGCTCCAACGGCCCGTTCGTCGACGGACCGGGGACGACCGTCGTGTCGGTGAGCTGCCCCTGAAAGTCGATGGTGAATCCGGCGGGAGGAAGGGCCCCCAACCGCACCTTGGTCACGATGGGATAGTGAACGACGGGGTGCGCCTTGCGACGGGCACGAGACTCCGCCACCCGCTCTTCCATGCCCGATAAGACTTCCTCGTCCGTAAGCTTCCGGGGGTTCAGAAGGTGGATCGGATAGGCGGCCGCGAGAAGCACGACGGCGAAGGCGAGCAAGGCTCGCTGATCTTTGCGGGCGGGGACGGCGGACGGCACTGCCCGCTCGGCGCGAATGCGGTCGAGTTGCCGCCGCACCTCGTCGGGCGTGAGACCGACCGCTTCCGCCACGTCGTCCAGCGTCGCCGCGCCATAGGTGCGAAAGTCCGGCAGGTTGCCGTCTCCGTCGGCGAGTCGCCGTCGGATGGCGGACACCTCCTCGGGGGTCAACCGGTCCGTTATTGTCGAGGTCGTCCTCTCGGTTTGCATCGTCGCTTGTTTTCCAGTATAGCGACGGTTTGAAGGCGCAAGAGATTCGCCGAGTCTTGCTTCGTAGAAAGGGAACGTTGAGGCTTTCGACCCTACTCCTGCTGCTCCTCATGCAGACCCTGTTCGTGGTCTACGGGTTGGCGGTCACGTTTTGGACGATCAACGAGTGGATTTCGGACGAGCGACTGAACGCCCTATTCGGCGGCTTCATGGGGCTGCTGCTCTTTTTCGTCGCGTGGCGGACCCTGCGGCGATGGGCCCGGCGGCGGCTGGGGTTCGGAAACGGTCCCTAGAAACAGCTGAGCGCGACGGGCTCCGTGGCGAAGCCGCCCGTGCTCGAAGGATAGCCGGGCCAAGCCCAGATCCCCCGCGACGCCCAGATAAACACGTCGTGGTCGGGCGCGCCGTGGCACGCGGCCGAGTCGGCCTCTTTCGCAACAAAGAACTTCGCGTGGCCGTCCACGAAGTCGAGATTGCCGCCGCCGTTGTGAACGGCGTGCCAGCGGAGCCGGTCGTCCCAGTCTCCGGTCTCGACCGAGTTGTAGTCGCATCCGAACTCGTCGCCGTAGCGTGAGTCGGTCTGGGAGAGTTGGAACGCCATCGTCGAGGCGGGCGAGTCGACCTGGGTGGTAGCGAGCGGCACGTTCCTCAGGGTTCCGTCCGGCGTCGGGCTGTAGGGCGTGCCGTAGACGTCGGAGTCGGCGCCAAGATTCCAGTTGTAGCTGTAGGTCGACGTGACCGCCATGCCGTTCGACGTCGCGCACGCGCCTTTCCACCAATTTGCGGTTCGGGGCATAAACGGGCTGTGGAAGATCTCGCGATTCCAGGTGTAGAGCGTAAGCCGAAGCGGCCATCCGTGCCACGCCATGCCCGGTGCGGGGCCGTTCGGGTTCGTGTAGGGCGTGATTGAGGGATCGTCCCACGAACCGACGGGGACGTAGCGGTCGTCGGCGTCGTTCGCGTAGAGCAGGGCCGACACCCCCACTTGCCGGATGTTCGATAGGTCCTGCGCGTTCTTCGCGCTGGCCTTCGCCGAGGCGAGCACGGGGAAAAGGATCGCCGCGAGCACCGCGACGATCGCGATCACGACGAGCAGTTCGATCAGGGTGAAGGCACGCGGGGGCATCGTCTCTCTTGGACAGCGTATCCGACCCGGCCGAACGGGGATGGGTCGAAAGCCCGCCCGCAAGCTTGGTGCATTCGAAGCGCAATCGCCGCGAGCGCTCGGTAACCTTCGCGCATGCTCGCTGCAATCCTCACGACCGCTCTGCTTCGCCAAACCCCGACCTACGTTCCCGCCCAGACCCGAGTCCTCGTGGTCGCGCCGGTCGACGCCTCGGGCGACAAGCAGGCGACGACGAGCACGGAAGAGATCGCCGAGGCGAAGTCCACCCTCACGGACAAGTTCACGGGGCGCGGCTTCGTCGTGGTGGCGGACGCCGACGCCGCGGCGGCCGCGACGGCGGCGGGCGTCGATTTCACCGTCCTGGCCAACCGAAGCCTCGACAACCTCTATAAGATCGGCGCCGCGGCGAACGCGCGGCTCGTGGTGTTCACGACGATCGAGAAGACGGGCCAGAAGATGAAGGCGCGGTTCATGGACAACCACCTCGACGGGACGGCGACGCTCCGCACGTGGCTTCTCGACGTGCAGAACAAGCAGGCGATCCTCTCCGGCGAGGAGAAGAAGGCCGACTCGACGAGCATGGGCGCGAAGGAGAAGAACCGCCAGGTCCGCGCCGTCCGCATCGCCCTGGACGAGCAGCTTCACGATTTCGTCAAGCCCTATCCCGAGGTCAAGAAGTAGGCCGTCGATCTTCCCAAAAGGACCAAAAGGTTGGTGGGCGCGATTGAACCGTTCCTCAGAAAGGGTCCGAACTCAAAAGACGTCGAGATTGAGAGGCGCCGAGACCGCGCCGTCGGCCCGCGCGTGAACCTTGTGGAATCCGACCGGCGGGTCGTTCCAGCGCCATTCGGTTGAATCGCCGGGACACTCGCCAATCTTCCGGTCACCTGCGAAGAACTCCACCTGCGCGAACGCCCCATGGGTCGCGATTCGAAAGTCGATGGGAGCGCCGTGGGCGTACGGTCCGGTCCTTTTCAGGCTCAGCCCCAGGAGCACCGGACGCGCAGGCGGCCCCTCCAGGGTGGGCACGACCGGCAAGACGCGGCCGTCCTCGTCGAAGGCCAGCCGGTCGATCCACACGCGCCGGTCCGCATCGCCCGGGTGGCAGTGATAGACGCACCACCATTCGTCCGTGCCCGGGATGCCAATGACGCCGTGGTGTCCGGGACCGATCGCCCCGATCTCCGGACGCGAGGCGAGCATGGGATTGTTTGGGGCGAGGTGCCACGGCCCGAGCGGCGTGACGGCCGTCGCGTAGTTCACGCGATAGCTGCGCTCGAGGTCGGGCGAGCTGAAGCTCCCTTCCGACCATTGCAGAGAATAGAGTCCCTCTCGCTTGACCACGTGCGACGCCTCGATGTGGTCGAGGTCGTGCCAGTCTTCCCGCAGTCGCCGGGTCGAGATCGTCGGCATCTCCTCACCGACGAAGGTGGTCATGTCGGGCGCGAGCTTTCGCACCGACAGGTGCATCCGGACGTACTCGATCTCGCCCTCGAGCCAGTAGCCGGGCACCGCCCCCCAGTAGAGGTAGGCCTGACCGTCGTCGTCGATGAACGCCATCGGATCGATAGCCGACAGATCGTCGCGGTAGGGCACCAGCGGCTCGCCCTTCGCGTCGATGAACGGCCCGGTGGGCGAGTCCGCGACGGCCACCCCGATGCGGCTGTCGGCGCAGAAGTAGAAGTAGTACCGGCCGTTGCGTTCGGCCAAGCACGGCGCCCACGCGTGGGGCAGGTCGCGCGCCCAGCCGATGTCGGAGAAGCGGAGGATCGGCCCTTCGCTTTGCCAGGAGCGCAGATCGCGCGAGCTCCACGCCGAGAAGCCATGCCCCGCGTCGGTCGACTGCCCGGTCACGAAGGAGTCCTTGTCGGGGTAGAAGCCGGCGTGAGTGGCGTAGATGAAGTAGCGGTCGCCGATGAGATGCGCGTCGGGATCGGCGGCGTAGACCGGGATGACGGGGTTGCCCGGCGTTCCTGGTGATTCGTTCATCGCGCGTCGTTCACTCCCATGGCTTCTCGGGAGTGTAGCGGATCGGCGTCGACCCCATCCTAAGGCGTCGCACCGCAAAAAGGGTTGCCCGGCGGGATCTCGGCACCGGGCGAACCAAGGGAAGGGTCCCATTCAGACCCAGCGACCTTGAGGGTCGCCCCTAAAGGACGAGGCCCGCCCGCAAGACGTCGGGCGGGCCTAGGCGAAAGTCCCACCGTGCGTAGGACTACCTCCCGAAGGCCAGCTTTACTTTGCGCGTGAGCCGTACGGCTCACGGTTTCCGAGCTATCGCACTCGCTCGATCGACCGGAATCATCGAGATCTCTGGCGATAGGAGCGCGCTTAGGGCCCTGGCGGAGAGGGGGAGCCCTCGAGTGCGAAGGCGATCGCCTCGTCCCGCGTCATCGAACGTCCTAAATCGGCCTCCGCCCGCGTCCCGTCCGGGCCGAGGTGGAGCAGAGCCCCGGTCCAAGCTTCCGCCCGCTCGGTCTCGAAGAGATCGAGGAGCGGCACGCCGAAGTTCGACGCGAGCGACGTCTCCGCGGCCAAGAGTCGGGCGGCTCGGTTCCACCCGCCCTGACTCGCCTCCATGACCCCCAACAATCCAATCGCGTGGGGCACCGAGACGATGGCCTGAGCCTCGTCGAACAATTGGAGCGAGCGAAGGGCATTCGCGCGCGCTTCCGCAAAGCGGCCCTGCCGAAGGTCGGTCAGCGCAAGGCCGGAGAAGGTCAGCGCCCGCTCTTCGGCGCCGCCCTGTTCCGGTCCTCCGCTTTCGGCGAAGCTCGCTTCGAAGCAGGTCCGCGCCTTTGCGGGATCGTTCATTTTGAGCGCCAACTCTCCCTGGTTCGCGAGCACGGTCGCGGCTCCGCGAAGACGGCCGGCCTCGCGAAAGAGCATGAGCGCCTCCTCGTACTGGCGCTGAGCCGTGGCGTAGTCACCCGCGTAGTAGTTGGCCCCGCCCAGGCAATTGAGATTGTGGGCGATTTTCGGCTTGTCGCCGACCGCTCGGAAGTAGGCGAGGGCGTGGGCGTAGTGATCCCGCGCCGCCTCGCAGTCGCGCTGGACGGTCGCCATCCAGCCCGCATGATCGTGGGCGTCGGCGACGAGACTCGGGGGGAGCCCCGACGTCTCGCCGCCCAGCGCCCGCTCGAGGATCCCCCGACCCTCGCTGAGGTGGCCGTGAGTGTCCCAAAATCGACTTAGGCGGGTCGCGAGGCGTAGCTCGGCTTCGCGGTCACCCGTCGAGCGGTACCACTCGAGCACTGCCCGCAGGTTGTCGTGGTCCCGCTCCAGCCGTTCGAACGCCGCGCCCTCACCCTCGCCGAAGGGGTGCCGGGTCTCGCGCTCGGCCCACTCCGAGAAGAACGCCGCATGGCCGATCCGCGCCGCCTCGTCGTCTCCGGCCTCCTTCAGCCGTTCGGCGGCATACTGCCGCACCGTTTCGAGCGTCGTGTACCGACTGCCGGACGGGTGACGTTGAGCGATCACGAGCGACCGGTCGACGAGGTCGGCGAGGAGGTCGAGGGCCGGCACTCCGACCGTCGCTTCGATCGCCCCCAGCGTCGCCCCGCCGCGAAACGCGGACATTCGTTCGAGCAATCGTCGTTCAGGCTCGCCGACCAAACCCCAGCTCCAGTCCATCGTCGCCCGGAGCGTCTGGTGACGTGGAACCGATCGATTCCCTCCCCCGAGGATCGCAAATCGGTCGCCGAGACGCGCCTCGATCTCTTCGACGGACAGCACGTTCGTTCGGGCCGCGGCGAGCTCGATCGCGAGTGGGAGGCCGTCGAGGCGTCGGCAGATCGAGGCGATCTGCCGACGCTCGCCCTCATGCCATGACCGAACGTTGCCCGCGGCGCTCGAGCGCTCCAAGAAGAGGCGGAACGCGGGCGAGCCGAGCCATTCGTCGGGAGTCGCGTTCGGCTCGGGCGCGGCAAGCGGTGCGACGGGCCAAACGACCTCGCCGGCGACGCCCACGGGCTGGCGGCTCGTGGCCAAGACCCGAATTCCGGGCTCCTGGGCGAAGAGCCGCCCCAAAAATTCGGCCGGTCCTTCGCGCAGGTGCTCGCAGTTGTCCAGAATGACCAGCCGATTCTCCGTGCGTAGCCGGTCCGCGATGGCGTCGACCGAAGTGCGGTCCGTAACCTCGACCAGGCTCAACGCGCGGGCCACGGCCGGCGTGATCGACGCGGGATCGGTCACCGTGGCGAGGTCGACGAACGCCGCGCCTGGAAACGCCGCCTCCGCCGTGGCCAAGGCGAGCCGCGTCTTACCGACGCCGCCGACGCCGGTCAGCGTCATCAGCGGACAGTAGGGCAGCCTCCTCGCGATCGCCTCGACCTCCGATTCCCGTCCGATGAGCGGTGTCATTGGATGGGGCAGGGGTTTAGAGGTGGGCAAGCCGTTCCGTAGAACGCCCTTTGTCGTCTCCGACCGGATCGCCCGCACGAGCGCCTTCGTCTCGACGGTGGGTTCGACGCCGAGTTCCCGCCGCAGAAATTGCTCGTACTTTCGGTACTCGTCGAGGGCCGCCCCGACCCCGCCGGCGGCCGCGAGGCTCGCCATCAGCCCGCGCAAGGCGCTCTCGCGGAACGGGTCGACCGCAAGGATTCGCCGTGCGATGCTCGCCGCTTCCGCATGACGCCCGGCCAAGCGGTGGTCGTCGCCCAAGCGCTCCGCAAGCACCAAGAAGGCCTGCTCGCGTGACTCCCGCTCTATCCGCGCAAAGGGCTCGTCGCAGTCGGCGAGTAGCGGCGCGCGGTAGTTTTCGACCGCCCTTTCCCTATAGTCGGCGCCCCTCGTTGCCGCGCGGTCGAATTCGATCGCGTCGACCCAAAGCCACGGGCCCGACCTCAAGAGGATCGAGCGGGCGCCGATCGTCTCGATGAGCCGTCCCGCAGGACCGAGCGCGCGGCGCAGACCGACCAGCGTCTGACGCAGATTATGGAGCGCCCCAGGGTCCGTGCTGTCGGGCCATAGCATGGCGGCCAGCGCTTGTCTCTCGATCGGCGAGCCGTTCCGGAGCGCCAGGATCGCGAGCAGCCACGACGCTTTTCGCGACGGAAACGAAACCGCGCCTTCGCAAGTCGCGGCCTCGACCGTACCGAACAGATGGATTCGTAACTCCGTGGTGTCGCGCATTTCCAAACCCTCTCGTTCGGAAGGTTATTTTTCGCCTTGGGCGTTGGGGGCGTTCACTCGGTACCTGCGACGGAATGCGGCTTGCAGATTCTCTGAAGACGGACTCAAGCGACAAAGACCGTTTCCTCGTCTCCGATGCCCCACGTTTTTCGACGATCGAGACCGAATCACTCGAAGCTCATCTTTGCAATCTTAAACTATGTACGCTTTGAGCCTTGATCGATATACGATCTCATGTACATCCATTAATTATGCTTTTCAGCGTGACACATCGGGCGCTGACCAAACCTCTTCGACGAGATCGCGTCGCCCCCCTACGCTTGTCCTCGAAGACGGATCCTACTCCTCAGCCCCTGAACCAGCCCGAGCTTCGGGCGGCCTTTTCGGCCCGACGCGAGATCCGAGGCGGGCGCCCCGCCTCGGATCTCGATAGACGCCCCGTCGCGCGGAGATCGGCAAGGCTCCACCCAAGCGGAAAGGCGCCCCTTGGGTTCAACCCTTTCTGATCCATCGGCCGAAGCAGGCCTAGAAAAGCAAACGAGAAAAACAATGAGCGCGATCGACACCAAGTACACCCAGGTTCTCCACGACGATCCGTGGATCGGCCATCCCACCGTTCCCGAGAGCACGTGCCCCGACCACGTCGGCACGTTCCGCCATTACAGTGGCGACGCGACTCACGGCCAAGCCTCCATCTACAACACGCCGGCGACCGGCGCGCACCTCATCTACGGCTCGATTCGCGCCAAATGGGCCGCCCTCGGGTGGGAGAAGGGGCCGAACGGCTATCCGACGACCGATGAAGGCGACGCGACGAGCAAGAAGGGCCGCTTCAACAACTTCCAAAATGGCACGATCATCTGGAAGAGCGGCGCCGCGGCCGCCTTTTCCGTCCACGGCGCGATTTACACGAAGTGGGGCAGCGTTCAGTTCGACTGGGGTCTTCTCGGCTTTCCGGTTACCGACGAGACGGGCACCCCGGACGGCATCGGCCGCTTCAACCACTTCGAGCAAGGCAGCATCTACTGGACCCCGACCACCGGAGCATGGATCGTGAAGGGAGCCATTCGGGACGCCTGGCAGGCCCAAGGCTGGGAGCGCGGCGGTCTGGGATATCCCACAACCGACGAGTTCGTGACGCCCAACACCAACGGTCTTGGTCGAACGCAGCGCTTTCAGGGCGGCGAGGTCGACTGGAGCCCCACGGACGGCGCGAAGGTCGTCGTCCATCCCGTCGCCTGCACCATCGGTCTCGACAGTTTCCAGATCACCAACACCCGATCGCTTTTCAACGACACGGACTTCGTCTCCGTCAGCGTCGCCGTGGGCATGAACACGCCTCTCGTCCAAACTAAGGCGCTCGGAGACAAGGGCAATGGAACGTTCAGCCTGGGCATGTACTTCCAAAACGTTCACGTTGTGCCCGACGACAAGATCACCATCGCGTACAACATGGTGAACTCCGGCCATCAGGACCCTGGCACGGTGATTCAAGGTCTTGAAAAGGCGACCACGACTCTGGCGCAGAAAGCGGCGACGGCCGCCGCGGCCGCCATCGGGAGCGCGGTCGGCGTCGCCTTGGGCGCAAGCATCGGGACCGCGGTCGTGCCGATTTTGGGCACGGCGCTGGGCGCCCTAGCGGGCTGGCTCGTCGGCTCGGCCTGGGGCATTATCTTTGCCAATTGCGACGGCCCCGTCGCCTCCGCCGTCCACGTCGTGATGGGTTACGAAATCATCGCGGCCCAAACGCACGGCGGCATGGTGGTGCGCGACGAGCATCCCGGCGTCGATTCGGCGACCGGCTGCGGCAGCAACAGCCACTACTTCGTCACCTGGTCCGTGCATTAAGTCTTGCCCGGTGCATGATTTCCCCTCTCCCTTCCGGGGGAGAGGGGAAGCCCATCGAGGGCCGAATACATAGGCTTCGCGCATCGGCACGAGAGCATTCGACGCCTACCAGAATCACCAGACGGAGCCTAGATCGAGGACCCTGTCGGCCCGTGGTGCCCCAATCTTTCGTCAATCGGCCTTCGGAAAACCAGAGTCCATCGCCGTCGTCTCACGGCGCGGGCGATGAGCTTGGACTGACGTCAAGTCCCAAAAGGAACCTAGAATAATTTGGTGGAGGCGGGGGGAGTTGAACCCCCTTCCAAAACCGTCGCCTCCTCAACCACCACGAGCGTCTTCTCAGTACTTTTTCTCGACGCCACCCTCTGCCGAGACCGCCTGGGTGGATCGTCCAGTCCGATTGCTTTAGCCCGCTTCGCCCCTGACTTAGACTATGCGGCCGATCCGGATTTTATTAGGCCCGTACACCCCCCTACCGGCTCGTGGGGAGCGGACCTCACTGAGACTAACCGAAGTTAGGCAGCGAAGGCGTAGTTGTTATTCGCAGCTACTTTTTTCTCTCGTTTTTAACGTGGCCAACGAGAATCCACGGCTCGCGATCGAGAATCAAACCGGCCCTGTCGAGCCCGTTCGCCCCCATACACCCTTATTATGACGCGAAACGCCTCGCCGCCGTTCGGAGGCCCGGGACTCTGAGCCCAAAGCCCGCCGCAATCGTCCGTTGTCCCTCTTCGTCGCAACATTTTGCTTAATAACGTCTCGTCTTTCGCAAACCTAGAGGAGTCGTCCTAACCCACCGAAAACCCTTTTGGGCGCTTCCGGCGCCCAAGAGATTTTTATGACAGGGACGATCCCACTGGGACTGCTGGAGGCAAGCGCGGTGCGCGAGATGGCGAACATTGGCCTCGGCCACGCCACGACCGCACTCGCCGGTCTCACGAACCGGCAGATCGACATGAGCGTGCCCGACGCCGAGTCGGTGCCCCTCGAAGAACTGCCCGAACTGCTCGGCAGCGAGGCGCTGTGCGTCGGGGTGTACATGGCGATCGCCGGCGACATCGACGGGCACGTCGCGTTCATCCTGCCGTGGACTGGGGCGCAGGCGCTCTGGACGATGTTGCTGGGCGCGGCGCCCGAGGATCCCGAAGGGATCGACGCGCTCCACGCTTCGGTCCTGTGCGAGGTCGGAAACATCATCGACGGCGGCTTCCTCTCCGCGATCTCCGACATGACGGGCCTGAACCTCCAGGCGACGCCGCCGCAGCTTTGCGCAGACATGGGCATCGCGGTGATCGGCGCGATCGTGTGCGAGGCGGCCTGCGCCGACGCGGCCGCCCTGGCGGTGAGGACGACCATCAGCGCCGAGGGCGCGGATCTCGAGGGAACGTTCCTCTTCGTGCCCACCGTGGGCGGACTTCGAAAGCTGTTCCGAGGGCTTGGACTCCCCGAGCTCGAGGCTTCCGGAGAGAAGGGTTGAGCGTCCACGTGGGCATGGCGGACATGAAGGTGCTGAAGGGCTCGGGAACGTTCGTGTGCATCGGCCTCGGCTCTTGCATCGGCGTCGCCGCCCTCGACCCGATCACCAAGGTAGGCGGAATGCTCCACGTGATGCTCCCCGAATCGTTCGAGGGTCGCGAAGGCGAGAAGCCCGGCAAGTTCGCCGACACCGGGGTCCCGGCGTTCGTGGACAGTTTGGAAGAGGCGGGCGCCCGCCGCGGCAGGCTGCGAATCGCCCTGGCGGGCGGCGCGCAGGTGTTTAAGTTCGGCGAGGCGGCAGGTTCGAGAATGGAGATCGGAGCGAGAAACTTGACGGCGGTGACGGCGATGCTGAAGAAGCTCGGCCTGCGGGCGGTCGCCCAAGACGTGGGCGGCAACCGCGGGCGAACGATGACGCTGGACGTCGCGACGGGCGAGGTGCGCCTGCGCGCCCTGAAAGAGGAGGAGCGTTCGCTGTGCAGTCTCGGATCCTGAGCCGAACCCCGGAGCGCCCCTCGGCCACGCGGCCGGTCCAGCGTCCCACGACCCTTTCCGATCTGATCGACCACACTCCCGACCTTCCCGCCTTGCCGGCGGTGGCCCTCGCCACCCACCGGGAATCCGGCCGTGCCGAAGCGACCGCCTCCTCCGTCGCACGCCTGATTTCGACCGATCCCGTGCTTACCGCCCGGGTGCTTCGGCTCGCGAACTCGGCGTACTACGGCAACGCCCGCCAGGTGTCGGCGGTGTCCGACGCGGTGATGCTTCTGGGCATGAAGAGCGTCCGCAACCTTTGCCTGCTCGCGGGGACCTATCCCTGGCTCAAGGGCCCGCTGCCGGTCTACGGACTCGCACCGGGCGCGCTGATGTCGCATTCGCTCGCGGCGGCGGTCGCCTCCCAGTGGATCGCGGAACGCGCTCGACTCGATCCCGAGAGCGCCTACACGGCGGGCCTTTTGCACGATCTGGGCAAGGTGGCGCTTTCGATGTGGGCGCCCCGCATGGCCGACGTCGTGCGGAGCCCGGAGGACGAGCGGCTCTCGCTCGGATTCGATCACGGCGCGGTGGGGGGCGAGTTGGCGCGACGCTGGAACCTTCCCCTGCCCCTCGTCGGCGCGATCTCCTGCCATCACCTTCCGTGCGAGGAGTTGGAGCACGTGGTCCACATCGGCGATTCGATCGCGCACCTCATGGCGGGCGAAGCGCCGCCTCCGCCCAATCCCGAGGCGTTCCTTCGCCTGGGCATCGAACTGGACGACCTTCCGAGCATGGCCGAAAAGCTCATGCCCGACTACGAGCGGCATCTCAAGCTTTTGGAGGCGTGCTCGTGAATCCGGTTCGCGTGCTCGTCGTCGACGACTCGCCGCTCATCCGGCAGATCCTCGTCGACATGCTCCGGCGGGAGCCGGACATCGAGGTCGTCGGCTACGCCCGCGACGGCGAGGAGGCGCTTCTGAGAATCGCCGAGACCTCGCCGGACGTCGTGACGCTCGACGTCGAGATGCCTCGGTTGGACGGCCTGGGCTGCCTGCGGGAGCTTATGAAGACCCGGCCCGTGCCCACGGTCATGGTCTCGACCCTCACCGCGGCGGGAACGGCCACGACGCTGGAAGCGCTGGCGATCGGCGCGGTCGATTTCGTCTGCAAGCCGAACAACGGCTCCCTTTCGACCCTCCGCGGAGTTCGTGAAGAGTTGGTGGAGAAGGTTCGCGGGGCACGTGGGGCACGGGTTCACCGCGCGTTCCGCCCCGTGCCCAAAGCTGCGTCAGTCCCCACGGCGGCCAAGTCCGACCGCGTCGTCCTCGTCGCGTCGTCGACGGGCGGTCCGCGGGCGCTTGCCGCGATGATGGAAGGCATCCCGAAGGGCTTCGCCGCGCCGATGCTCATCGTGCAGCACATGCCCGTCGGCTTCACCGCGCCGCTCGCCAAACGGCTCGGCGAGATTGGCCCCATGGCGGTTCGCGAGGCCCGGCCGGGCGACCGGCTGGAACCAGGGGTGGCGCTGGTCGCCCCGGGTGGCCGACACATGACGGTTCGCGCCGACGGCGCGCTCGCGTTCGACGACGGCCCGACCGTTCATGGCGTCCGACCGGCGGCGGACCGCCTGTTCGCTTCGGCCGCGGAGGCGTTCGGCCGTCGCTGCGTGGCGGCGGTGCTCTCGGGCATGGGCCGCGACGGCGCCGACGGCGCGCTGGCGATTCGCGAGCGGGGCGGCACCGTGCTGGCCGAGGCCGAGGAGACCTGCACGATCTACGGCATGCCGAAAGCGGCGGTGGCGTCGGGAGCGGTCGAGCGGTCGGTGCCCATCGACAGGATGGGCGGCGCGATCGCCGAGGCCGCGGCGGGGAAGATTCTCAATGCTCGATAAAAACCCAAAGGATTCACCGCGGCTCGTCGCCGTACGGGGCGGCGCAAACGACGTACCACGTCCCTCCACCCTCGGAGGGAATCGTCTGGACGCGCAGTTCGAGGCCCTCTTCGATGCGCTTCTCAAAGCGACGGGGCTCGACCTCCGCGAGTACAAGCAGGACCAACTCCGCCGCCGAATCCTGACTTGGGCCGACGCACGGGGCGACAAAGACCTCGCGGTGCTCGGACGTCGGCTTGCGAGCGACCCGAAAGAGATCCGAGACCTCCTGGATCGCGTCGCGATCAACGTCTCCGAGCTGTATCGCAACCCCGAACGATGGCGCGACCTCGAAAGTCGGGTGCTTCCGAGTCTCGTGAAGCGGGCCCAGACGCTCCGTTGCTGGAGCGCGGGCTGTTCGTTCGGCGCGGAGGCCCACACCCTGGCTTCGGTGTTGGAGGCGGCGGGACACCGCTATTCGATTTCGGGATCCGATATCGACGAGGACGCGCTGGCGACCGCCCGCGCGGGCCGCTTCGACGCCGGCTCGATGCGAGGCGTGCCCCCAAAAATACGGGAGCGGTACTTCGCCCCAGCCGGTACGGACTGGCAAGCGGGTCCGGAGATCCGTCGGCACCTGCGTTTTCGAAGTGGAAATCTGCTTCGCGATCGGTTCGAAAAAGATTTCGATCTGATCATGTGCCGGAACGTAGTCATCTACTTTAATGACGAAGCCAAGGATCGTCTGTACCGAAAATTCTTTGACTGCCTCAAGCCCGGGGGCGTTCTCTTCGTAGGCGGCACCGAGCGCATCAACGACGCGAAAGGTATCGGCTACGAGATGCCTCTTCCCTTCTTCTACCAAAAGCCCCTGGAGGGGCAACCCGCATGGCGAAACGCATCCTGATCACCGACGACGCCCTCTTTATGAGGGTCACCCTGAAGAACATCCTCGTTCAAAACGGCTATGAGGTCGTAGGCGAGGCCGCGAACGGCGCCGAGTCCGTGGAGATGTACAAGCAGCTCCGGCCCGACGTCGTGACGATGGACATCACGATGCCCGAGATGGACGGCCTGACGGCGTTAAAGACGATCAAGGCGGCCGACCCGAACGCCCGGATCGTCATGTGTACCGCGATGGGCCAGAAAGGCATGGTCGTGGAGGCGATCCAGGCCGGGGCGAAGGACTTTATCGTGAAGCCCTTCCAAGCCGAGCGCGTGCTCGAAGCGCTCACCAAGGCGGCGGCGTGAGGGCCGAGTACGTCTCGCCGTTCGCCGAGGCGGCGCGATCCTGCTTTCAGACCCTTATCAATGCCAGTGCCGAGCGGGGCGCGCTCTCCGCGCGCCCGCAGCTCTTCACGACGCAGCAGATCAACATCGTGTGCGGCATCACCGGCTCCGTCGAGGGGCTGGTGATCTACGGCATGAGCATGGTCACCGCGGACAAGATCGCCAGCCGAATGATCGGCGCGCCGGTCGTGACGTTCGACGGCCTCGCGGCGAGCGCGATCGCCGAGTTGGGCAACATGATCTCGGGCAACGCCGCCTCGATTCTCTCCTCGGCGGGCTACTCGGTCGACATCACGCCCCCCACGATCATTCGCGGCACGAACGTGAAGGTCACGACCCTCAACGTTCCCGCGCTCGTGATTCCCTTGGATCTACCCGACATCGGCGCGTTCGAGGTGAACGTGAGCCTGCGCGAGCGGATCACGATGGCCATGGCGGCCTAAGAGATTGAGGAATGACCCTTGACGACCGACGTTTTTGGGACAAGCGTCGACGGTCAATCGTCAATCCCTCATGCCCTCTCCTACGGAGCGTCTCGAAGAACTGCGTGTCGGACTCAATCCGCGGATGGTCGCGCGCCTTGAAAGCGGATGGGTCGAGTTGGCGTCCTCCCAGTTCCGGCGGGGCTACTGTCTTCTGCTCGCCGATCCCGTCGCGGCGTCGCTGAACGACGCCACGCCGGAGGTGCAAACCGCGTTCCTCCGGGACATGGCTCGCGTCGGCGACGCCGTCCGGGCGGCGACGGGGGCGGTGCGCTGCAACTACTCGATCTACGGGAACCTCGACCCCTTTCTCCACGCGCACGTCGTGCCCCGATTCTCCGACGAGCCCGAGGACGAGCGCACCCTGCCGCCCCTCAGCCTTCCTCTCGCGGTGCGCGAGAATCCCGTGGCGGCGTTCGACCCGGAGCGAGACCGGGAATTGGTACAAAGGATCAGGAGGGAGTTAAGAACTTAAGGAGTGAGGGAACGAAGCCACTCCACCCTAACTCCCTAACTCCCTAACTCCGAAGTATCCTTCTTCCCATGACCCTTCTCGACGCGGGTGCGATTCGGCGAACCCTCGGGCGCATGGCGCACGAGATTTTGGAGGCGAATCAGGGAGCGGAAGGGCTCGTCGTGGTGGGCATCCTGCGACGCGGTTGGCCGATGGC